>DASTCK010000001.1:0-5553 GCA_035711225.1 Casimicrobiaceae bacterium
TGCCGCTCGACTTGCATGTGTAAAGCATGCCGCCAGCGTTCAATCTGAGCCAGGATCAAACTCTTCAGTTGATCTTTGGCAATTACTTTCAGTCCAAGACTCACTCGAACGCCCCGTCCGAAGACGGGACACGGATCGGCACCCCGAAAGCCTCGCAGCCCCGGGAACACCCATCCGCACATAGCGTCGTGTGAGCACCAGCTTGTGAATCCCCACCCCGCACCACCCCGAAGGACGGCACCAGACAGGCACCCCCAACGGCGCCCACACCTATCGATTGCGAATTGTTAAAGAGCGGCCCCGCCACGCCGTCGAAACCGCATTTCGGCTGGCGGTAGCAAAGAGGCGCGATTCTAGCACGAAACGGGGGAGGGTCAACACCCGCTCGAGGCCCCAAGCGTTGCCGGACGGACGCCGAACCCGTACGACCGCGCGACGCGGGCGGTTCCGATCGCTCGCGGAAGCACCCGGTTGCACACGACGCCGGGCCCACGAGTCGCCCCGCTACAATCGACGGCAGCGCGCCCTCCGGCGCGCCTTCCGCACGACGTGAACGAACCCCCTCTTCCGTCCCGCGACGCTTCGGCCGACGGCCCCGCGCCGAGCGCCAGCGGCGAGCCGCCCATCGACGACGCCCCCGGCGCGGCGATCAGGCCCGTCGAAGCGGCGGACGCCGGTATAGCGGTACTGCCCGGCGAGTCCCCGCCCCCCGCGGGCGTGGCACCCGCCGCCGGGACGCTTGCAGCGACCGCATCCGCGGCCGGCGGCGCCGGCCCACGCGACCTGACCGTCGTCGCGACGCTCGTCGCCTTCGCCATCGGATGCGCCGTGGTGATCGCCGGCTACGTCGCGATCAACGGCGGCTCGTTCGTCACGAGCGCGGCAGCCCGAACCTACGAAGCCGCGAAGATGAACGTCTCGCGCGGCCTCGGCCGGTTCGAAGGCGGCTCGCTGCTCGCCCAAGGCGTGGGCAACGACGTGCTGATCGTGGCGCTGCCGACCGATTTCCGGGCGCGCGACCTCGCGACGATCGCGTGGGACGTGAGCGGACTTCCCGAGGACGCCGACGTCCGGCTCCTGTTCAACAGCGACTGGACGCCGCGGCGCGTGCACAACCGGCCGCTGGTCGTCGAGGACGGCCGGCTGCGGTCGCTGTCGCTCGGCGACGATGGCGACTGGCTGGGGCGCATCACCGGGCTGGCGCTGGCCATCCGTGCTCCGGGGGCGACGGTCCGCGTGCGAAGCGTGACGGCGAAGCCGTTGAGCCTCCAGCAGTTGCTCGCGGACCGTGCCGGCGAATGGTTCCGCTACGAGCCGTGGACCGGCACCTCGATCAACGGCGTCACCGGCGGTGCGGCCGTGCAGAACCTGCCGCTTCCGATTCCGCTGACGATTGCGGCACTCGTCGCTTTCGCGCTCGTGCTCGGGATGCGCTGGCTGCTCCGCGCCCGCTTCGCACACGGCGTAGCGACCCTCGCCGCGCTCGTCTTCGTGGTCGCCTGGCTCGCGCTCGACCTGAGATGGAGCGCGAACCTGGTTCGCCAGGTGGCCGAGACGGTCGAACGCTACGGCGGCAAGTCCGCGGACGAGCGATCGCGCGCTGCCGAGGACGGCGAGCTCGCCGCCTTCGTCGACAAGGCCAAGGCGCTGCTGCCCGAGGGCCCCCAACGCATCGTGGTGCTCGCGCAGGCGCACTACTTCCGCGGTCGCGCGGGGTGGCATCTGTTGCCGCACCGCGCCTGGTGGGAGCCCGCGCGGGACATCGCTCCGGCGCCCGGCATGCTGAGACCCGGCGACTACGTGCTCGTCTGGCGACGGCCCGGGGCGCAGTTCGACGCGGCCCGTGGCAGCGTGCGCTTCGACAACGGCGTCGAGGTCGATGCCACCGCGCTGCTGGTCGAGCGCGGGTCCGCGCTGTTCGCCGTGCGGTGAGCCGATGACGCTCGTCTGGTCGATCGTCGCGCTGGCCGTCGTGCTGCTCCTCGGCACGGCGCTGCTCGCGGCGTGCCTGCCGGGCGCCGGCGGCGAGCGCGAGAGGGGCCGCCTGCCCTGGCTGATCGGCGCCGGATTCCTCGTCGGCGTGATCGCGCTGACGGCGACGATGCGTGCCGAGGCCGCGATCGGCGTTCCCTTCGGCGTCGTGCCGATCGGCGCGCCCGCGCTCGCCATCGCCGTTGCCTGTGCGGCCCTCGCACGCCGACGCGGCTCGTTGCACGCGCTGGCGTGGCGGGAATCGCTCGCGACGCTGCGCCTCGCGGACGCGACGCGAGGCGTCCGCGTCGCATGGTTCGCCCTGCTCGCCTGGATCGCGCTGCGCGTCGCGCTCCTCGCCAGCGAAGCGGCGCTGCGCCCGCTCTACGCGTGGGATGCCTGGTCGGTCTGGGCGACCAAGGCGAAGACGTTCTTCGCGATGCGCACGATCGTCCCGTTCGTCGACACCGGCGCGTGGAACACGTCGACAGTCGCCGTGTGGTTCGACGCCGGCCCGCACCAACCCGTGACGCTTCCCCTGCTCCAGGCCTGGGTCGCGACCGCCGGCGGCACCTGGGACGATGCCGCGGCAGCCCTCCCGTGGGTGGCGTTCCTGCTGGCGCTCGTGCTGGTCGTCTACGGTGAGGTCCGGCGGCGCGGCGCGGCGCCGCTGCACGCACTCGTCGCCGCGTGGCTCGTCGGCTCGCTGCCATTGCTGGGCACGCAGGTCGCCCTGGCCGGCTACGCGGATCTTCCGCTCGCCGCCGCGTTCGCGCTCGGAACGCTCGCGGGCCTGCGGGCGATCGCGACGCGCGCACCGGTCGACGCCGTCGCGGCGGTCGCCGCGCTCGTCCTGGTGGGGACCTGCAAGCAGTCCGGCTGGGTGTGGCTGGTCGTCGCGCTGCCGGGCTTCGCGGCGGCCGTGCTCGGGCCGGCGTTCCATCGCCGCATCGGCATCGCGCTCGTCGTCTTCGCGCTGGCGGTCGTCGGCATCGCCGCCCGCTTCCCGCATTTCGCGATCGGCCCGGTGTCCTTCGCCTACGCGCCGGTGTGGGAGACTTTCGCGGTCGAAAGCGTGTTGTTCGCGAACTGGCACCTCCTCGCGCTGGGCATCGTCGGCGTCGCCGCGCTCGAGCGACGTCGCCTGATCGATGAACGGATGGCGCCGCTGACGCTGATCGTCGCCGCAGGGGCGATCTGGATCGCGATGCTCGCCGCGTTCCCGTCGGTCCGCGCGTGGGGCGCCGATTCCCTGGGGCTCAACCGTGCGGTGCTCGTGCTCGCGCCGCTCGCGATCGCGTGGATGGCGATCGCCATCCTGCCGTCCCCCCGCCAGCCGGCGCCGGTCGCCGCGCCATCGCCGGAGCCGGAGCCGGAGCCCGAAGGCGAGACCGCTTCGCAGGCCGCGTGACGATGCTCTCGCTGCCCGACGTCACGCTCGTATGCGCGGACACGCTCAATCACGCGCTCGCGGCGCGTGCGCTCGCGCGCTGCTGCGCGGGTGTCCGGTTCGGGAAGGCGTTGTTCCTCACTGATCGCGTCGATGCGGGCCTCGCACTGCCGGACGCCGTCGAGGTGCGCGCGATCGCGCCGCTCGCCTCGCGCGACGACTACTCGACGCTGATGCTGAAGGGGCTCGCGCCGCACGTCGGCACGTCGCACGCGCTGGTCGTCCAATGGGACGGGTACGTCGTGAACCCGCAGGCGTGGACCGACGACTTCCTGTCGTTCGACTACCTCGGCGCGCCGTGGCCCTGGGGGCCCCCCGACCGCCGCGTCGGCAATGGCGGTTTCTCGCTGCGTTCACGACGTCTGCTCGAGGCGCTCGCGTCGCCGGAGGTCCGCCTCCAGGGCAACGAGGACGAGACGATCGGCGTCCACCATCGCGCGTGGCTCGAGACGCAGGGGATCGTGTTCGCGCCGCCCGAGGTGGCGGCCCGCTTTTCCTTCGAGGTCGCCTATCCCGTCGGCAAGCCCTTCGGGTTCCACGGACTGTTCAATTTCTGCCGCGTGCTGCCCGAGGACGAGATCGTCTCGCTCGTGCCGACGTTCTCCGATGCGATCGCGCGCTCGCCGCAGTTCCTCTCGCTGATGCGCAATTGCGCGGCCATGGGGATGGGGCGCGCGGCCCACGCGGCGGCCGCGCGGCTGCTGCTCGTGCAGCCGGACCACGCCGAGGCTCGCCGCCTTCGGGACGAATCGAGTCACGCGAACGACCGGCGGCCCGCCGTCGGACGCAACGATCCCTGCCCTTGCGGCAGCGGCAAGCGCTACAAGCTCTGCCACGGCGCGATTGCCGCCGGCACGTCCCGGGGCGACGATGCGGACGTTCTCGCGCGCGAGGGCATCGCCGCGCACCAGGCCGGGCGACTCGACGAGGCGGAGCGCGCCTACGCCGCCGCGCTCTCGGTGGACCCCGACCATCCCTACGCTTCCCATTTCCTCGGCGTGATCGAGATGCAGCGCCGGGACTGGGCCGGCGCGCTTCCGCGGCTCGAGCGCGCCGCGGAAGCGCGCCCCGACGAGCCGGACTTCCACAGCAACCTCGGCCTCGCCTACGCGGCCGTCGACCGCTTCGACGACGCGCAGCGCGCGCACCGGCGCGCACTCGCGATCCGACCGCAACCGAGCGCGTGGACGAACCTGGGACTCGTTCTGGTCGAGCAGCATCGTCACGACGAGGCGATCGCGGCGTACGACCGTGCGCTCGCGCTCGACGCCACGTTCGCGCCCGCGCGATGGAATCGCGCGATGGCGCGACTGGCACTGGGGCACCGTGACGCGTGGGAGGATTACGAGGCGCGCCTCGAGCTGCCGGAGCTCGGCCTCGCCACCGTGCTGCCGGGCATTCCGCGCTATCGCGGTGGTCCGCTCGAAGGCACGACGCTGCTCGTCGACGGCGAGCAGGGCTACGGCGACATGTTCCAGTTCGTCCGATTCGCGCGTCCGCTCGCCGAGCGCGGCGCGCGGGTGATCGTGCGCGCCCACCCGCCGATCGCGACGCTGCTGCGCACCGTTCCCGGCGTCGCCGACGTCGTCGCGATGGAGGACGTCCCGCCCTGCGACGCGTGGATTCCGCTGATGTCGATTCCCGGCGCGCTCGGCATCGACCCGCTCGGCGAAGGGCCGGACCCGCCCTACCTGTTCGCGGATCGCTCGCGCGTCGAAGCGATCCGGGAGCGCCTCGCCCGCGGGAAGAAGCGCCTGAACGTCGGACTGTCGTGGGCCGGTAACCCACGCATGGTCAACAACCGGCGCCGCAGCTGCCCGCTCGCCGCGCTCGCGCCGCTCCTCGAGCGCGACGACATCGCCTGGTACTCGCTCCAGCGCGCAGACGGCGAGGACCAGATTCCCGCGGTGCCCGCCGCGCGCGCGCTGCGCCTCGTCGACGAGCGCAACGACTTCGACGGCAAGGCCGCCTTGATCTCGGCGCTCGACCTGGTGGTCAGCGTGTGCACGTCCACCGCGCATCTCGCCGGAGCGCTGGGCCGCCCGCTGTTCGTGATGCTCGCGCACGTCCCCGACTGGCGCTGGGGCCTCGACGGCACGACCACGCGCTGGTATCCGACCGCTCGGCTGTTC
>DASTCK010000002.1:0-3487 GCA_035711225.1 Casimicrobiaceae bacterium
GTGCCCAACGGCACGCCGCCGGCCGTGATCGCGCGCCTCCAGGCCGAGATCGCCAAGGTGATGCAGAAGCCCGACGTCCAGCAGCAGATGGTCGCCAACGGCGTCGAGGCACGCTGGACGCCGGCGCCCGAGTTCGGCGCGATGATCGCACGAGAGGGTACGAAGTGGCACCAGATCATGAAGGACGCGGGCATCAAGCCGGAGTGACGGCACGGCGGCGTCGACGCGACCGACCGCAACGACCGCGTCGGCTCGATCAGCGGAGCTGGTCCGCCCGCTGCAGCAATGCGTCGGAAAGGGAGAGGCCGAGCGCCTTCGCGGTCGCGACGCTGATCGCGAGCTCGAATCGCGACGGTTGCTCGATCGCGAGGTCGCCGGGCTTCGCGCCCCGCAGGATGCGATCGATGTAGCGCGCGGTCAGCTGCGCGTACTGGGCGGTCGTCGGCCCGTAGCTCATCAGCGCGCCTGGCGACAGGTAGATGCTGCTGCCCGTGATGGCCAGCGGCAGCCCGTGCGCCAGGGCGAAGCTCGAGATCGCGGCGCGGTTCCCGCGGATCAGCGGTTCCGGGGGAAGCAGGATCGCCTCGATGCCCTCGCGGAGGATGGCTGCGAACGCGGCGTCGAAATCCGCAGGTCCCGTGACTTCCACGACCTGCACCCGCATTCCCTGGGACGCGGCGTCGGCGCGGAATTGCTTCACCAGGGGAGCCGCGCCTTCGTTGCTGGGATTGACGAAGAGCGCGACGCTCCGCAGGCGCGGGACCGCCTCCTTGAGGAGTTGCAGCAGCTTGAGGATGGATTCGTCGGCGAGATAGCCCGAGCCGGTCACGTTGCCGCCCGGCTTGGCGAGGTTGGCGACGACCCCCGTCTCGAGCGGATTGCCCACGCCGATCATCACCAGCGGAATCGACGTCGTCGCCTGCATCATCGCGCGAGTGGCCGGTGCGCTCTGCACGAGAACGAGGTCCGGTCGCTGCGCGACGAGCTCCGCGGCGAGCGCGGGCAGACGCTCGTTCCTGCCTTCCGTCGTCCGCACCTCGAGGAGCACGAGGTTGCGGCCTTCCGTCCAGCCGAGCTTGTCGAGCTCGGGCCGCAGCAGCACGACGAACGTCTCGATGTCAGGGCGCGAGAACGCGGAGAGATACCCGATGCGTCGCACCGGTCCCTGTCCCTGGGCGAGCAGGCCGGCGGGCAGCGGCAGCATCACGCTGCCGGCCAGCGCAGCAACGAACGCCCTGCGGTCCATGCTGCTTCCTCCCGCGCGACGAACGGCACCGCGACCATGCTAGCACCGCACGGGCGCGGCACGCGTTCCGGATCGCGACGCGGTCGGGAAGCCGGTCCGCGCGGCGAGCCTCCCGCCCGCCGACTACTCGACCGTGACGCTCTTCGCGAGATTCCTCGGCTTGTCGACGTCGGTCCCGCGGATCACCGCGGCGTGATATGCGAGCAGTTGCAACGGCACCACATGCAGGATCGGCGACAGCGCGCCGGCGTGCTCGGGGAGCCGGATCACGTGGATGCCGTCCTCGGCCCTGATCGCGCTGTCGCGGTCGGCGACGACGTACAGTTCGCCGCCGCGCGCGCGCACTTCCTGCAGGTTGCTCTTGAGCTTCTCGAGCAGCGCATCGTTGGGCGCGATCGCGACGACCGGCATCTCGGCGTCCACCAACGCGAGCGGCCCGTGCTTGAGCTCGCCGGCCGGGTAGGCCTCGGCGTGGATGTAGCTGATCTCCTTGAGTTTCAGCGCGCCTTCGAGCGCGATCGGGTAGTGCATCCCGCGGCCGAGGAACAGCGCGTGCTGGCGTGAGGCGAATCGCTCGGCCCAGGCGATGATCTGCGGCTCGAGCGCGAGCGCCGCCTGCAGCGCCACCGGCAGGTGGCGCATCGCTGTCAGGTAGTGCTCCTCGCCCGCGCTGTCGAGCTTGCCGCGCACCTGCGCGAGCGCGAGCGTCAGCAGGAACAGCCCGGCGAGCTGCGTCGTGAACGCCTTGGTCGACGCGACGCCGATCTCGACGCCCGCGCGCGTCACGTAGGCCAGCCTGCACTCGCGCACCATCGCGCTCGTCGCCACGTTGCAGATGGTCAGCGTGTGCTCCATGCCGAGCGAGCGGGCGTGCTTGAGCGCGGCGAGCGTGTCGGCGGTCTCGCCGCTCTGCGTGATCGTCACGACCAGCGACTTCGGGTTCGGCACGCTTTCCCGGTAGCGGTATTCGCTGGCGATCTCGACCTGCGTCGGGATGCGGGCGATCGCCTCGAGCCACACCTTCGCGGTCAACCCCGCGTAGAAGCTCGTCCCGCACGCGAGGATCAGCACCGAGTCGACCTCGCGGAACACGCGGTGCGCCGTGTCGCCGAACAGGTCGGGCGTGATGCCCTCGACGCCCTGCAGCGTGTCGGCGATCGCCCGCGGCTGCTCGAAGATCTCCTTCTGCATGTAGTGCTGGTAAGGGCCGAGCTCCGCGGCGCCGGTCCACGCCGCGACGCGCTTCACGTCGCGGTCCACGCGCTGGTAGCGGTCGCTGCCGTCGATGCGGTGCTCGATCCAGTGGCGGCCGAGCTGCAGGTCGGCGACGTCGCCTTCCTCGAGGTAGACGATGCGCTCGGTGACCCCGGCGAGCGCCATCGCGTCGGACGCGAGGAAGGTCTCGCCCTCGCCGATGCCCAGCACCAGCGGCGAGCCCAGCCGCGCGCCGACGACGCGATGCGGCTCGTCGCGGCAGAACACGGCGATCGCGTACGCGCCGGTCAGTTCGACCGCCGCGCGCTTCACCGCGTCGAACAGGTCGCCCTCGTAGTGGAGGTCGATCAGGTGCGCGATCACCTCGGTATCGGTCTGGCTCGCGAAGACGTAGCCGCGCGCTTCGAGCTTCGCACGAAGCGTCTCGTGGTTCTCGACGATGCCGTTGTGGACGAGCGCGATGCGGCCGGGACGCGTCGAGATCGCGTCGGCGCCGGGGCCGTGCGAGAAATGCGGGTGCGCGTTGTGCACGGCCGGCGCGCCATGCGTCGCCCAGCGCGTGTGCGCGATGCCGGTGCCGCCTTCGACACTGTCGCGTTTCACCAGCGCGTCGAGCTCGGCCACGCGGGCAGTGCTGCGCGATCGGCGCAGGCCGCCTTCCTGGTGCACGGCAACGCCGCAGCTGTCGTAGCCGCGGTACTCGAGGCGCTTGAGGCCCTCGACGAGGATCGGAACGATGTTGCGCGGGCTGACCGCGCCGACGATGCCGCACATCAGGTGTCAGGGTTCATAGCACAGAGGAGGGTAGCCTACCTCCGGCGCTCCGCATTTTTCATGCTTCTTGCGGCGAGTTGAGGAGGTAAATTGCACAGATTGCTCTGTTGGCAATAATATTGCGTCTTTCGACGTGTTGTGATTGAATTATCCCATGGAGCTGGATGCTATCGACCTGCGCTTGCTCGATCAACTCCAGCGTGACGCCTCGCTGACCAACCAGGAGGTCGCCGAGCGGGTGCACGTGTCGCC
>DASTCK010000003.1:0-10856 GCA_035711225.1 Casimicrobiaceae bacterium
CCAACGTCACCGGATCGCGCGCGTTCGCGCGGCTGATCCTCGCCGGCGACTTCGCCGGCGCGGTCGAGATCGCGCGCCAGCAGGTCGCCGCCGGCGCGCAGGTCATCGACGTGAACATGGACGAGGCGATGCTCGACAGCAAGGCGGCGATGACGCGCTTCCTGAGCCTCGTCGCCGGCGAGCCGGACATCGCGCGCGTGCCGGTGATGATCGACTCGTCGAAGTGGGAGGTGATCGAGGCCGGGCTCAAGTGCGTGCAGGGCAAGCCGATCGTCAACTCGATCTCGCTCAAGGAAGGCGAGGACGCGTTCCTGCGCCAGGCGCGGCTCGTGCGACGCTACGGCGCCGCGGCGGTCGTGATGGCGTTCGACGAGCAGGGGCAGGCCGACAGCTACGAGCGTCGCATCGCCGTGTGCCGGCGCGCCTACGACCTCCTGGTCGGCCGTGTCGGCTTCCCGGCGGACGACATCGTGTTCGATCCCAACGTCTTCGCGGTCGCGACCGGCATCGAGGAGCACGCGAACTACGCGCTCGACTTCATCCGCGCGACGCGCTGGATCCGCGAGCACCTGCCCGGCGCGCTGGTGTCGGGCGGCATCTCGAACGTCTCGTTCAGCTTCCGCGGCAACGACCCGGTCCGCGAGGCGATCCACACGGTGTTCCTCTACCACGCGATCCGCGCCGGCCTGTCGATGGGCATCGTCAACGCGGGCCAGCTCGGCGTCTACGACGAGCTCGACCCGGAACTGCGCGAGCGTGTCGAGGACGTCGTGCTCAACCGCCGCGCCGACGCAACCGAGCGTCTGGTCGCCATCGCGGAGACGGTGAAGGGCAAGGCGAAGGACGCCGGTGAGGACCTCGCGTGGCGCGACGCGCCGGTCGCGTCCCGCCTGTCGCACGCGCTGGTCAAGGGCATCGCGACGTTCATCGTCGAGGACACCGAGGAGGCGCGGGCCGCGATCGCCGCGCGCGGGGGACGCCCGATCGAGGTGATCGAAGGGCCGCTGATGGACGGCATGAACGTCGTCGGCGACCTGTTCGGGGCGGGCAGGATGTTCCTGCCGCAGGTCGTCAAGAGCGCGCGCGTGATGAAGCAGGCGGTCGCCCATCTCGTGCCCTTCATCGAGGAGGAGAAGCGCCTGTCGGGCGAGGCGGCGCGCTCGAAGGGCAAGGTCGTCCTCGCGACGGTCAAGGGCGACGTGCACGACATCGGCAAGAACATCGTCGGCGTCGTGCTCCAGTGCAACAACTTCGACGTCGTCGACCTGGGCGTCATGGTGCCCGCGCAGAAGATCCTGCAGGCGGCGCGCGAGTCGAAGGCCGACGCGATCGGCCTGTCGGGCCTGATCACGCCTTCGCTCGAGGAAATGGCGCACGTCGCCGCCGAGATGCAGCGCGAGGGATTCTCGGTGCCGCTTCTGATCGGCGGCGCCACGACGTCGCGCGTGCACACGGCGGTCAAGATCGCGCCGCACTACGCCGGGCCGGTCGTCTACGTGCCGGACGCGTCGCGCGCGGTCGGCGTCACGACGAGCCTCGTCTCCGACGAGCAACGCGCGCCCTACGTCGCCGAGGTCGCGGCCGACTACGAGCGCATACGCGAGCAGCACGCACGCAAGAAGGGGCCGACGCTCGTGCCGCTCGCCAGCGCGCGTGCCAACGCTTTCCGGGCCGAATGGAGCGCCTACGCGCCGCCCGCGCCGACGTTCCTGGGGAAGCGGGCGCTGCGCAACGTCGACCTCGCGGCCGTCGCCGAGTGCATCGACTGGGCGCCGTTCTTCCAGGCGTGGGAGCTCGCGGGGCCCTACCCGGCGATCCTCGACGACCCGGTGGTCGGCGAATCGGCGCGCACCGTGCGCGCGGAAGGGCTCGCGATGCTGAAGCGCGCGATCGACGGGCGCTGGCTCGTCGCGAACGGGGTGCTCGGCTTCTGGCCCGCGAACGCGGACGGCGACGACATCGTGCTGTGGACCGACGAGTCGCGCGCGACGCCCGCGCTCGTGTGGCGCAACCTGCGCCAGCAGGCCGAGCGCCCGCCGGGCAAGCCCAACCTGTGTCTCGCCGACTTCGTCGCGCCCGCGGGGACGCGCGACTACGTCGGCGCGTTCGCCGTGACCTCGGGCATCGGCATCGAGAGGAAGCTCGCCGAGTTCGCGGCGGCGGGCGACGACTACTCGGGGCTCATGCTGAAGTCGATCGCCGACCGGCTCGCCGAGGCGTTCGCCGAGTGGCTGCACCGGCGCGTGCGCACGGAGTTGTGGGGTTACGCGCCCGACGAGCGGCTGCCGAACGAAGCGCTCGTCCGCGAGGAATACCGGGGCATCCGGCCGGCGCCGGGCTACCCGGCCTGCCCCGACCACGCGGTCAAGGCGCCGCTGTTCGAGCTGCTCGACGCGACCGCGGCCGGGATGAGCGTCACCGAGAGCTACGCGATGTGGCCCGCCGCCTCGGTCTCCGGCTTCTACCTCGCCCATCCGGACGCGCGCTATTTCGCCGTGGGTCGCATCGGCGACGACCAGCTGGCCGACTTCGCGCGGCGCGACGGGATCACGCTCGACGCGGCTCGGCGGCGGCTGGCGCCGAATCTGGGGTGACGGAGAACCGGAAGGGCGGGAGTTGGGGGTAGGGAGTGGCACGACTGACCGCCAGGATCCGGGGCCTCTGCCACTCCCCACTCCCCACTCCCCACTCCCGGCGCCCGCCCTTGTCGAATATTCGCTTGACTCCCGGGCTCCCCGGCGAATGCTTGGGGGCAGGAGGCGCACGTCCGGCGGCCGCGGCGCCACGCCGGGTGGCGCTCTCCTATAATCGCGCGACCGTCCCGTGCGCCGGCTGTCGAGGGGGACGCCCAGGACCCCGAGATGCACTGCCCGACCCATGCGTATGCCGACGTCGTCGTCGCGACCGCCGCCGGCCGGATCGACTTCGCCGGCGCGCAGGCGCTCGAGGAGGCGCTCGCGCCCGCGCTCGAGCCGGGGTCGGGCGTCCGCGGCGTCGTCATCGACCTCGGGCGCGTCGACTACATCAGCAGCGTAGGGCTGCGCGTGCTGATGGTCGCGGCGAAGGCGCTGCGCGCGCGCAAGTCGGCGATCGCGGTGGCCTCGCTGCAGCCGGTGGTCGCCGAGATCTTCGAGATCAGCCGCTTCCACCACGTCGTCGACGTGCGCGGCAGCGTCCGCGACGCGATCGGCGCGATCTCGTCCCAGGCGCTCGGCGCCTACGACCGCAAGCATCCGGCGGAGCGCACGTGATGCGCGTCCGTTTCTGGGGGACGCGCGGCTCGATCCCGGTCGCGCTGACCGTCGACGGCGTGCGCCGCAAGCTGATCGCGGCGCTTCGCGGCGCCGCCGGCCGGACCTTCCGCGACGACGCGGAGCTCGAGGCGTACGTCGACGGGCTGGCGTTCGCGGACGGCGCGACGTTCGGCGGGCACACGTCCTGCGTCGAGATCGAGAACGGCGGCCCCGACTTCGTGATCTGCGACCTCGGCACGGGCGTGAGGCCGTTCGGACAGTCGGCGCTCGCGCGGAACGGCGGCGGCGGGCGGACCTACCACGTGTTCCTGTCGCACGTGCACTGGGACCACATCATGGGCCTGCCGTTCTTCACGCCGGCCTACATCCCGGGCAATCGCGTGGTCGTCTACGGCGGCCACGCGCACCTCGAGGCCGCGTTGCGCCGCCAGCAGGAGCAGCCGTCGTTCCCGGTCGACTTCTCGACCTTCCGCGCCGACATCTCGTTCGTGCGGCTCGAGCCGGGCCGCTGGCACGACGTCGCCGGCATGCGCGTGCTGGTCAAGCTGCAGCGTCACGGCGGCGACTCGTACGGCTTCCGGTTCGAGTCGGGCGGCAAGGCGTGCATCTACTCGACGGACTCCGAGCACGACCTCGGCAACCGCAGGGAGACCGACAGCTTCGTCGAGTTCTTCCGCGGCGCCGACCTCGTGATCTTCGACGCGATGTACTCGCTCGCCGACGCGATCTCGGTGAAGGCCGACTGGGGCCACTCGTCGAACATCGCGGGCGTCGAGCTGTGCCATGCGGCGGGCGTCAGGCACCTGTGCATGTTCCACCACGAGCCAGCGTTCGACGACGCGTCGATCGCCCGCGTGCTCGCCGACACGCGGCGCTACGAGGAGATCTGCCGGACCGGCGCGCCGATGACGGTGACGGCCGCGTACGACGGGATGGAAATCGAGCTGTGACGCGTGACGCGGACCCGGATCGGGTCTCCGCGCGTGCACCGTCGGCCCCGGCACGCGACGGGAGCGACTCCCCGCTCGATGCCGCGCGCCTGCCGGAGGAGGAGGAGGGTTCACCGACGACCGGCGGCGGGCGGCTCGCGCGCGCCGTCGCACAGGTCGGCCGCGTGCGCTGGATCGGCCTCGCGGTCCTCGCCGTGCTGGCGCTGCTGCTCGTCGTGGAGCCGCCGTTCGTGGCGCGGCAGCAGCTCGAATGGTTCGACGCCTGCCAGCGGATCCTGCCGCGTACCGTCGAGGCGCTCCCCGCGACGATCGTCGAGATCGACCAGAAGAGCATCGTCGCGCTCGGCCAGTGGCCCTGGCCGCGCACGGTTCTCGCGCAGCTGATCCGCGAGATCCAGCGCGCGAAGCCCGCGGCGATCGGGCTCGACATCGTGATGCCCGAGTCGGACCGCAGCTCGCCCGAGCACTGGCTCGACAACATGCCGACCAGCGACGCCGACCTCGCGCAGGCTCTCGAGGCGCTGCCCTCGCACGACGCCGAGCTCGCGCGCGCGATCGGCGCGTCGCGCGTCGTCCTGGGCATGGCGGGCGCGCCGGACCCGACCGGCATGCTCGTCTTCGCGCCGCCCATCCTGGTCGAGGGCGCGAGGCCGGGCGACACGGTCCTCGCGCAGGGGAGGGTCGCGCATTTCGCCGGCGTGATCAGCAACCTTCCGATGTTCGAGCGCGTGGCCGCCGGGCACGGGCTGCTCTCGGCCGAGAACGACGACGGCGTGATCCGGCGCCTGCCGATGGTCGCGAGCATCGAGGGCACCCTCGTGCCGTCGTTCGCGCTCGAGATGCTGCGCGTCGCGGTGCAGGCGCCGGCGCTGCGGCTGATGGCGCGCGACGGCGCCGTCGCCTCGATGTCGGCCGGGGCGTTCTCGACGCCCACGGAGCCGGACGGCGCGGTGCGCCTCCACTTCTCGCCCCGCGACCCGCGCCGCTTCGTGTCCGCGATCGACGTCCTGCAAAGCCGCATCGACGTCGACACCCTCGCCGGCAAGCTCGTGCTGATCGGCATGACCGGGCTCGTGCAGGTCGACTACCAGGGCACGCCGCTCGGCGAACGCATGCCCGGCGTCGAGATCCACGCGCAGCTGCTCGAAAACCTGTACGAGGGAAGCGCGATCATGCGCCCGCCGTGGGCGCGTGGCGTCGAGGTGATGCTGTTCGTGGCGCTCGGGCTGCTCCTGATCCGCGCCGCGCCGCTGTGGCGCACGCCGGCGACCGTGTCGCTCGCTCTCGCCGCGATCTTCGTGCCGGTCGCCGCCGCGCTCGGCCTGTTCGCGTGGGCGCGCCTGCAGTTCGACGCGGCGGCGCCGGGTCTCGCGATGCTCGCGCTGTTCGCGACGCTGCTCGCCCTCACCCTCGGCGAGGCATCACGCGAGCGTCGCGCGCTTCGCCGGCAGATGCAGGTGGAGCGCGAGCAGTCCGCGCGCATGGCCGGCGAGATGGAGGCCGCGCAGCGCGTGCAGGTCGCGATGCTGCCGCGCGACGACCAGTTCCGCGACGAGCCGCGCCTCGACCTCGCGGCGACGATGGTCCCGGCGCGCGAGGTCGGCGGCGACCTCTACGACTTCTTCCGCCTCGATCAGCGGCGCTGGTTCTTCCTGATCGGCGACGTCGCCGGCAAGGGCCTGTCGGCGAGCATCTTCATGGCGGTCTCGAAGGCGCTCGCGAAGAGCGCGGCCGTGCGCCATCCCGACGACGACGTCGGCGCGTGGATGACCACGGCGAATCGCGAGATCTCGCGCGACAACCACGAGTCGCTGTTCGTCACCGCGTTCGCCGGCATCCTCGACCTCGACACCGGCGACCTCGTGTACGCGAACGCGGGGCACGACGCGCCGTATTGCGTCGGTCCGGCATCGGGCATCCGCCGGCTCGCCGCCGGCGACGGCCCACCGCTGTGCACCGTCGACGACTTCGAGTACCGCGGAGAGCACACGTTCGTCGACCCCGGCGAGCTCTGCGTCCTCACCACCGACGGCGTGACCGACATGCGCAGCCCGCAGGGCGCGATGTACGGTCGCGCACGCCTCGAGGCGGTGCTCGAGCGCTGGCGCCTGCAGCCGACCGGCGCGCGCGGCGCCGTCGATGCGCTCAGGGCCGACGTGCAGGGGTTCGCCGCGGGAGCGGAACCGGCGGACGACCTGACCGTGCTCGCCTTCCGCTGGATGCGTGTAGCGCGATGAGCGAAGCCCCGGGCACGCTTCACGCGATACCGTCGGCTCCGCCGACGGCACCGGTCGTCCGTCGACCGCCCGCGGCGCGGGCTTCTTATCTGACGATGATCTCGACGCGACGGTTGCGCGGCTCGGCGACGCCGGGCCCGGTCGGGACGACCGGATCCCGGCTGCCGCGACCCGACGCCTGCACGTTCTCCGCGTCGACGCCGCGGCGTATCAGCTCGGCGCGCACCGTCTCCGCGCGCTGGCGCGCCAGCGCGTCGTTCACCGGGTCGCTGCCGACGCGGTCGGTGTGGCCGATGACCAGCACGTCCTTGACCGGGCGCGCCGCGATGTCGGCGAGCGCCGCGTCGAGCTGCGCCCGCGACTCCTCGGAGATCTCGTCGCGCCCCTCGGCGAAGTGGAGCGTGAACGTCGCCTCGCGCCGCGGCTGCGCCGCGAGCGCCGCCCCGAACTTCGCCTTCACCTCGTCGGGGCCCGACTGGTACGGTTGCGTCGACAGCGGCGTGCGCTTCACCGCGGCGTACGGCTGGTCGAGCACCACCTCGCCGCGCGAGTCCGCGACCGTCACCTGGGTCTTGCGGCCCTCGGCCTCCGGCAGCAGCACGACCGTCGTCGTGCGCCACGCGCAGCCGGCGAGCGCCAGCGCGGCCAGGCACGCGGCGACGCCGGCGCGCCACATGTCAGTCGTCGACCAGGACCACGAACTCGGTGCCGCGCACGCCCAGCACCGACGCCGGCGTGCGCACCTTCATCGCGTCGGTCGACTGTTTGGCGATCTTGCCCGACACGACGGCGAGCGATCCCTTCGACAGCGTCGCGTCGAAGCGTCCCTGGTGCGTCGTCGCGTCGAACGCGAACGCGTCGAGCGCGAGCACGCTGTTGGGGCCGATCGACAGCAGCGAGCTGTCGCTCATCGTGATGCCGGCGGAGCCGTCCGCGCCGGTGCGCACGATGTCGGAAGCCTCGAGGCGCGCGCCGGCCTTCGCGGGCAGCGACGTGCCCCCGCGCTCGATCGTCACGTCGCCGGAGGCGGTCTTGACCTGGCCGATGTCCACGGCCGCGGCCGCGGCGGCGAAGAAGGCGAGCAGCATCGCGCCGGCGAGGCGCGCGGCGCGGAACGGAGCAGGGGAGCGGGTCATCGGAGCGGGCCTCGGCGTCGCGGAGGCGCTAGTGTGACCAAACCGGTCGACCGAGGCAAACGCGCCCGCGCGGGCCGCGGAGTTCCGCGATGACCCGCGCCGCCCGGACCTTCGACGCGGCGCTCGAGTGCGTCGTCGAGACGGCGGCCTTCGTGGCCGGCTTCTGCGAGGCTCACGGCATCGAGTCGCGCGACGCGCTGCGCGTCACGCTGATCGTCGAGGAGCTGTTCCTCAACATCGTGATGCACGGCTACGCCGGCGAGCCGGGCGGCACGATCCATCTCGCGCTCGCCGTGGAGGCGCGCGACGTGCTCGTCGTCTGCGAGGACCGCGCTCGCGAGTACGATCCGCGCCCGGCGCTCGAGCGCGTTCCGGAGGACCTCGACGACCCCGTCGAGACGCGGCGCGTCGGCGGGCTCGGCCAGTACCTGGTCGGGAGGCTCGTTCGCGAGGCGCACTACGAGCGCGCGGGCGACGCGAACCGCCTGACGCTGCGGATCGGCCGCTCGGGTCAGATGTGAATCTGACCGCGGTTTGGACTTACAGCCGCTCGATGATCGCGGCGATGCCCTGCCCGCCGCCGATGCACATCGTGATGAGTCCGTAGCGCTTGTTCGTGCGGTGCAGCTCGTACATGCACTTGATCGTGAGGATCGCGCCGGTCGCGCCGATCGGATGCCCGAGCGCGACCGCCCCGCCGTTCGGGTTGACCTTCGCCGGATCGAGCCCGAGCTCCTTGCTGACGCCGAGCGCCTGCGCCGCGAACGCCTCGTTCGATTCGATCACGTCGATGTCCGCGATCTTGAGCCCCGCCTTCGCGAGCGCGTTCTTGACCGCGCTGACCGGCCCGAGGCCCATGATCTTGGGATCGATGCCGGCGTGGCCGTAGGACACCAGCCGCGCCATCGGCTTCAGGCCCTTCTTCGAGGCGGCGCCCGCTTCCATCAGCACGACGGCGGCGGCCGCATCGTTGATGCCCGACGCGTTGCCGGCCGTCACCGATCCGCCGTCCTTCACGAACGCAGGCCTGAGCTTCGCCATCCCTTCCATCGACGCGTCGCTGCGCACGTGCTCGTCGGCGTCGAACTGCGCCGGGCCCTTCTTGCTCTTGAGCTCGATCGGCAGGATCTGGCCCTTGAAGTGGCCGGCGTGGGACGCGGCCAGCGCCCGCTTGTGGCTCTCGACCGCGAACGCGTCCTGCTGCTCGCGCGTGATGCCGCACTTGCTCGCGACGGCCTCGGCGGTGATGCCCATGTGCACGGTGTCGAACGGGTCGGTGAGCGCGCCGACCATCATGTCGATCGTCTTGCCGTCGCCCATTCGGGTGCCCCAGCGCTGCGTCGTGTTCGCGTACGCGGCGCGGCTCATGCTCTCGACGCCGCCGCCGATGGCCGCGTCGTAGTCGCCGAGCAGGATCGTCTGCGCCGCCGACACGATGGCCTGCATTCCGCTCCCGCACAGCCGGTTCACGGTGAACGCGCCCGACGTGTTCGGCAGGCCGCCGTTCAGCGCGACCACGCGCGAGATGTACATGTCCTTCGCCTCGGTGTGGATGACGTTGCCGATCACGCACTGGCCGATCTCGTGGGGATCGACCTTCGCGCGCGCGATCGCCTCGCGCACGACGCGCGCGCCGAGCTCGGTGGGCGCGATGTCCTTGAGGCTGCCGCCATAGTCGCCGATGGCGGTGCGAACGCCGGACAGGATGACGACGCTGCGCTGGGTCATGGGTGTCTCCGCTGGCAAAACCATCATCATAGGCCTGTCGGTCCGGCCGCGCCCCCGGCCGGGTTAACCGGGATCAACGACGCTGCACGCGGCAGCGCGAAAAATCGATTGCGGACCGTGGCCGCGCGGAGGTAGCGTTGCCGGTGCAGGGAGCGCGCCCGGAGGAGGAGGAGCGCGGACGTGCCCCGACCGACGGAGATCCGCATGAACCGGATTCGGGGATATGGTGCGGCGTTGTCGCTCGCGCTTTGCATGCTGGCGGGCAGCGCCGACGCGACGGTCCGCTTCTGGCAGCTCCAGAACGTCGTCTTCGAAGACGGCCGCGTCGCGGTCGGCAGCTTCGGGTACGACGACGCCACGAGCACGCTCACGACCTGGAACATCCGCGTCGACGGCGCGCCCGGATTCCTGCCGTTCACGTGGGTTCCCGCCGACACGACGCCGGAGGCGGGGGGCATCGCCATCACCGGCGGCTTCGTCTATTACTTCAATTTCCTGGCCAACGCCGGTAGCGGCGGGGCGGAGCGCCAGCTGTTCCTTTCGGTCGCGCTGCCGCTCGACGGCGCCGTGACCTCGCAGCCGCTCTACCTGTCCGACCCGGCGAACGGATTGAGCTATTCGTACGATCAACGTCCCGCGGTGTCGTACCGCAAGATCGTCAGCGGCTCGATCGTGCTCGTCCCGTTTCCCCCGCCGATCGGCCTCGTCGACGTGATCGAGTTCTACCACGCCGGCTTCGGGCACTATTTCATGAGCGCGGACCCCGTCGAGATCAACGCGCTCGACACCGGGTATTTCACCGGCTGGGCGCGCACCGGCTACAGCTTCAAGGCCTACGCGACCGGCAGCAGCGCGGGCGCGACCATCAATCCCGTGTGCCGCTACTACGGGCTGCCGTCGGCTGGCCTCGACTCGCACTTCTATTCGGCGAGCCCGGTCGAGTGCTGGGAGGTGAACGAGTTCTACGGAACTGAATGGCAGATCGAGAGCGACAACGTGTTCCAGATCGACCTGCCGAACACCCTGACCGGCGCCTGCCCGGGCGGAACGATTCCCGTCTATCGCGTATTCAAGGGCGTCTACGACCCGAACCACCGGTACACGACCAGTCCCGCGGTTCGCGCGACGATGGAGGCGGCCGGGTGGAGCCGCGAAGGCTACGGCCCCGATGCGACGATCATGTGCGCGATACCCTGACGACGGGCGAGGCATGGACGGCGGTACGCCACCCATCGCTCCACGACGGGCGTGGCGATTCCTGCCGAGGAAAGGCGGCGCGGGATCCGCGAAGGCTATCGCTCGAGGCGACGATCCTGTGCGCGATCGGACCGACCGACGGACCGGCGGCGCCGGTCCCCGGTCGGGCTCGGGCCGCCTACGCGGCGACCTGCCACGCGTAGAGCCCCAGCGCTGCGAGCGCGAGCAGCGGCATGAGGCGCCAGCGTGCGCCGATGACGGCAATCATGCCGCGCGCGCCGCGACGCAGAAGTCACGGTAGCGCTCGCCGAGCACGATGCGCCATCCGCGCGTATAACCCTCGCGCGTGTCGAC
>DASTCK010000004.1:0-4765 GCA_035711225.1 Casimicrobiaceae bacterium
GGCCCGGGACGTCCTCGTCCCGCGCGCGATCGCGGCCGAGGCAGGCGGCGACAGCTGAGCGCCGAGGCCGTTCCGTCCGATCCCGCGGCCCGCGAGACGTCGGGCCCGGGGCCGCTCGCCGGCGTTCGCGTCGTCGAGTTCACGCACATGGTGATGGGCCCGACCTGCGGGATGATGCTCGCCGACATGGGCGCCGAGGCGATCAAGGTCGAGCCGATCGACGGCGATCGCACGCGCCGGCTGCTGGGCGCGGGCGCGGGGTTCTTCCCGATGTTCAACCGCAACAAGAAGAGCGTCGCGATCGACCTGCACAGCCCGCGCGGTGTCGAGATTGCGCGGCGGCTCGCGGCCTCCGCGGACATCGTCGCCGAGAACTTCAAGCCGGACACGATGGGCAAGTACGGGCTCGACTACGCCGCGCTTTCGGCCGCGAATCCGCGGCTCATCTACGTGAGCTGCAAGGGGTTCCTGCCGGGCCCGTACGACCACCGCACCGCGCTCGACGAAGTCGTGCAGATGATGGGCGGTCTCGCGTACATGACCGGCCGGCCCGGCGATCCGCTGCGCGTGGGCTCGAGCGTCAACGACATCATGGGCGGGCTGTTCGGCGCGATCGGCGCGCTGGGCGCGCTGATCCAGCGCGGCATCACCGGCAGGGGGATGGAGGTGCAGTCCGCGCTGTTCGAGAACAACGTGTTCCTCGTCGGCCAGCACATGCTCCAGTACGCGATGACCGGGAAGCCGCCGGCGCCGATGCCCGCCCGCGAGAGCCCATGGGCGATCTACGACGTGTTCACCGTGAAGGATGGCGAGCAGATCTTCCTCGCCGCGGTGTCCGACGCGCAGTGGACGACGTTCTGCGACGCGCTCGGCTACGACGACCTGAAGGCCGACCGCTCGCTCGCCCTCAACAACGATCGCGTGCGCGCGCGCCCGACGCTGCTGCCGCTCCTGCGGGAGCGGCTCGCGCAACGCACCGCCGGCGAGCTGGCCGAGCTGTTCGAGCGCGCGGGGCTGCCGTTCGCGCCCATCCGCAAGCCCGAGGAGCTGTACGACGACCCGCATCTCGCCGCCACGGGCGGCCTCGCCGAGGTCCGGCTGCCGGACGGCGAGCAGGCGGGCCGGAAGGTGCGCACGACGCTGTTCCCGATCACGATGCAGGGCAGCCGCCTCGGCGTGCGCCGCGATCCTCCGAGGCAGGGGGAGCACACGCGCGAGGTGCTCGCGTCGCTCGGCTACAGTCCCGCCGAGATCGATTCGCTGCACGCGGAGCACGCCGTGGCCTGACGCCGGCGGAACGACGACCCGAACCAGGAGGTGGCGATGACGAACGCATTCCCCGCGATGCCCGCGCAGCACCGGGCGCTGATCGGTCTGGCTGCGGCCGCGCTCGGCGTGGCATTGATGGTGGCGCCGGACCCGGCGCGCTCGCAGGCCAGCGACAAGCCGATCCGCTTCATCCTGCCGGTCGCCGCCGCGTCGGGCGTCGACACGATCACGCGCGCGGCATCGCCCGCGCTGCAGAAAGCGCTCGGCCATCCGATCGTCATCGACAACCAGCCCGGCGCCGGCGGCGTCGTCGGGACGTCCGCCCTGGTCAAGTCGGCGCCCGACGGCTTCACGCTGTCGATCGTGTCGAACAACCACGTGATCTACCCGTCGGTGCTGAAGAGCCTGCCGTTCGACCCGATCGCCGACATCACGCCGATCGCGGTCATCGGCGAGACGCCGATGGTGCTGATCGTCAACCCGAAGAACGTCCCGGCGACCAACGCGAAGGAGCTGGCCGCGCTGCTCAAGGCCAGGAACGGCGAGATGAACTACGCGTCGTCGGGCAACGGCACGATCCTGCACCTCGCCGCCGCGATGTTCCTCGACGAGTCGGGCACGCAGGCGAAGCACATCCCGTACAAGGGCGTCGGCCCGATGCTCACCGACCTGATCGGCGGGCAGGTCGACTTCGCGGTGTCGTCGCTGCCGTCGATCCAGCAGCACCTGAAGAGCGGCGCGCTGCGCGCCATCGGCGTGGCGACGCCGAAGCGCGTCGCCGCCGCACCGGACATCCCGACGTTCGTCGAGCAGGGCATGCCGAACTACCTCGTCGGCGGCTGGTTCGCGGTGGTCGGGCCCGCCAGGCTGCCGGCGGCCGACGTCAAGCGCATCAACGAGGCCTTCGCGGCCGCGTTCGATTCGCCGGAGGTCCGCGAGGCGATGGCGAAGCAGGGCAACACGATCAGCGTGTCGACGCCCGAGTACGCCGCGCAGTATTTCCGCTCCGAGCTCGACAAGTACGCGAAGCTCGTCAAGAAGGCGGGCGTCGAGGCGCAGTGAGCCGCGACGCGGTCCCGAGACGGGCACGCCGGGGGCGGTCGCCCGGTAGTTGACCGGGCGATCGCCAGGCCCGATGCTGGGGCGGGGGAGGGCTCGTCCATGGCGCAACGACCGGCTCGCGGTGCGGCGGCGGTGCGGGGACCCGGATCGCTGCCCGCGGCGCTGACGCACGCGGGGCTCGACACGCTCGACTTCGGCTTCGCGATCTTCGACGCGGACCTGGCGCTCGTCACCTGCAACCGGGCGTTCCGCACGTTGCGCGGCTATCCGCCCGCGCTCTGCAGGCCCGGGACCGGGATCGTCGAGTTCTACCGCTACAACGCGCGCCGCGGCGACTACGGTCCCGGCGACGGCGAGCTGCACGCGCAGTCGCGCCTCGTGCGCGTCCGGGCCCGCCAGCCGCACGAGCTCGAGCACACGACCACGACGGGGCAGGTCCTGCTCGTGCGCTACGCGCCGATCGAGCACGGCGGCCTGGTGCTGACCTACGCGGACGTCACGGCGCGCAAGTCGGCCGAGGCGCTGGCCGCGCGCACCCAGGCGGAGCTCCAGGTCGCGCTCGACAACATGCCCGGCGCGATCTCGTACACCGACGCCGAGCTGCGCGTCGTGATCGCCAACGACCGGTTCAACGAGTTCTACGGCATCCCGCGCGAGCTGTTCGCGCGCGGGCAGTCGTACGTGAACGTCTTCCGCTGGCTCGCCGAGCGCGGCTACTACGGCCCGGGCGACCTCGAAGCCCATGTCGCGAAGCGCATCGAGAGCATGCGCAATCCGACCGGCAAGTGGTTCGACGACTACGCGCCCGACGGCCGCGTGTTCCGCGTCCTGCGGCGCAAGGTCGACGGCGGCGGCACGGTGACGGTGATCAGCGACGTCTCCGAGCTCAAGCGCGCCGAGCAGGACCTCGCGCGGAAGGAGGCGGCGCTGCACGTCGCGCTCGACAACATGCCCGGCGCGCTCGTCTACACCGACGAGTCGCTGAACGTCGTGCTCGCCAACGACCGCTTCCGCGACTTCTACACGACGCCGCGCGAGCTGTTCGAGCCGGGCCGGCCCTATCCGGCCGTCTTCCGCTACCTGGCCGAGCATGGCTACTACGGGCCGGGCAGCGTCGAGTCGCACGTCTCGAAGCGCGCCGACAGCCTGCGCAACCCGACCGGGCAGGCGTTCGACGACTTCGCGCCCGACGGGCGGGTGTTCCGCGTCGTGCGGCGCAAGGTGGCGTCGGGAGGCGCCGTGACCGTCATCACCGACGTGACCGAGCTCAAGGACGTGGAAGCGCGGCTGCGCGACGCCGCCCGGGCGACCGAGGAGGCGAGCCGGCAACTCGCCGAGAAGAACCGCACGCTGGAGTCCCTCGCCTCGAAGCTCTCCAAGTATCTCGCGCCGCAGATCTACAAGTCGATCTTCAGCGGCGACAAGTCGACCGAGGTGGCCTCGCAGCGCAAGAAGCTGACGATCTTCTTCTCCGACATCGCCGGCTTCACCGAGACGACCGACCTCCTCGAGTCCGAGGAGCTCACGACGCTGCTCAACCAGTACCTGCGCGAGATGTCGGCGATCGCGCTCGAGCACGGCGCCACGATCGACAAGTTCATCGGCGACGCGATCATGCTGTTCTTCGGCGACCCGGAGTCGCGCGGGGCGAAGGAGGACGCGCTCGCCTGCGTGAGGATGGCGATCGCGATGCAGCAGCGGATGCGCGACCTGCAGGCCGAGTGGCGCGAGCGGGGGCAGGAGCACGTGTTCCAGCTCCGGATCGGCATCAACACCGGCTTCTGCACCGTCGGCAACTTCGGCAGCGACGATCGCGTCGACTACACGATCATCGGCAACGAGGTGAACCTGGCCTCGAGGCTGCAGACGCACGCCGACCTCGGCGGCATCCTGCTTTCGCACGAGACCTGGTCGCTGGTGAAGGACGAGGTGCTCGCCGAGGAGACCGGGACGATCACGGTCAAGGGCTTCTCCAAGCCGGTCCGCACGCACCGCGTCGTCGGTCTGCTCGACGGCACCGGCTTGCAGGGGCGGGTGATACGGCAGGAGCAGGACGGGATGCTCCTGATCGTCGATCGCAACAAGCTCAGCGACCAGGGCCGCGCCGAGGCGATCCGCGCGCTCGAGGAAACGGTGACGCTGCTGCGCGAGCCGTCCGCGGGACGTTCGCCGGCGAACTGAAGGTTCCGGACGCTACCGGCTCCACGAGCCGAGACCCACCGGCGATGGGTGGGCTGTCGTCCACCGTGTCGCCGTTGATCGAATCGCGATGGCATCGCTGCGCACAAGGCGAACGCGACGCTCGGCCGACCCTCCGGCTGCCGGCATCATCGCTAAGTCAGCCGTGTGCCATGGCGCCGGGCGCCCCGCGGAGGCAATGCTGCTGTCACACTCCAGCCGGCGGCCGGGAAAGGGGGCGCATCGCGTGAAGACC
>DASTCK010000005.1:0-2307 GCA_035711225.1 Casimicrobiaceae bacterium
TCCGCGAAGCGGTCCCAGGCACTGACGCCTCGATGTGGAACCTCAAGCCGAAGGGCGGCGCTAGCGCGCAGCCGGCAAGCGGTGCGCCTCCGAGTGCGCCGGCCGCACCGAGCGGACGCATCAAGGCGTTGGACTACCTCTATCCATCGGGCGCTTCGAGCGCGACGCCGGCCGCTGCACCGACGCCGACGCCGGCCGCTGGCGCACCCGGCACGCTCCCCACCGGCACGATCGACGTCTCGCGCATCGGCAACAACGCCTCGCGCAGCCCGCGCGAACAACAGCTCCAACGCGCCGCGCGCGAGAAGCTGACTGGCGAATTGGGCCGCGAGCCGAACGAGCTGGAAATGCAGCAGGAGACCGCGCGCCTGCGCGCTGGCGAGAAGTCGCTCGAAACCGAAGTCAACAAGACGACGCAGAAAGCCGTCGAGATGCGCAACGCGCTCGCGGACGGCAAGGCGCGCTTGGTTGACATGAAGGAAGCGGTTCACAAGCTCCAGTCGAAGGCGAAGGGCGCGCCGGAGCGGTTGTGGGACAACATCAAGCGGTACGGTGCCGCGTACTGGAAGGGCGATCCCGACTACGCGGTGATCCAAGGCTTCCCCGCGATGTTCGCGAACCTGGCGCGCTCGCTCTCGGGCGAGAAAGGCGTGCTCACCGATCGCGACGTCGAGCGCGTCGTCGCCGCCTTCGGCGCCGGTTGGATGGACAATCAGGAGATGTACGACAAGCGCGTCGATTTCGTCGTCAAGACAATGGAGCGCGCGACCGAAGCGGTCGAGCGCGCGGCGCGCGAAGGTCGCCCGCCCGCGAAGGTCAACATCGACGACCTGTACAAGACGAGCGGCATGCCGCAGTAGGGCGCGATGGCCGATCCGGCAACCATCGACAGCCTCGCTGGCCGCCTCGCCAACATCGAATCCGGCGGACGCTACGACGCGCAAGGCCCGGTGACGTCGAAGGGCGATCGCGCCTACGGCAAGTACCAAGTCATGGGCGCGAACATCCCATCGTGGACGCGCGAAGCTACGGGGGTCGAAGCGACGCCCGATGCGTTTCTCGCCGACCCCGACTTGCAAGAGCGCACCGTGCGCCATCGGTTGGGGAAGTACTACGACGAGTACGGCAACGCGCGCGACGTTGCGTCGCTGTGGCACTCGGGCGTGCCGTACGATCGCGCGGTGGCCGAAGGGCGGAAGGATCAGCTCGGCACGTCGACGGCGGACTACGCGAACCGCGCTGCTGGCGGCGGCGAACCGCTCATCATCGAGCTACCCGACGGGCGCGAAATCGACATGGGCGTCAACCCGTCGGCAGAGCTGCAAGCGCAAGTGCGCGCGAAGATTCTCGCCGACTTCCCTGACCTGGCAAAGCAGGCGCCTGCCACCACGCCGACTGCGCCCGCGCCGACTGCCGCCCCGCAGGAAACCCCGCCTGCGCCCACGCCGGTGCCGACCGACCAACTCGACGTCGCCTCGCCGATGTCGACGGAGCAATCGTTCGACGTCGCGGCGGCGCCGTCGCCGACGGTGGCGTTCCCGTCGCCCGCGCCTGCCCCCGGTGCTGGAGCTGGCGCCATGATGGGCACCGCCATCGCAACCGACACCGCGCAGCGTCCGTACCGCGAACAGTCGCCCGATGCAGTCGCCGTCGAGATCAACGAAGCGCTAAAGCCGCTGCTGGGGACCGAGCGCGGCTCCGCCGTGGGCCGCTACAGCGCCATGGTCGGCAAACCCGTGTACGACGCGCTGCACGACATCTTCGCGGGCGGCGAGACGCCTTTCGGCAAGCTGCCGGGCGAAGGCGGCGCGTTCACGGGGGCGTCGCCCGCTGGCGGCGACATGAACGATCCCAGCACGCTCCTCGACGCCGGCCAACGCGCGCTGAAGCTCCTCAAACCGCTCGCGGTCGCGCCGGAAATCGCCGGCAACCTGACGAACGAAATCCTCCTCGACTTGGGGGCCAACCCGGCGGTCGCGGGCGCGCTCGCCACGATCATCAGTCTCGGCGTCGGGGCGAAGGCGCCGTTCCCCGGGCTCGAACAGGCGCCCGTGCCGCGCATGCCGCTGCAAGGCACCACCACGACGCGCGCGGCGGCGGAGGAGACCGCCCGGCTGGCGGCGCAGGCTGACGATGCGGCTCGGGCCGCGCAGGGCCTCGCAGGCGACGCAGAGCGCGCTGCCGCCGACGCCGCTGAGCAGGTCGTTCCGAGCCCCGCGCTGCGGGCGCGCACTGAAGGCGTGCTGAACCCTAGCGGAACCACGCCCACCGGGGGCAGCGTCGCCGTCACGCAGGAGCTGGGGCGCC
>DASTCK010000006.1:0-12112 GCA_035711225.1 Casimicrobiaceae bacterium
TGGGCGAAGAAGGAGGACCTCGACGCCTACCTGCACCGGCTCGAGGAGGCGGAGAAGCGCGACCACCGCAAGCTCGGGCGGCAGCTCGACCTCTTCCACCAGCAGGACGAGGCGCCGGGCATGGTGTTCTGGCACCCGAAGGGCTGGTCGGTCTGGCAGGAGGTCGAGCAGTACATGCGCCGCGTCTACCGCGACAACGGATACCAGGAGGTGCGCGCCCCGCAGATCCTCGACCGCTCGCTGTGGGAGCGCTCGGGCCACTGGGAGAACTACAAGGCGAACATGTTCACGACGGAGTCGGAGAAGCACGACTTCGCGATCAAGCCGATGAACTGTCCCGGTCACGTGATGATCTTCAACTCGGACCTGCGCAGCTACAAGGACCTGCCGCTGCGCTACGGCGAGTTCGGCGCGTGCCATCGCAACGAGCCGTCGGGCGCGCTGCACGGGATCATGCGCGTGCGCGCGTTCACGCAGGACGACGGCCACATCTTCTGCGAGCCCGCGCAGATCCAGCCCGAGTGCGTCGCGTTCCACGCGCTCGCCCTGAGCGTCTACCGCGACTTCGGCTTCACCGACGTCGCCGTCAAGCTCGCGTTGCGGCCCACGCCCCGCATGGGAGCCGACGCGCAGTGGGACGCCGCCGAGGAAGCGCTGCGCGGCGCGTTGCGCGCCTGCGGCGCGCAATGGGAGGAGCTGCCCGGCGAAGGCGCGTTCTACGGGCCCAAGATCGAGTACCACCTGAAAGACTCGATCGGCCGGCCCTGGCAGCTCGGAACGATGCAGGTCGACTTCCAGATGCCCGGGCGTCTCGGCGCCGAATACGTGGCCGACGACAACACGCGCAAGGTACCGGTCATGCTGCACCGGGCGATCGTCGGATCGCTCGAGCGGTTCATCGGCATCCTGATCGAGCACCACGCCGGAGCGTTCCCGACCTGGCTCGCGCCGGTCCAGGCGGTGGTCCTGACGATCACCGACCGCCAGGCGGCCTACGCCCGGGGGGTCGAGGCCCGGCTGAAGGCGGCCGGCTTCCGGGTGGAGGCCGATTTGCGGAACGAGAAAATAACCTATAAAATCCGGGAACATAGCCTCCAGAAGCTTCCCTGGCAGCTGATCGTCGGCGACAAGGAGATGGAGGCCAACACGGTGGCCGTGCGTACCCGAAGCGGCCAGGATCTCGGCGCGATGTCGCTCGAGGACTTGGTCGCTCGCCTCGACGACGAGGTGGCCGCACGGCGATAGCGCGTTGCGCTGTCGCCGGCGGAAGGGGCACGGTCGTTTTTTTCCCTGCGCGGAGATTTGCCACTGGACAACAAGCACCAGCGTATCAATCGCGAAATCACGGCGCCGCAGGTGCGGCTCGTGGGTCTCGAAGGTGAACAGCTCGGCATCGTCAGCATCGTCGATGCGTTGGCGAAGGCCGAGGCAGCCGAGGTCGATCTCGTCGAGATCGCGCCGCTCGCCGAACCGCCGGTCGTCCGCATCATGGACTACGGGAAGTTCAAGTACCGCGAGAGCAAGCGCGCGCACGAGGCGAAGCTCAAGCTGAAGCAGATCCAGGTCAAGGAAGTGAAGTTCCGGCCCGGCACCGACGAAGGCGATTACAAGATCAAGCTGCGCAACCTGACGCGCTTCCTCTCCGAGGGCGACAAGGCCAAGGTGACGATGCGATTCCGGGGGCGCGAGATGGCGCACCAGGAGTTCGGCGTGCGCCTGCTGGAGCGGATCCGCAACGACCTCGAGGCGGTCTCGCTGGTCGAGCAGTTCCCGAGGCTCGAGGGCCGGCAGATGGTGATGCTGCTGGCTCCGAAGAAGACGCAGGTGCAGAAGCCGCACCCGCAACCGCATCACCCCGACAAGCCCGAGGCCGGTCCGGCGAAAGCCGCCAAAGCCTCCCCGGCCCCCAAGCCGGAGAGCACCACCGTGGGCAGCAAATAAGGAACGGCATCATGCCGAAGATGAAGACCAAGTCGGGCGCCAAGAAGCGCTTCCGCGTGCGCGGAAGCGGCTCGGTCAAGCGCTCGCAGGCGTTCAAGCGCCACATCCTCACCAAGAAGTCGACCAAGAGCAAGCGGCACCTTCGCGGCCCCGCCGGCCTCCACGCGACCAACGTGGGCTCGGTGAAGGCCATGATGCCCTACGCCTAAGGGAGAGCGAAGATGCCTCGCGTCAAACGTGGAGTCACCGCGCGCGCCCGTCACAAGAAGATGATCGCGCAGGCCAAGGGTTTCCGCGGCCGCCGCAACAACGTCTTCAAGATCGCGAAGGAAGCGGTCATGAAGGCGGGCCAGTACCAGTACCGCGACCGCCGAACCAAGAAGCGCGAGTTCCGCGCGCTGTGGATCGCGCGGATCAACGCGGCCGTGCGCGAGCTCGGCATGTCGTACAGCACCTTCATGAACGGATTGAAAAAGGCGGAGATCGACATCGACCGCAAGGTCCTCGCGGCCCTCGCGGTTCACGACAAGGCCGCGTTTACGAAGATCGCCGAACAGGCCAAAGCCTCGCAGGCCTGACCGGAGGATCGGTGAAGAAGGGAGGCGAGCGAGCCTCCCTTTTTTTTTGCATTCGAAAGCGGGGATCGGAGACGGGCGACAGGCGACAGGAACCGCGTGCGCTGACGGCGAAGGCCGCGCCGATCCGATCACCTATCGCCCATCGCCCATCACCTATCGCCCATCGCCCATCGCCTATCGCCTATCGCCCATCGCCGCGTTTTCATGGCCTCCCTCGACTCCCTCGTCGCCTCCGCGCTCGCCGACTTCGCCTCGGCGAGCGACCCCGCGTCGCTCGAGAACGCGAAGGCGCGCTACCTCGGCAAGGCTGGCGCCCTGACCGCGGAGCTCAAGTCGCTGGGCGCGCTCGCCCCCGACGCGCGGCGCGAGGCCGGCGCGAGGATCAACGATGCGAAGGCGCGACTCGAGTCCGCGCTCGGTGCGCGCCGCGACGAGCTCGCGCAGGCACAGCTCGCGCGCCAGCTCGCCGCGGACGCGCTCGACGTGTCGTTGCCGGGACGGGGGCCGGGAGCCGGCGGGCTGCACCCGCTGACGCTCACGCTGGAGCGCGTCGAGGCGCTGTTCTCGACGCTCGGCTTCGACGTCGCGGACGGGCCGGAGATCGAGGACGACTTCCACAACTTCACCGCGCTCAACACGCCGGAGAACCACCCGGCGCGCTCGATGCACGACACGTTCTACGTCGACGGCGGCCTTCTGCTCCGCACGCACACCTCGCCGATTCAGGTGCGCTGGATGGAGACGCACGCGCCGCCGATCAAGATCATCGCGCCGGGACGCGTCTACCGCGTCGACAGCGACGCCACGCACTCGCCGATGTTCCACCAGGTCGAGGGGCTGTGGATCGACCGCGGCGTGTCGTTCGCCGACCTGAAAGGCGTGGTCGCCGAGTTCCTGCGGCGCTTCTTCGAGCGCGACGACCTCGAGGTCCGCTTCCGCCCGTCGTTCTTCCCGTTCACCGAGCCTTCCGCCGAGATCGACATGAGCTTCGGCGCTGGCTGGCTCGAGATCGCCGGCGCGGGACAGGTCCACCCGAACGTGCTTCGCGCGGTCGGCATCGATCCCGAGGCGTGGCAGGGCTTCGCGTTCGGCATGGGGCCCGACCGCCTCGCGATGCTGCGCTACGGCGTCGACGACCTTCGCCTGTTCTACGAGAACGATCTCGCGTTCCTGCGCCAGTTCGCCTGACCATGCGCGTCTCCGAATCGTGGCTCCGCACCTTCGTCGATCCGCCGATCGACACGGCGACGCTCGCCGAGCGCCTGACGATGGCCGGCCTCGAGGTCGAGACCGCCGAGGCTGCGGCACCGCCGTTCACCGGCGTCGTCGTGGCGAGGATCCTGGCGGTCGCCGCGCATCCCAACGCCGACCGACTGCGCGTATGCACGGTCGACGCGGGGGCCGCGCCGCTCGCGATCGTCTGCGGTGCGCCCAACGCCGCCGCCGGGATGACCGTGCCGTGCGCGCTGGAGGGCGCGACGCTGCCCGGCGGCCTCGCCATCGCGCGCACCGCCGTTCGCGGCGTCGATTCGCAGGGAATGCTCTGCTCGGCGAAGGAGCTCGGACTGTCCGACGACGCGAGCGGGCTCCTCGCGCTCGACGGCGCGCTGTTGCCCGGCACGGACCTGCGCCGCGCGCTCTCGCTCGACGACACCGTGCTCACGCTCAAGCTCACGCCCAACCGCGCCGATTGCCTGTCGATGCTGGGGGTGGCGCGGGACGTCGCCGCGGTGACCGGCGCGGCGCTCACGGCCCCCGACACCACGCCGGCCCCCTCCGCGTCGAGTGCGATTCGCGCGGTGAGGATCGACGAGCCGCAGGCGTGCCCGCGCTTCGGCGGCCGCACGATCGAGGGCATCGACGCGCGCCGCCCCACGCCGGGCTGGATGAAGTCGCGCCTCGAGCGCGCCGGCGTGCGCGCGATCAGCGCGGTCGTCGACGTCACGAACTACGTGATGCTCGAGCTGGGCCAGCCGATGCACGCGTACGACGCGCGCCATCTCGAGGGCGCGCTGTGCGTGCGTTTCGCGCGCGCAGGCGAGACGCTCACGCTGCTCAACGGCGACGTGCTCGACCTCGAGCCGGACCTCCTGCTCGTGTGCGACGAGAAGAAGCCGCTGGGCCTCGCGGGCATCATGGGCGGCGAGCACTCGGGGATCGCCGACGACACGACGACCGTCTACCTCGAGGCCGCCTACTGGAATCCGGCCGTCGTGCAGGGCCGCATGCGGCGCCTCGGCTTCACCAGCGACGCCGGTTTCCGCTTCGAGCGCGGCGTCGATCCCGAGCTCGGTCCCGCCGCGATCGAGCGCGCGACCGCGCTGATCCTCGACATCTGCGGCGGCCGCGCCGGGCCGCGCACCGACGCGAAGGCGACGCTGCCGCCGCGCCCGCCGATACGCGTGCGCACCTCTCGCATCGCGCGACTGCTCGGCGTGCCCGTCGCCGCCGGCGACGTCGCCGACGTGCTCGCCCGGCTCGACCTCGGGGCGCGCCGCCACGGCGAGGATTTCGACGTGACGCCGCCGTCGTGGCGCTTCGACCTCGCGATCGAGGAGGACGTCGTCGAGGAGGTCGCGCGCATCCGGGGATACGACGCGATCCCCGCCGCCGCGTCGGCGCACGTGCAGCGCATGCTCGCGCGGCCCGAGTCGACGCGGAGCTCGTTCGCGCTGCGGCGGTTGCTCGTCGCGCGCGACTGGCACGAGGTCGTGACCTTCGGCTTCGTGTCGTCGGCGACCGAGCACGCGCTCGATGCGGCGTCGAAGCCCATCGCCGTGCTCAACCCGATCGCCGCGCACCTCGACGCGATGCGCACCTCGCTCCTGCCGGGATTGATCGACGTCGCGCGCGCCAACGCGAGCCGGCGCGAGGCGCGCGTGCGCATCTTCGAGTACGGTCGCGTGTTCCGCAGGCACGACGGCACGATCGAGCAGCCGCTTCGGCTCGGCGGCCTCGCGACCGGCGGCGCGCTCGCCGAGCAATGGGGCGCCGCCGGCCGGCCGGTCGACCTCTTCGACGTGAAGGCGGACCTCGCGGCGCTGGTTCATCCGCGCCTCCTGACGACGAGCGCGGCGCCGCACCCGGCCCTCCATCCCGGTCGATCCGCGACCATCGCCGTCGACGGCGTGGCCGCCGGATGGCTGGGCGAGCTCCACCCCGCGCTGGTCCGCCGCTTCGAGCTTCCCGCGGCCCCGGTCGCCTTCGAGCTCGATGCCGGCCGATTGCTCGAGCGCCCGGTCCCGGTCGGCCGACCGGTGTCGAGGCAGCCGGGCGTCCGCCGCGACCTCGCGCTGGTCGTCGACGAATCGCTGCCGGTGCAGCAATTGCTGGACGTCCTGGCCCGCGCGGCCCCGCCGTTCGTCGTCGCGCTCCGCCCGTTCGACCTGTTCCGGGGCACCGGGCTGCCGAGCGGTCGGAAAAGCGTTGCGATTCTTGTGCTTATGCAGGATACTGCACGTACTTTGACTGACGCCGAGATCGAGGGGACGATGGAGTCGCTCGCTGCGACCGCCCATCGCGAGCTCGGCGCGACGCTGCGCAGCCAGGATCCGCGATGACGCTCACCAAAGCCGAGCTTGCCGACCTGTTGTTCGAGCAACTGGGTCTCAACAAGCGCGAGGCCAAGGACATGGTCGAGCGCTTCTTCGAGGAGGTCCGCATGGCCCTCGAGGCGGGCGAGAGCGTGAAGCTGTCCGGCTTCGGCAACTTCCAGCTGCGCGAGAAGCCGCAGCGGCCGGGACGCAACCCCAAGACGGGCGAGGAGATCCCGATCACGGCGCGACGCGTCGTGACCTTCCACGCCAGCCAGAAGCTCAAGGCCATGGTGGACGCGGCCAGCCATGTCGGATCTCAGCCGGGCTAGGCCCGACCTGCCGCCGATCCCGGCGAAGCGGTACTTCACGATCGGCGAGGTCTCCGACCTCTGCGCGGTCAAGCCGCACGTGCTCCGCTACTGGGAGCAGGAGTTCTCGCAGCTGAAGCCGGTCAAGCGCCGCGGCAACCGGCGCTACTACCAGCATCACGAGGTGCTGCTGATCCGCCGCATCCGCGACCTCCTCTACGAGCAGGGCTTCACGATCAACGGCGCCCGGCACCGCCTCGAGCACGAGGTCGACGAGGCGCGCGCCGCGGCGGCGAAGCCGACCCCGTCGGTGACGAGCGTCCCGGCCCGGCCCCAGGGCACCAGCGCCCCCGCGCCCGCCTCGGCTGCCGCGCTGCGGCAGGAGCTGGCGGATATCCGGCGCCTGCTCGACCCCGACCGGCGCACCTAGCGCCTGCCGTCATGCCCCGTCTGGACGGTATAATCAACGGTTTCGGTCGGGGCGTAGCGCAGCCTGGTAGCGCACCTGCATGGGGTGCAGGGGGTCGGAAGTTCGAATCTTCTCGCCCCGACCACTTCGATGGCCCTCCTCGGCCCCGGGGCCGCCGGATCGAGGCCCTTGCCGTCGGCGTCGCGCTCGGCGCGACTCTTGCTTGAGCCAGCTTCCGCTCCCCTCCTGCACGAGGGTCATGCCATGACGCCTCCCGCCCCGATGCGCTCGGCCCCGTCGCCCGGCACCGTCTCGGAGCTCGCGTTCGCCCGCGCGCAGCGCAACACCGTCCTGATCGTCGACGACCTCTTCAGCAGCCGGCTGCTGCTGGCCGAGATCGTCCGCCAGATCGACGGCAAGCTCAACCTCGAGCTGTTCGACACGCCGTCGCGCGCCCTCGAGTTCGCGCGCAACAACCGCGTCGACATCGTCCTCACCGACTACAAGCTCCCCGAGTTCGATGGCATCGAGCTCGTCAAGCACCTGCGCTCGCTCCCGCACTGCGTCGACGTGCCCATCGTCGTCATCACCGTCGTCGACGACCGCAAGATCCGCTACGACGCGCTCGAAGCCGGCGCGACCGACTTCCTGATCAAGCCGCTCGACGAGCACGAGACGCGCGCGCGCTGCGCGAACCTGCTCGAGCTGCGCCGCCACAAGATCGTGCTGTCCGACCAGGCGCGCGTGCTGCAGTACCAGGTCGACCGCTCCGTCTCGGAGATCCACGAGCGCGAGCTCGAGACGCTCTACAAGCTCGCGAAGGCGGGCGAGTTCCGCGACAAGACCACCGGCAACCACCTGACCCGCATGGCGCGCTACTCGGCGCTGATCGGCACCAACCTCGGGCTGGGCGCCGAGACCGCGCACGTGCTCGAGGTCGCCGCACCGATGCACGACATCGGCAAGATCGGCATCCCCGACGCGATCCTTCTCAAGGAAGGCCCGCTCACCAAGCCGGAGGACGAGACGATGCGCACGCACCCGCGCATCGGCTACGACATCCTGAAGGGGAGCCCGTCGAAATACCTGTCGATGGGCGCGATCATCGCGCTCGGCCACCACGAGAAGTTCGACGGCTCCGGCTACCCGAACGGCCTCCACGGCGACGACATCCCGCTGGTGGCCCGCATCGTCGCGGTCGCGGACGTCTTCGACGCGCTGGTCTCGGAGCGGCCGTACAAGCATGCGTGGCCGGTCCACGAGGGCATCGACTACCTGAAGGGCCAGCGCGGCCGCCACTTCGATCCTCGCTGCGTCGACGCGTTCCTCGCCGACGCTTCGAAGATCGAGGGCATCATCAAGGAACTCGGCGACTAGTCGCAGGGCCCGACCTGACGGGCGCGGCGCGCGCCCGGATTCCGCGCGGCGCTGCCATGTCGCCCGCGATCCCGTCGTCCCGGTCGCCGCGCGCGATCCTGCGGCATCCGGCACGCGCGGCGCGCGCGCCACGCGGGACGCAAGCTGGGTCGCGCGGCCGCGAAGCGTCCTTTCGTTCGCGAACCGACGAAGCGAGTGCCATCGTCCGAACGGACGACGGGCCGAACCCGAGGACGCTAGCTCGACGCGAAGCGCCGGGGCCACGTGGCCAGGTCAGCCGACGACGACGATGTGGACGCGGAACGGGCCGTGCGCGCCGACGACGATCGTCTGCTCGATGTCGCCGGTGCGCGAGGGCCCGGAAACCAGGTTCACGGCGCGCGGCATGCCGGGACGCTCCGCGCGAACGAGCTCGAACGCCTCCTCCATGCCGGCGACGATGCGGTCGGGACGCACCACCGCGACGTGGGTGTCGGGCAGGAGCATCGACGCGGTCGGCGTCGCCGCGCCGCTGGTGATCACGAGCGTCCCGGTCTCGGCGATCGCGCAGAAGGTGCCGGTGATGCCCAGCCGGTCGTTACCCTGCGTCGGCCGCGCCTCGATCGCCAGTCCCGCGCCGGCCCAGTCGAGCTCCGCGAACTCGGGCCAGCACACGCCCCGGTGCGAGCGCTGGTCGGCGATCGCGGGCTCGAGGTCGAGCGCGTCGATGTAGCGCGCCACCGCCTGCGGCAGCCGGGCGAGCGACGCGATGCGCTCGACCGTGCTCTCCATGTCGGTCGCACGACGCACGAAGCGCTCGACCAGATCGCCGGCCATGGCGGGTCGCGGGCCTTGCGCGTGCGCGGCGACATACGCGGACGCCGCGGCGGCCGCCGCCCCGCGGTCGTCTTCCTTGCCGAGCGCGGCGCGGACGCGCGCGAGGATCGCGTCGCGCGCGGAAGCGTTGTCGTCGATGGCGCCCGGCATGGCTGCGATCGTCGGACGCGGCGCGCCTCAGCGCTTCGGCTGGCCGCGCACGAACGCGTCGAGGCGGCGCACGCCCTCGGTGATCGCCTCGTTCGACGCCGCGTAGGAAAACCGGATGTGCTGCCCGTCGCCGGGGACGCGACGGCCGAAGTGGATGTCGGCGAGCACCGCGACGCCTGCCTCGTGCAGCAACCGCTTGCGGAACGCCTCCGAGTCCTCGCAACCGGTGATCCGGCACGCCTCGGTCACGTTGGGCCATGCGTAGAACGCGCCCCCCGGCGAGCGGCAGCTGATGCCCGGCACGCGGTTCAGCAGCCCGACGATGAGATCGCGGCGCTCGAGGAAGCGCTGTCGCATCGTCTCCGCGGCGTCCTGCGGGCCGTTGACCGCCTCGACCGCGGCCCATTGCGAGATCTGCGACGCGCACGAGTCGGTGTTGGTGATCCAGCGCGTGAACACCGGGGCCAGCGTGCGGTTGGCCGCGAAGCCGATGCGCCAGCCGGTCATCGCCCAGGTCTTCGACGCGCCGTCGGAGATGACCGTGCGCTCGAGCAGCCCCGGGCGCGTGGCGATCGAGTCGAACGGGCCGTCGTACGCGAGGCGCGAGTAGATCTCGTCGGCGTAGACCCAGATGCGCGGGTGGCGGTCGAGGATCGCCGCGATCGCGTCGAGGTCGGCGGCGCGCAGGATGCCGCCGGTCGGGTTGTGCGGGGTGTTCAGGATCACGAGCCGCGTCTTCGGCGTGATCGCCGCCTCGAGCTCCGCGGGGTCGAACGCGAAGTCGCGCGACTCGCGCAGGAACACCGGCACCGGCACCGCGCCGTTCGCCACGATCTGCGACTCGTAGATCGGGAACCCCGGGACGGGGTAGATCACCTCGTCGCCGGTGCCGTGGTCGGTCACCGACGCGATCGTGTAGGCGATGAACGGCTTCGCGCCGGCGCCGACCACCACGTCGTCGGGCGCGATGGCGAGCCCGCGTCTCGCGCCCATGTCGCGGGCGGCGGCCGCGCGCAGTTCGTCGATGCCGGCGGACGGCGTGTAGCCGTGCTTGCCGCCGCGAATCGCGGCGATCGCGGCGTCCTGGACGTTCGGCGGCGTCGGGAAGTCCGGCTGGCCGATGCAGAACGACACGATGTCCGCACCGCCGCGCACCAGCGCGTTGACCTCGGCCAGCACGACGAAGGCATTCTCGGTGCCGAGCGACTCGGCGCGCCGCGAGAGCGGCGGCACGATCGCGTGCGGCGAGCGTGGGGCGTTCATCGACGATCTCCTCGGGCGCGTTGCGCCGCGTACAGCTCCCTGAACGTTCGGCCGGCCGGGACCGGCATGTCGCGGCCGTCGGTCCATCCGCGGCCGAACGGCAGGCGGTGGATCAGGCGGCGACGACCGCCCATCAGGCGCAGCGCGCGCACTGCGATCCGCGTGGCGGCCGCGTACAGCGCCGGGCGCTGCGCGACCCAGGCCCAGAGCCTGAGCCCGGCGCGCTCCGTGCGCGGCCGCAGCTCGCGCGCGAACGCCTGCTCGCGCAGCTTGCGCTGCAGGTCCGGCAGCGGGATCTTCACCGGGCACACGACGCCGCACTGGTTGCACATCGTCGAGGCCGCGGGCAGCTCCTGCGCCTGCTCGAGCCCGACGTACATCGGCGTCAGGATCGAGCCGATCGGTCCAGGATAGACCCAGCCGTAGGCGTGTCCACCCACGGCCTGGTACACCGGGCAATGGTTCATGCACGCGCCGCAGCGGATGCAGCGCAGCGCCTCGCGCACCTCGCTCGCCAGGATGCCGGTGCGGCCGGCGTCGACCAGGATGAAGTACATGTGCTCGGCGCCGTGGTGCTCGCCCTCGCCCTTCGTGCCGGTGAGCACGTCGACGTAGTTCGAGATCGACTGGCCGGTGGCCGAGCGCGGCAACAGCCGCATCAGCGTCGCGACGTCCTCGAGCGTGGGCACGATCTTCTCGATGCCCGAGATCGCGACGTGCACGCGCGGCAGCGTCGTGGTGAGCGACGCGTTCCCCTCGTTGGTGACCAGCACGACCGAGCCGGTCTCGGCGACGAAGAAGTTGCCGCCGGAGATGCCCATGTCCGCGGCCAGGTACTTCTCCCGCAGCACGCCGCGCGCCTCGCGGCACAGCTCCTCGATCCCGTCCTTGCGCGGCGTGCCGTGACGGCGCTGGAAGAGCTCGGAGACCTCCTCCTTCGACTTGTGGAGCGCCGGCCCGACGAGATGGAACGGCGGCTCGTAGCCGTTGATCTGCAGGATGTACTCGCCCAGGTCGGTCTCGACCACCTCGAGGCCCGCGCCCTCGAGCGCGAGGTCGAGCGCCGACTCCTCGGACACCATCGACTTCGACTTGACGATGCGGCGGACGCCGTGGCGGAACGCGATCTCGAGCACGAGGCGGTTGATGTCCGCCGCCGAGGAGGCCCACAGGACGGTCGCCCCCCGCGCGCGTGCGTTGGCCTCGAACCGCTCGAGCCACACGTCGAGGTCGTCGAGCGCGCGCTGCCGGATCGCCCGCCCCGCCTCGCGGGTCGCCTCGAAATCGTCGAGCTCGACGAGCGACGCGCGCCGCTTGTTGACGAACTTGCCCTTGATCTTCTGCAGGTTCCGCTGCAGTTGCGCGTCGACGAGCTTCTCGTGCGCGCGCGCCTTGAAGTGCATCGAGGCGATCTGCATGGCGTCAGCGGCGGCCGGGATCGGCTCTCACGGCCGCTCGCCGGCCAGCACCTCGGCGACGTGCAGCACCTGCGTCGACGCGTGACCGCGCCGGCGGAGCCTTCCTTCGATGTTGAGCATGCACCCCAGGTCGCCCAGCACGACCGCGTCGGCGCCGGCCGCCTCGACGTGGCGGCACTTGTCGTCGGCGAGGCGCGTGCTGATCTCGCCGAACTTGAGCGCGAAGGTGCCGCCAAAGCCGCAGCAGGTCTCGCACTCGGGCATCTCGACCAGCGTGAGCCCGGCGACCTTGCCGAGCAGCGCGCGCGGTTGCGCC
>DASTCK010000007.1:0-4092 GCA_035711225.1 Casimicrobiaceae bacterium
GGTGAGGCTCGGCACGAGGCAGGCGATTCGCGCGTCCGGGCCGGCAGGCGGGTGCGTCACGCCGGCCCAATCGGTCGCGGCCGTCGGCGCGTCGGTCACGTCCGACGCAACCTCGACGCGTCGCCGCGTTGGTCCGTCCTACCTACCTCGCCGGCGCGGCGCCCGGACGACGCTGCGGTCAGATTCCCTTTCGATTTCACGCTGTTGGCTGAGCTCATCGCGGTCGAGGAAACCTGTCGCCCCCCGCCGGGCGTTCCCGCGTGACCCGGCTTCGGTCGTGCGCAGGAACCGCGCGTAACGACGAAGCGACGGGAATCAACCGATTTCCATCGATCCCGCAAGACGTCCAACGAGGGCGATCGACTGTACGCTTGACCAGAGGCAGATCCGATGGCCAGATGACGGCGAAATATACTCAAGTTGTCGAGAAATGCATTACGCGACCGCCATCGAGTCGCTAATGTCAACAGCGCATGGCGCCGGCGCCCACGGCTTGACCGCGCCACCCCGCGCCGCGCCTGGCGCTGCGCCGGTCGCACCCCGGGGGCGGGCTGAAACGAGTCCGCCGCCGCGGCTTCGATGCAAGCGATCCCTATGGAAGGCATGCGATGACTACCCCGACCCCCACCGGCACGCACCTCGATCACTTCTTTTCCGCCTCGGCGGCGCGGTTGGACCGCTGGCGCGAGCTCAACGCCAAGGCGCAGGCCTGGGCAGCCGACGCGCAAGGCGGCAAGCCGCGCGACGCGCGCGCCGGGGTCGAGGCCGCGCTCACCGACCTCGCGCCGCTCGAGGACTATTTCGCGTATCCCGGGCCGCGGCTCATGAAGTCGCTCGCCGAGCGCATCAGCAGCGATGACGCGCTCGGGGTGGGCCGGATGGTGCGGCGCATGAGCGGCGCGCTCCTGTCGGGCAGCTACCGCTACGACAGCGGCGAATGGGAGACCGCCGACGAAGCCTCGGAATCGGTTCCCGAGCGGCTCCCCGGCGCGTTCGGCACCGGCGAGAGGCATCGGCCGTATTTCGAAGCGCTCTTCGTGACGCCCACGCCCGCCGCGAGCCGCGCGAAGGTCGCCGGCGAGATCCGCCGCCTGCGGCGCGTCGACGACGAGATGGTCTACGAGCCGGTGATCGTCGGCAGCCTCGAGGATGCGCTGCTCGCCACGATCATGAACGGCAAGATCGAGGCGGTCGTGATCTTCGACGGCGTGCCGGTCCCGTCGCAGCACGACGTTCCGCTGGTGCACGACTTCCTCGCCACGCACCACAAGCTGGACACGACGAGCCTCGCCCCGCGCGAGATCGGCGTGACGCTGGCGCGCATGATCCACAACATCCGCCCGGAGCTCGACCTCTACCTGCTGACCGACCGCGAGGTCGAGAAGCTCGCGGGCGACCCGGCGGCCTCGATGATCCGGCGCGTATTCTACGAGGTCGAGGAGATGATGGAGGTGCACCTCAACATCCTCGAGGGCGTCGCCGACCGCTTCTCGACGCCGCACTTCGACAACCTCAAGCGCTACGCCGCGCGCCCGATCGCCACCTTCCACGCGCTGCCGATCGCGCGCGGCAAGTCGATCATGAAGTCGAACTGGATTCGCGACATGGGCGAGTTCTACGGGCAGAACCTGTTCCTCGCGGAGACCTCGGCCACCACCGGCGGCCTCGACAGCATGCTGGAGCCGACCGGCACCATCAAGGTCGCGCAGGAGAAGTTCGCGCGCGCCGTCGGCGCGGATCACGTGTTCTTCGTCACCAACGGCACGTCGACGTCCAACAAGATGGTCTACCAGGCGGTGACCGCGCCGGGCGACATCGTGATCGCCGACCGCAACTGCCACAAGTCGCACCACTACGGCATGGTGCTGTCGGGCGCGCAGCCGCTGTACGTCGAGGCGTTCCCGATGACCGAGTACTCGATGTACGGCGCGGTGCCGCTGCGCACGATCAAGCAGGCGCTGCTGAACCTCAAGGCGGAGGGACGGCTCGATCGCGTGAAGATGGTGACGCTCACCAACTGCACGTTCGACGGGCACGTGTACAACACGCGTCGCGTGATGGAGGAGTGCCTGGCGATCAAGCCTGACCTGATCTTCCTGTGGGACGAGGCGTGGTTCGGCTTCGCGCGCTGGTCGCCGTTCCTGCGCCCGCGCACCGGGATGGGCGCGGCCGCCGCGCTCGAGCAATGGCGCGAGACCCCCGCGGCGCTGGAGCAGTGGAAGGCGCAGGCCGCCGAGCTCGGCGAGGACCTCGACCCGAAGGACGCGCGCCTGCTCAAGCGGCACCTGGTCCCGGACCCGCGCAAGATGCGCATCCGCGTGTACGAGACCGACTCGGTGCACAAGTCGATGTCGGCGCTGCGCCAGGGCTCGATCGTGGCGGTGCGCGACGAGGACTACAACCACCACGTCTCGGCCTTCCGCGAGGCCGTCTTCATCCACGCCTCGACGTCGCCCAACGCGCAGATCATCGCGTCGCTCGACGTCGCGCGGCGCCAGATGGAGCTCGAAGGCTACGAGCTCGTCATGCGCTCGTTCGAGATCGCGTTCGCGATCCGCGCCGCGGTGGCCCGGCATCCGATCATCTCGAAGTACTTCAAGGTGCTCGGCGCCGACGGCATGGTTCCGGCCGAGTTCCGGACCTCGGGCTTCCGCGACTTCCTCACGCCCGGCACCACCTGGGTGACCGCGGTAAAGTCGGTGCAGGAGGACGAGTTCTTCCTCGACCCGACGCGCATGACGCTGGTGTGCGGCACGGCCGGCCTCGACGGCACGTCGTTCAAGAACCTGCTGGCCTCCCGCTACAACATCCAGCTCAACAAGACGTCGCGCAACAGCGTGCTGCTCCAGAGCAACATCAACAACACGCGCAGCGACGTCGCGCTGCTGATCAAGGTGCTGCTCGAGATCTCGATGGAGATCGACGCGCGGCTCGACGAGGGCGGCGAGAGCGAGCGCGCCGCGTTCGCGGCGCGCGTGAAGAGCCTGATGGAGGACGTGCCCGACCTGCCGAACTTCAGCCGCTTCCACGACGGCTACCGCGAGAACCCGCGCAGCGTCACGCTCGAGGGCGACATGCGCGGCGCGTTCTTCGCCGCGTACGAGGAGGACGACTGCGAGTACCTGCCGCTGATGAGCCCGAAGATCGACGAGCGCCTGAAGAGCGGGCCGGAGATGGTCTCGGCCAACTTCGTGATCCCCTACCCGCCGGGCTTCCCGATCATGGTGCCCGGCCAGGTGATCGAGGCCGACACGATCGGGTTCATGCGCAAGCTCGACGTCAAGGAGATCCACGGCTACAACGCCACGCGCGGCCTCAAGCTGATCAAGCTCGCGGCCATCGGCAAGGCCGGACCGGGGCGGGCCGCGCCTCCCGCGCACGCGACGCCGGCCAAGGGCAAGCCGGCGGCCAAGGCGGCGGATTAGCGCTCCGACGCGGCCGGCGGGGTCGATCCCGCCGGCCGCTCGGGTCGCCAGGACTTCGCCAGAACGATTCGAGGAGCCCACGATGCCTTCGCTCGCAGTGAACGCCAGGCGACACGCCGGTACCGTCCGCGCCGCGGCGGGCTCGGTGGTAGCGGGCCTCGCACTGATGGCCGGCCTGGTCGCGCCGGCGCTTTGCGCCGATCCGGCGCCCGATTCCAGCGACGTCGACACGTACTCGCTGGAGAAGATGGAAATGCCGAACCCGCCTGCCGGCGGTACCGTGCCGCCGCCCGAACCCGAGGTGAAGCGGATCCCGTTCTTCCACGACGCCAAGTGGGGCCTGCAGCTGCGGACCTACTACCTCGACCGCGAGAAGTTCGACGACAGCCGCAGCGAGGCCTGGGCGATCGGCGGATCCCTGAGCTTCACCTCCGGCTACCTCGCCGACCTGTTCCGCATCGGCGCGGTCGTCTACACGTCGCAACCGCTCTATGCGCCCGACGACCACGACGGCACGCTGCTCCTCGCCCCCGGCCAGGACGGCTACACGGTGCTCGGCCAGATCTACGGCGAGTTCAAGCTCGCTGACCGGATCTTCGCGGCGATCGGCCGCAAGGCGTACGACACGCCCTACATCAACCGCAACGACTCGCGGATGACACCGAAC
>DASTCK010000008.1:0-3446 GCA_035711225.1 Casimicrobiaceae bacterium
CGGCGAGCGAGGCGTGGACGTCGTGGCTCGGCTTCGAGCGCGAGCGCTGGCGCGCCGCGTGGCGCGACGCCGCCCTGGAGCGCCTCGAAGGCGCGCTCGACCCCGCAGAAGGCGTCGCGCGATGAACCGGATCGGCGCGGCGCTGCGCCCGATCCTCGAGCACGTCGGCGCCTGACCGGCGCCTCGCCCGTAACGCGCACGCACCCCGCGGCGTGGTTGCGCGGTTCGGGTAGAGTGCGCGCACGGCTCGTCGCCTCGGGATGCGCATGCCGCGCCAGGGTCGCAGGAGGTTCCTGACCGCCGCCGCGGTCGTGCTGGCGGCGCCGTCGCGTGCGCGCGCGCAACATCCTGCGAGGCTGCCGCGAATCGGCTTCCTGTCGCCCACCGTGCGCGGGCCGCGCAACGAAGCCTTCGTGCAGGGCCTGCGCGACCTCGGCTACGTCGACGGACGCACCGCGATCGTCGAGATGCGCTTCGCGGACGGCCACCCCGAGCGGCTCGCGCCGCTCGTCGACGAGCTGATCCGCGCCGGCGTCGACGTGCTGGTGGTCGGGTCGACGATCGGCGCCCGCGCCGCGCGCCAGGCGACGACCTCGCTGCCGATCGTGTTCGCGGGCTCGAGCGATCCGATCGCCGGCGGCATCGTCTCGAATCTGGCGCGGCCGGGCGGCAACGTCACCGGCGTGTCGCTCGCCTACGGCGACGGCGTCGCCGGCAAGTGGCTCGAGCTCCTGAAGGACGCCGCGCCGCACGTCGCCCGCTGTGCGGCGCTCTGGAGCGCGAGCAACGCGGCGGCCCAGGCCTTCGTCAGGGAGCTTGCGACCGCCGCGCGCACGATGCGCGTGACGCTGGACGCGCACCATGCGTCGCGGCCGGCCGAGCTCGACGCGGCCTTCGCGGCGATCGCCGCGAGCGCGGCGCAGGCGCTCGTCGTGACGCCCAGCCCGTTCGCCGCGAGCGCACAGGACCGCCTCGTCCGGTTCGCCGCGGAGCGCGCTCTCCCGGCCATGTACTTCAGCGAGGAGTTCGCCGAGGCGGGCGGCCTCATGTCCTACGGCCCGAGCATCGCCGACGCGTATCGCCACGCTGCTTCGCACGTCGACCGGATCCTGAAGGGCGCGCGACCGGGCGACCTGCCGGTCGAGCAGCCCACGCGCTTCGATCTCGTCGTCAATGCGCGCACCGCGCAGCGGCTGGGGCTCGCGCTTCCGCAGCCGATCCTGCTCCGGGCAACCCGCGTGATCGGGTAGGCGCGGACCTGGCACCCGCGCGGAAAAGGGCCCGATGCAATCCGGCGGCGCGGCGAACCCCCGAGCGCGAGTAGTGCTCGAACCCTACGACGACGCCGGTGTCGACGAGCTGGTGGCGATGTGGCGGGCGAGCTTCGAGGACGGCGTGGGCATCGTCGACCCGCATCCGATCGCCGAGCAGAAGCGCCACCTGGTCGAGCGGGTCCTGCCGGACCACGACGTCAGGATGGCGCTGCTGGGCGACCGCCTCGTCGGCTTCGTCGCCGCGAACGCGACGTCGGTGTCGCAGCTCTACGTGCGCGTCGGATTCCAGCGCCGCGGGATCGGGCGCGCGATGCTCGCGTGGGCCAAGGAGCAGTCGGCCGGCAGCCTGTGGCTCTACACGTTCGCGCGCAACCGCCGGGCCTGCGCGTTCTACGAGTCGCAGGGATTCGCGGCGGTGGCGCGCGGCTTCGAGCCGATGTGGCAGCTCGAGGACATCCGGTACGAGTGGTCGGAGGCCGATGCGCCGGGCGAACGATCCCGCTGACGCGCGCGCCCGGTTCGGCTACCCTTGCGCACGCCGGCGCCGGGACGTTCGGCACAAGCGGTGCGACGACCCGGCGCTGCCCGTCATCCACGTCCACCGGAGGAGTCCATGGGTCTGCGGTTCCTGAAGATCGCCGTCGTCTACCTGTTCGTCGGCGCCTGCCTCGGGTTGTTCATGGGCATCACGCAGCAGTTCACGCTCGCGCCGGTGCACGCGCACCTGCTGCTGCTCGGCTGGGCGTCGCTGGCCCTCGCCGGGCTGATCTACCATCTCTACCCCGACGCGGGCGCGACGCGCCTCGCGCAGATCCACTTCTGGGTGCACAACCTCGCGCTGCCGTGCTTCATGGTCGGGCTCGGCTACCTGCTCACCGGGCACGAGTGGGCGGGACCGGTCGTCGGCATCACGGCGAGCGCCGTGCTGATCGGGCTGGCGCTGTTCGCCACGAACGTGCTGATGAACGTCGGGCCGGCGGCGCAGCGCGCGTGAAGCCGGCGGCGCCCGGTTACTTGGCTTGGGCCTGGGGAGGATCGCGGGAATGGCGAACGACGCGACGGCGATCTACCAGTTCCGCCAGGCGGCGCCGGACCTCGCGACGTCCGGCCAGCCTCGCGACGACCAGCTCCCCGCGATCGCCGCGGCCGGCTACGAGGTCGTCGTCAACCTGGCGCTGCACGACGACCCGCGCTATTCGCTCGACGACGAGGCGGGCGCCGTGCGCGCGCTCGGCCTCGAGTACGTGCACATCCCGGTCAGGTTCGACGCGCCCACCGCGCGCGACCTCGAGGCGTTCTTCGACGCGATGGACGCGCGGCGCGGCCGACGCCTCTGGGTCCACTGCGCGGCGAACCTGCGCGTCACGGCGTTCCTCGGACTCTATCGCCGGCTCCGCTGCGGTTGGACCGAGGAGCGCGCGTTCGCGCTGATGCGCGATGTCTGGGAACCCGATCCCGTGTGGTCGGCATTCATCCGGGAGCGGCTGGACGCGGCTCCCGGCGGGTAGCGGTGACGCGGGGTCGGGCCCTGCCCGGCACTCAGGCAGGGGCTGACCTCGCGGTGCCATGCAAGGAGGGGAGCGATGGCCATGGCTTTGAAGCAGATCCGCCTGGAGGCCGATGCGGCGGGTGAATCGCATTTCGCGCCGGTGGAAATCGGCATGACGACGCGCACCTTCGCGCCGCCGGCCCCGTCGTTCGACGTTTCCGACCCGTCCCCTGCGACGGGCGTGAGCTTCCTGCGCGTGCCGCGCGGATGGGTCGGCGACCTCCACCCGTCGCCGGTGCGCATGTGGATGTTCGTGCTCGCCGGCACGATGGCGTTCGAGGCGACCGACGGCGAAGTCCGCGACGTCGGCCCGGGCGACGCGATCCTGCTCGAGGACACGAGCGGCAAGGGCCATCTGAGCCGCGTCACCGGCGCCGCGGATGCGGTGCTGGCCGTCGTGCAGGTCTAGCGTCCCGCGCGCCGCAGCGGCCGGTCGCGCCTACCTCGCGCGTCGGACAAACGCCTCTTCTCCGTGGCCACGCGCAGGCGTCCGTGCCGTGGCTTAAGCTGGCCGCTTCCCGACTCCTTCCCTCGCCCATGGCCTCGCGTCGTCGTCGTTCCTCGCCACGGGCCGCCCGCCAGGCCGTCGATCTGGCGTTCTCGGTCCCGCAGGTGGTCGCCCA
>DASTCK010000009.1:0-4121 GCA_035711225.1 Casimicrobiaceae bacterium
GGTCGCGCGTCCCTCGCGGTTCGAGCTCGTGGTGAACGCGACGACCGCGAAGGCGATCGGCATCGCGATCCCGCCGGCCCTCTCGCTGCGGGCCGACCGGATCGTCGAATGAGCGACAAACAGGGAGTGGGGAGCGGGTGGTAGGGAGTGGCTGGCCGCGCATTCGCGCGCGACCCGTTCTTGCCACTCCCCACTCCCTACTCCCGCCTTCCCCGCCGGAGTAAGCTATCCGCACCACCCCCCTCCCCCGCGCCGCTGCGATGGAGCCCTTCGTCGTCCTGATCCTGCTGCCGGTCGCGATCGGCGCGCTCGCCGAGGCGGCGTTTCGCGATGCTCGGCGCGCGTCCCTCGCGGCCGCCATCGGATCGGCGCTCGCTGTCGGCGTCGCGGTGCAGGCGCTCGACCGCAACGAAAGCTGGAGCTGGATCGCGGCCCTGCTCGTGTCGCCGCTGTCGGTTGCCTTTGCCATCGCCACCGTGCTGTTCTGGTACGGTCGCACGACGGCGCGCAGGCGCACGCGGCGGCACGGCGCGTGACCGATCGCTGCGAGCATTTCGACGCGATCCGCGCGATCACGCCGAGCGCCGACCGTTGCGAGGCGTGCGCGGCGATGGGCGCGCGCTGGACGCGGTTGCGGATCTGCCTTACCTGCGGCAACGTCGGCTGCTGCGAGGACTCGCCGCACGCGCATGCGCTCGCGCACCACCTCGCCACCGGCCACCCGATGATCGCGTCGTTCGAGCGGGGCGAGACCTGGGGCTGGTGCTACCCGCACGCCCGCTACTTCGACCCGATGCCGATCCGCGTGCCCAAGCGCCGGCCTCGGATCGTCGGGCTGCTGCGCCGCGCGCTGCGGCGCCGGCGTTGACGAACGAGGCTCATCGTGTTCGTCGGCCACGTCGGTGCCGGGCTCGCGATCAAGGCCGCGGCCCCGCGCCTCAACCTCGGCGCGCTGCTCGCGGCCGCGCTGTTCGCGGACCTGCTGTTGTGGACGCTCGTGGGGCTGGGCGTCGAGCGGGTGGGCGAGCCGATCCGCGCGGGCGGGGCGCGGTTCCTGACGTTCACGTTCCCCTACTCGCACGGGCTGGTAGCGAGCGCGATCGCCGTGCTCGCGGCGGGCGCCGCGGCATGGGTCGCCCTCGGCGTGCGCGTGCCGCATCGGACGCGGCTCGCCACCGCGCTCGCTTGCGCGGTCGCGTCGCACGTCGTCCTCGACCTCGTCGTGCACATCCCCGACCTGCCGGTCGCCGGCGACGCGTCGCCGAAGCTCGGGCTCGGGTTGTGGCGTGCGATGCCCGTCGCGCTGGCGGTCGAGATCGGCCTTGCCGCGGCGGCCACCCTCGCGTGGCTCGCGATCGTGCGGCCGACGCGCGGACGCGGCGCGGTGATCGTGATCGCGGTGGCGATCACCGCCGCCCTCACGGCCGCCGGGCCCTATGTCGGCGGCGACCTGCCGGCCCCCCGCGAGCTCGCCGCGACGTCGTTCGTCGTCCTCGCCGTGGTCGTGGCCGCCGGCTTCGTCGCCGAGCGGCGCGTGGGCCTGCTCGCCCCGGCCGGGCGCCCGGGTGCGACCCCCGGGGCGGGGAAGGCGCGTTTGTGACAGAATCCTCGCGCCCGCCCCCGGGCCGCACCGCGGCGGCCCCCCGACTCCCTCCCCGTCCCCTCCGGCTCCGTGGGCAACATCCTCGTCGCGCTGTTCGCGATCCTCTTGTGCCTCGTGAACGCGGTCGTGTGGACCGTCGTCTCCGAGATGCCGGTCGCCGGCGTCGGCTGGCTCATCGCGGCGGTGTTCTGCTTCTGGCTGCAGAAGTGGTCGAAGGGCTAGCGGGCCCGCGCACGGACGCCCTACCCTTCCGCCCCACGCCACGCTGCCCGGAGCCCCGATGCCCGCCTACCTGATCGCCCGCATCCACGTCACCGATCCGGTGCGCTACCAGGACTACACGAAGCTCACGCCCGCCGCGATCGCGAAGTACGGCGGCCGCTTCATCGTTCGCGGCGGCGCGGTGACCGTGCTCGAGGGTCCCCCCGAGAACGATCGCGTCGTCGTCATCGAGTTCCCGTCGCTCGAGCGCGCGCGGACGTTCTGGTCCTCGCCCGAGTACGGCGAGGCGAAGGCGAAGCGCGCAGGCGCCGCGACCGGGCAGTTCCTGCTGGTCGACGGCCACGCCGGCTGACCCGGCCGCGAACCGACGCGCCCTCGGGCGGTCGTACCGCGTGGCGCACGCGGACTTTGCGTCGCCTCCGATTGACTCTATCCTAGTCCCTCCCCCGGTTCCCGCACCGGGCCAGCCGCCGACCCGGACCGCCATGCGCCGCTCCGCGCTCTACAGCCGCTCCCCCCGACGCGACGCGCCGGCCGGGGACGCCGCGCAGGCGCCCGCGCCCGCCGAGGCGGCGCCTGCCGCCCCCGCCGTTCCACGACGCGCCCGCCTCGCGTTCCTGCAACGCCACGAGCGCTGGCTCGCGCTGTTCGCGGGCCTGCTGATCGGCGCCGTCGCCTTCGCCGTGTGGACGCAGTCGCGACCGGCGACGCGCCACCTCACGCAGAAGGACATCGACGGCGCCGTGCTGCACACGCTCGCGACGCAGACGCTTCCCTCGCGCGCGGCGAAGGCCTACGAGGCGGTCCGGCCGTCGATCGTGAAGGTCGTCGGCACCGGCTACCCCGACGACGACAAGGACGACGCGAAGAAGAAGGACAAGGCCGACGGGGGCAAGGGCGACGAGAGGCCAGCGAAGGCGGGCAAGGATGCGTCGAAGGCCGATGCGAAGCGCGCGGACGGCAAGGCGCCGGCGAAGCCCGCGGCGCCCGACGAGAAGAAGGATCGCCAGCCGCTGCCCGAGGGGCATCCCGACACGGGCAAGGGCATCGGCATCGGCACCGGCGTGGTGATCGTCGACAAGGGCATCATCCTCACGAACCTGCACGTCGTCCTCGGCGCGTCGACGATCAAGGTCGTGTTCTTCGACGGGCTCGAATCGGAAGCGAGCGTCATCGGCGTGCAGCCGGAGAACGATCTCGCCGTGCTCAAGGCCGCGAAGCTGCCCGACGACCTGAAGGCGGCGGTGCTGCGCTCGACGCAGGACCTGGCGCCGGGCGACGACGTGGTCGCCGTGGGCTTCCCGTTCGGCATCGGTCCCTCCGCGTCCGCCGGCATCATCTCCGGGCTCAAGCGCGAGTACCGCTCGCCCGAAGGCAAGCGCCTGCTGACCAACCTGATCCAGTTCGACGCGGCCGCGAATCCCGGCAACTCGGGCGGCCCGCTGGTGACGATGGACGGCGAGGTCGTCGGCATCGTCACCGCGATCCTGAACCCGACCGACCAGCGCGTGTTCGTCGGCATCGGCTTCGCGGTGCCGATCGAGAATGCCGCGTCGGCGATCGGGATGTCGCCGTTCTGACCGCTCGCGCCACCCAACCTCGCCGGCCCGTTGCGCCGTCGCGGCCGCCGCCTTACTCCTGTCAACCGACTCCTGACTCCCGAGCCCCATGACCCCCCACGACCTCGCCCCGTCCAGCCACGCCCCGCTGCCCGAGCGGATCCTCTACGAGGTCAAGAAGGTCGTCGTCGGGCAGGACGCGTTCCTCGAGCGCGTGCTGGTCGCGATCCTGGCGCAGGGCCACCTGCTGGTCGAAGGCGTGCCGGGGCTCGCGAAGACGCTGACGGTGAAGACGCTCGCGCGCACGATCCGCGGCACGTTCCGGCGCATCCAGTTCACGCCCGACCTCGTGCCCGCGGACCTCGTCGGCACGCGCGTCTACAACCAGAAGTCCGGCGAGTTCTCGACCTCGCTCGGGCCCGTGTTCACGAACCTCCTGCTCGCCGACGAGATCAACCGCGCGCCCGCGAAGGTTCAGAGCGCGCTGCTCGAGGTGATGCAGGAGCGGCAGGTCACGATCGCCGGCGAGACGCACCGCGTGCCCGATCCCTTCCTCGTGATGGCGACGCAGAACCCGATCGAGACCGAGGGCACCTACCCGCTGCCCGAGGCGCAGGTCGACCGCTTCATGATGAAGGTGCTCGTCGGCTATCCGAGCGAGGAAGAGGAGTTCGTCATCGTCCAGCGCGTCACGGGCATCGCCAAGGACGTCGCGACCGTCGCGACGACCGATCAGC
>DASTCK010000010.1:0-12636 GCA_035711225.1 Casimicrobiaceae bacterium
GAGACGCGCGCGGCCCGCCAGGCGCGGACCGGCAGCGCCACCGTCGTGCGCCGGGGCCGGTGCGGGCCGCGGGGACGGGGCGTCATCGGTGCGGCGCCCCAAACGCAGCGGCCCGCACATCGGCGGGCCGCGGAAGTCGACGCGAAGTGCCCCGTCTAGCGCGTGACACGCGCGACGACCCCGTCCGAGATCACGCGCACGCGATCCCCCGGCTTGAGCGTGTCGATCTCGGCATCCTGGACCACGACGACCAGCGCGCCGGTGTCGAGGCGCACCGACACCTCGACGCCCTGGCGCGACGTCGCGCCCTCCTCGAGCGCACCGCCGACGAACGCCCCCAGGATCGCGCCCACGATCGAGCCGACGACGTTGGCCTCCCAGCTCCCGCCCACGAAGCTGCCGCCGATGCCGCCGACCAGGGCGCCCGTTGCGCCGCCCGCCCCGGTGCGGTAGCCGCCGATGCGCACCTCGCGCAGCGACTCGACGAAGCCGAGCTCGACGGTCTGCGGGCGCATCGCCTGGCCGGGGGGATAGACGGCGACGGCGGGGGGCAACGGGGCGCACGCGCCGAGGACGAGCGCCAGCGAGACCACGACGGCAGGGAAGCGGAGCGAGGGCATCACCACAAGGAAGCGCCGAACGATTCAGCATACAACGCCGCCACGGTCTCGCGGTTGACGACGTGGTTCTGCCCGCCGCGCGAGCCGATCTTCAGCGCGCCGAGCGTCGACGCGAGCTGGCCGGTGCGCTCCCAGTCCCAGTCGTGCGCGAGCCCGTACAGGAGGCCCGCCCGGTAGGCGTCCCCGCAGCCGGTCGGGTCGACCAGCGCCTCGGCGCGGGCGGCGCCGACGATCACGGTGCCGCCGTCGGCGTGGATCACCGAGCCTTCGGCCCCCATCGTCACGACGAGCGCGTCGACGCGTCGCGCGATGTCGTCGAGCGTGAGGCCGGTGCGCTCGCACAGGATCTTGCCTTCGTAGTCGTTGCACGCGACGACGGCCGCGCCCTCGATCATCGCGACGAGCTCGTCGCCGTCGAACAGCGTGATGCCCTGGCCCGGATCCAGCACGTAGGGCACGCCCGCCGCCCGGAATCCCGCGGCGTGCTGCATCATCCCGTCCCGACCGTCCGGCGCGACGATGCCCCAGCCCACGCCGTCGACGTCGGCGACGCGGTTGTCGTGCGAGCGCGTCATCGCGCCGGGGTGGAACGCGGTGATCTGGTTGTCGTCGAGGTCGGTGATGATGAACGCCTGCGCCGTGTAGGTGCCCGGCACGTGGCGCACGCCTTCGATGCCGATGCCGAGCGACGCCAGCCGCTCGCGGTAGGCGGCGCCGTCGTCGCCGATCGTCGCCATCACGACCGGCGAGCCGCCGAGGCCGCGCAGGTTGTAGGCGATGTTGCCCGCGCAGCCGCCCCACTCGCGGCGCATCTCGCCGACGGTGAACGACACCGACAGCACGTGCGCCTGCTCCGGCAGGATGTGCCGCGCGAAGCGGTCGGGGAACACCATGATGGTGTCGTAGGCGAGGGAGCCGCAGATCAGCGTCTTCATGAACCCCGGCGCCTCATCGTGGCGTCAGAAGGACGCGAGTGTACCGCCCTCCCGGAACGCCACGGCGGCGATGGGCGATGGGCGATCGGGAAAGCCCGCCTATCGCCTATCGCCTATCGCCTACTGGCGCCTTCCCTACCCCACGCTCTCCCTCGACAACTCCCTCACCACCCCCTGCTGCCTTCTCGACACCGGGAGCGTCTCCGCGAGGCCGTTCAGGAGCACCTCCCAGTGCGCGTCGCCGTCGTCGTTGACGCGGCGCTCGAAGCCGCGGATCGCGTCGCGCGCGACCAGGCAGTTGCGGTGCACGCGCACGAACCGGTGGCCGAACTCGGTCTCGAGGCGCGTGAGCGACTCCTCGAGCAGGAACTCGCGGTCGTGCGTGCGGATCGTGATGTACTTGAGCTCGGCCTTGAGGTAGATGACGTCGTCGATCGGCACGAGCACGACGCGCGACCGCTCGGTCACCGACAGGAAGCGGCGGGCGTTGGCCGGGAGCTGCGAGATGCGCTCGGCCGACAGCGGCCGCAGGCGCGGGACCTTCTGCAGCGCGGAGAGCAGCCGCTGCACGCGCACGGGCTTCACCAGGTAGTCGACCGCGTTGACCTCGAACGCCTCGAGGGCGTGCTCGTGGAACGCGGTCGTGAACACGACGACCGGCGGACGCGGCAGCTTGAGCAGGTGGCGCGCGAGCTCGATGCCGTCCATGTCCGGCATGTGGATGTCGGTGAGCACGAGGTCGGGCGGCGCCGACTGCATCAGGTCGAGCGCCTCGCGGCCGTTCGACGCTTCGCCGACGACGGCGATCGGCAGCGACGCGGAGCAGTCGTCGAGCAGCTCGCGCAGCCGGCGGCGTGCAGGCGTCTCGTCGTCGACCACCATCACGCGGATCGGCGCCTCAGCCATGGACGGCTCCCGCGCGCAGGTTGCCACCGTCGTCACGCGCACGCACGACCGGTTCGATGCGCGCCTTCGCGGCGGCGTCCGGGGCGGCGCCCGGCTTCGTGGTCCGGTACGGCATGCGGATGTGCACCTCGTAGGCGCGCTCGAGCACCTTCGACTCGAGCGACGCCTCGGCGTCGAAGTGGAGCGCCAGGCGCTCGCGCACGTTGTCGAGCGCCATCTTGTTGCCGGAATGGTGGTTGCCTCCGGTGGCCCGGTAGGGATTGCGCAGCACCGCGTGCACCTCGCCTCGCGACAGGAAGATGTTCACCGAGATCGTCCCCGGCTGGCTCGACGGCTCGATGCCGTGGTAGACGGCGTTCTCGCAGATCGGCTGCAGCACGAGCGGCGGCACCAGCGCGTCGGCAGGCATGCTCTTGACGTTCCACTCGACGTTGAGCCGGTCGCCGAGCCTCAGCTTCTCGAGCTCCAGGTAGGCGCGGCACAGCTCGACCTCGTCGGCGAGCGGCGCGAGCTCGCGGTTGTCGCGCATCAGCACGCGGAACAGGTCGGCCATGTCGTGCAGCGCCTCCTCGGCGCGCTCCGGGTCCCGGCGCACGAGCGACAGCACGCCGTTCAGGCTGTTGAACAGGAAGTGCGGCCGGATGCGCGCCTGCAGCGCCTGGAGCCGTGCCTCGGCGATCGCTGGCGACAGCGCGCGCTCGCGCAGCCGGAAATAGGCGACGAGCACCGCGGTCGCGACCAGCGCGAGGAGCAGGTGCCGCAGGAGCGAATCCGCGAGGCCGGGGACGAGCTGTCGCAGGACCGCGTGGAGGGCCAGGCCGACGGCGACCGAGATCGCGTAGACCCACGCGACCCCGACGCGGTAGGGCTGGCGCGCGAGAGCCGGCGCGGCGGCGTACAGCACCGCGAGCTCGGCGATCAGGTGCGGCTCGACGAAGCCGGTCAGCTGCACCCATTGGTCGACGAAGCCGGCGGGCGTCGACGCCTGCGCGAGCGCCACCACTGCCGACGCCCCGTTCACGGCGAGCAGGATCCGCAGGATCGTCCCGAGGTTGCGGAGGTCGGGGAGCGCCGGCGCGGGAGACGGGGTATGCCTTATAATCGAAGCCATCTTCGTGGCCGTATGCAAGCATCGTGCCTGCCATGCGGCGGCCCCCGTCGAGCGGCCCGTCGTCGCGCCTCGCGGCGGGTGCCCGGAACGCAATGGTCGGACAGGCGACGCGGAGCGCGCAAGCGACGAGCCCGATGACCGAGCCCCGCCCCTCCGCGACACCCCCCGACCCCGGCGCGAGCGACGACACGCCATCCCCCCGCGGCGCCTGGTCCGGACGGTTCGCCGAGCCCATGTCCGAGCGCGTCGCGCGCTTCGGGGCGTCCGTCGGCTTCGACCGTCGTCTCGCCGACGCGGACATCGACGGCTCGCTCGCGCATGCGCGGATGCTCGCCGCCACGGGAGTCATCACGCGCGACGACCTCGCCGCGATCGAGCGCGGGATGCACCAAATCCGCGCCGACATCGGCGCCGGCCGATTCTCCTGGTCGATCGGCGACGAGGATGTCCATCTCAACATCGAGAAGCGACTGACCGCCCTGGTCGGCGACGCCGGCAAGCGGCTGCACACGGGGCGCTCGCGCAACGACCAGGTCGCCACCGACCTCCGGCTGTGGCTGCGGCGCGAGATCGACGCGACCGCCGCGCGCCTGCGGAGCTTGCGCACGGCATTGGCCGACCTCGCGGAGCGTCACGCGGCAACGATCATGCCCGGATTCACGCACCTCCAGGTAGCGCAGCCGGTCACTTTCGGCCACCACCTGCTCGCCTACGAGGCGATGTTCGCCCGCGACACCGAGCGCCTCGCCGACTGCCGCCGCCGCGTCAACCGGCTGCCGCTCGGCAGCGCGGCCCTCGCCGGAACCAGCTACCCGATCGATCGCGATGCCGTCGCCCGCGACCTCGGCTTCGAGGCGCTCTGCTCGAACTCGCTCGACGCGGTGTCGGATCGCGACTTCGCGATCGAGTTCGCCGCGTTCGCGTCGCTCGCGATGATGCACCTGTCGCGCTTCGCCGAGGAGCTCGTCGTCTGGTCGAGCCCGCGCTTCGGCTTCGTGACGCTCGCCGATCGCTACTGCACCGGCAGCTCGATCATGCCGCAGAAGAAGAATCCCGACGTGCCCGAGCTCGTCCGCGGCAAGGCCGCGCGCGTGTTCGGCCACCTGTGCGCGCTGCTGGTGCTGATGAAGGGCCAGCCGCTCGCGTACAACAAGGACAACCAGGAGGACAAGGAGCCGCTTTTCGACACCGTCGACACGCTGGCCGACTGCCTCGACGTCATGGCCGACCTGGTCGCGCACGGCCTCGCTCCCGTGCCCGAGCGCATGCGCGCCGCCGCGCGGGAAGGCTACGCGACCGCCACCGACCTCGCGGACTATCTGGTGCGCAAGGGCCTGCCGTTCCGCGACGCGCACGAGGCCGTCGCGCGCGCGGTGCGCGACGCCGAGTCGCACGGCGTCGATCTCGCCGACCTGCCGCTCGCCGAGCTCAGGCGCTGCTCGTCGCTCGTGAGCGACGACGTGCATGCCGCGCTGACGCTGGAGGGCTCGGTCGCCAGCCGCGACCATCCGGGCGGCACGGCGCCGCGACGCGTGCGCGAAGCCGCCGCCGCCGCACGCGCCGCGATCGCCGCCGAGACGCGATGAGCGCGGGGGCATCGCTCGGCCAGCGTGGGGTCCGCCGCGTCCGGCGCCCGCGCGGCGCGTCCCTCGGGGGCGGCGCATGAGCGCGATGCTCGACACGCTCGGCTACATCGCCGGAACGCTCACGACGGTCGCGTTCGTGCCGCAGGTCGTGCGCATCCTGCGCGTGAGGCGCGCCGACGACCTGTCGTGGTGGACGTTCGGCACGTTCACGCTCGGCGTGGTGCTGTGGCTCGCCTACGGGCTCGAGCTCGGCGCCGAGCCGATCATCGTCGCGAACGTCGTGATGCTGGCGCTCGCGCTGTCGATCCTGCTGCTCAAGTGGCGATACCGCTCCGCCGCGCCGCCGCGCGCGACGGCGGCGCGCGAGCCGCGCGCCTGATCCCTCCCGCACCCTCCTTCCAGGACACCAATGCCATGAGTGACGCCAAGAAGCTCGCCTTCCTCGGCCTCGGCGTGATGGGTTACCCGATGGCCGGCCACCTGGCGCGCGCCGGCCACGAGGTGACCGTCTACAACCGGTCGTCCGCGAAGGCCGACGCGTGGCGCAACGAGTACCGCGGCCGCACGGCGCGCACGCCGGCCGACGCGGCGCGAGGCGCCGACATCGTGCTGATGTGCGTCGGCAACGACGACGACGTCCGCGCGGTGGCGAACGGGAGCGACGGCGCGCTCGCGGGCATGGGTCGCGGCACGATCCTCGTCGACCACACGACGGCGTCCGCCGGCGTCGCGCGCGAGGTGCACGCCGTCGCGGCGGCGAAAGGCATCGAATTCCTCGACGCGCCGGTGTCGGGCGGGCAGGCCGGCGCGCAGAACGGCAAGCTCACGATCATGGTCGGCGGCGACGCCGGGACGTTCGCGCGCGCGGAACCCGTGCTCATGCACTACGCGCGGGCCGTGACGCTGATGGGGCCCTCCGGTGCCGGGCAGCTCACCAAGATGGTCAACCAGATCACCATCGCCGGCCTCGTGCAGGCGCTCGCCGAGGGCATCGATTTCGCGCGCCGCGCGGGCCTCGACCCCGAGCGCGTCCTCGACGTCATCAGCAAGGGCGCCGCGCAGTCGTGGCAGATGGAGAACCGCGGCAAGACGATGGTCGCCGACAAGTTCGACTTCGGCTTCGCGGTCGACTGGATGCGCAAGGACCTGTCGATCTGCCTCGCCGAAGCGCGCGCGAACGGCGCGACGCTGCCGGTCACCGCGCTCGTCGACCAGTTCTACGGCCGCGTGCAGCAGCGCGGCGGCGGCCGCTGGGACACCTCGAGCCTGATCCGGCTCCTGAGCGATCCCTCGTGAGCCGTGCCATCGCCGTCGCGGCGCTCGTCGCGACGCTCTGTGCGAGCGGCATCGCCGATGCGGCCCCGCGCATCGCGAACGCGTGGATGCGTCCCGCGGCCGCGGGCGCGCCGTCGGCCGATGCCTACGCCGACATCGTCACCGAGAGCGCGCTCACGCTGGTGCGCGTGCGCACGCCGGTCGCGCGTGCAGTCGAGATCGTGCTGCTGGATCCGCGGGACCCCGCGGCGACGCCGCGCGTGGTCGACAAGGTCGCCATCCCGTCGGGGGAGACGCGCTTCGCGCTCCGCGGCTCGGTGCTGCGTCTCGTCGACGTCCGCTCGGCGCTGACGCCCGAGCGGCCCGTGCCGCTCGCCTTCGAGTTCGCCGACTACCTGGGCGAGAAGATCGTCGTCGAGACGCTCGTTCAGGTGCGCGGGCTCCTGCCGCCGAAATAGCCTTCCGGAACCAGGTTCCGAACCTGGTTCCGGACGTTACTCGGGCGCGGCGTCGCCCGTGGCCGCCATGGCGAGCGGCACGCGGTCGCCCTCGACGATCCTGATCTCGGTCTCGATGCGCGCGGTCTTCGCGACCATCGCGGTGGCCGAGCAGTACTTGTCGCGCGACAGCGCGACCGCGCGCTCGACGGCTCGGGCATCGAGGCCGCGACCGGCGATCGTGAACGTGAACCGGATGCGGGTGAAGACGCGCGGCGGCTCGTCGGCACGGTCGCCCTCGGCATCGACCACGCAATCGGCGACCGGCTGGCGCGCCTTCTTCAGGATCAGCACGACGTCGAACGCGGTGCACACGGCCGTCCCGGCCAGCACGAGCTCCATCGGCCGCGCGCCGAGGTTCCGCCCGCCGTGCTCGGGCGCCCCGTCGACGACCACCGCGTGGCCGCTGCCGGTCTCGGCGACGAAAGACATGCCTTCGGTCCATTTGATGCGGGCCTTCATGGGGCGGGGCGGCTTTGGAGTGGGTGCTTACTGCTCATGGCTGAGGCAGGGGATGGGATGGGTGCTCGGGCACACGGGCCTTGCCCCCGAGGGTACCGCGGTCGCGGTCGCTGGCGCGACGGTCGAGGCGCCACCCAAGCTGCCTCCCCTCTCTTGCCCCCGCCCCCGCCTCTTGCCCGATGTTGCGTTGTGCAGCGCAATATGGGAGACTGGAATCGTCGATGCGCCGGGGTGGTCCTCCCTCCCCACCGTCGACGCATTCCATCCCCTCCTCCTCCTAGGATGGAATCCTGAAGCGCGGTGCTCGCACCGCGCTTTTTTTTTAGGCCTCGCCGCGCCCCGACCCGGGAATGTTGCACCGCGGCAACACTAGCGCCGCCCCGACGCTCCGCCCGGGGCTCCCGGCGGCCTGCCGGACGCCAGGCCCGCAGCCCCCGGCCGTTGACCCGACGACCCAAACCGGATTAGAATTCAAGACTTTGCTTCGCCAGCCGGCTTCACGCCCCCGCCATGAAAACCTACTCCGCCAAGCCCGCCGACATCCGCCGGGACTGGTACGTCGTCGACGCGACCGACCAGGTGCTCGGCCGCCTCGCGAGCCAGATCGCGCTCCGCCTGCGCGGCAAGCACAAGGCGATCTTCACGCCCCACATGGACACCGGCGACTTCATCGTCGTGACCAACGTCGAGAAGCTTCGCGTCACCGGCACCAAGGCGGAGACCAAGCTCTACCACCGCCACTCGACCTACCCCGGCGGCATCACGACGACGACGTTCGGCAAGATGCAGGAGCGCTTCCCGGGCCGCGCGCTCGAGAAGGCGGTCAAGGGCATGCTGCCCAAGGGCCCGCTCGGCTACGCGATGATCAAGAAGCTCAAGTGCTACGCGGGCCCCGCGCATCCGCACGAAGCGCAGCAGCCCAAGCCCCTCGACGTCTCCAAGGCCTGACATGATCGGCAACTACTACTACGGCACGGGCCGTCGCAAGACGTCGGTCGCGCGCGTGTTCCTCAAGAAGGGCGACGGCCGCATCGTCGTCAACGAGAAGCCGGTCGACGAGTTCTTCGCGCGCGAGACCGGGCGCATGGTCGTGCGCCAGCCGCTCGCGCTGACCAACCACGAGAAGACGTTCGACATCATGGTCAACGTGACGGGCGGCGGCGAGTCGGGCCAGGCCGGCGCGGTGCGCCACGGCATCACGCGCGCGCTGATCGACTACGACGCGCAACTGAAGCCGGTGCTGTCGAAGGCCGGGCTCGTCACGCGCGACGCGCGCGAGGTCGAGCGGAAGAAGGTCGGCCTCCACAAGGCGCGACGCCGCAAGCAGTTCAGCAAGCGCTGACGGCTCGCGGGATTCGTCTTGTCGAAAGGCCGCCGTCAGGCGGCTTTTTCGTTTGGGGGGACGGGCGCCGCCCGCCGTCGCGGGACGGTCCGAGCCGGTCCCCGGCGTTGTTGCTAGAATCGACACGTCTTATGACGGAGGCATGATGATCGACGTCGGCATCGTCGGCGGCACCGGCTACACGGGGGTCGAGCTTCTCCGGCTCCTGGCGCAGCACCCCGGGGTGCGCGTGCGCGCGATCACCTCGCGCAAGGACGCGGGAACGCGCGTGGCGGACATGTTCCCGAGCCTGCGCCGCCGCTACGATGCGCTCGCGTTCGTCGAGCCCGACAAGGCCGGCCTCCGCGAGTGCAAGCTCGTGTTCTTCGCGACGCCGCACGGCGTCGCGATGGCGCAGGCGCGGGAGCTCGTCGGCGCAGGCGTGAAGATCATCGACCTGGCCGCCGACTTCCGGCTCAAGGATCCTGCGGTGTTCGAGCGCTGGTACAAGATGCCGCACGCGTGCCCGGACCTCCTCGCCGAGAGCGTCTACGGGCTGCCCGAGGTCAATCGCGAGGCGATCCGCAAGGCGAGGATCGTCGGCAACCCCGGCTGCTACCCGACGGCGGTCCAGCTGGGCTTCCTGCCGCTGGTCGAGGCCGGCGCCATCGACACGATGCACATGATCGCCGACTGCAAGTCGGGCGTGTCCGGCGCCGGGCGCAAGGCCGAGCTCGGCCTGCTGTTCGCCGAGGCGTCGGACAACTTCGCCGCCTACGGCGTCAAGGGGCATCGCCACCATCCCGAGATCGCGCAGGGCCTGGCGGCGGTGTCGAAGACGCCGCTCGCGCTGATCTTCACGCCCCACCTCACGCCTGCGATCCGCGGGATCTTCGCGACGCTCTACGCGCCGGTCGTCAATCCCGACCTCGACCTGCAGGCGCTCTACGAGAAGCGCTACGCGGGCGAGCCGTTCGTCGACGTGATGCCGCCGGGCGCGATGCCCGACACGCGCTCGGTGCGCGCGTCGAACATGCTGCGCCTCGCCGTCCACCGGCCCGCCGGCAGCGACCAGGTCGTCGTGCTCGCCGTCGAGGACAACCTCGTCAAGGGCGCCGCCGGCCAGGCGATCCAGAACATGAACCTGATGTTCGGACTCCCCGAGAGCACGGGCCTCGAGGCCCTGCCGGTCCTCCCCTGACGCGTGGCGCTCGATCCCGCCTGGCGCCGGGTGCGGCGCCACTTCTCGATCAGCGCCCCGCGCATGGCGGTGCGCACGCACCTGGGCTGGCCGTGGCGCGCGGCCGTCGTGCTCGCGCTCGTGCTCCTGATCGCCGGCATGTGGTGGTGGGGCTACGACTTCGGCCAGATCTTCGGAGGCTTCAACCGCAAGGAGATCGAGTCCCAGCTCGCCACCGCCTCCGCGGACGCCACCCGCTACCAGCAGGAATCCGCAGCGCTGCGCCAGGCGAACTCGGGGCTCGAGAGCGAGCTCGCGATGACGCGCGGTGCCCAGGCGGCGCTCACCAAGCAGGTCGCCGAGCTCACCCAGGAGAACCAGCAGGTCAAGGAGGAGCTCGCGTTCCTGCAGAAGCTCGTCGCCGACTCGAGCAAGCAGGCAGGACTCGCCATCCCCCGCCTGGTCGTCGAGCGGAGCGAGGCGGACGACAGCTGGCACTACAGCGTCCTGGTCGTGCGGGGCGGGACGCCGCGGGACGAGTTCGAGGGGCACGTCGCCGTCGCCGCGGTCCTCTCGCCGCCGGCGGACGGCTCGTTCCCGGGGAGCCAGACCATCCTGACGCTGCCCGACGACCAGCCCGGCAGCGCGGCGTCGTTCAAGCTGCGATTCAAGTATTATCAAAGGATCGAGGGCGTCCTGCCGGTGCCCAAGGGGACTCAGGTGCGGTCGCTGACGGTCCGGGCGTACGAGGCCGGGATCTCCGCCCCGCGGGCCACGCGGACCCTTGCCTTGTCGTAGGGGAGGCTCCATGTTCGGGGACAAAGACAAGAAGCACCATCCGCCGCCGCAGAAGCGGATCGACTGCCTGATCGGGGCGGGGACGACCGTCCGGGGCGACATCGTGTTCGCCGGCGGCCTGCGCATCGACGGGCAGGTGACCGGCAACGTGGCGACGGCGGACGGGCAGGCGGGCACGCTGGTGATCAGCGAGCACGCGCGGGTGGACGGCGAGATCCGGGTGTCGCACATCGTGGTCAACGGCACGGTCAACGGGCCGGTGTCGGCAAGCGACTACCTCGAGCTGCAGCCGAAGGCGCGCGTCACCGGCGACGTGGCCTACAAGACGCTCGAGATGCACGTGGGCGCCGTCGTGCAGGGTCGGCTGAACCACGGGACGGCCGAACCCGGGTCGGCCTCGGTGGTCGAATTGAAGCGGGCACAGGGCGCCTGACGCGCCCTCGGACCGTGCAACCGGCGGAGAACCGCCGAAAGGGAACGACGATGAATGCGATGAACGAGATGCCCGCCCCGCTGGTCTTCACCGATGCAGCGGCCGAAAAGGTCCGCTCGCTGATCGAGGAGGAGGGCAATCCCGAGCTCAAGCTCCGCGTCTTCGTGACCGGCGGCGGATGCTCCGGCTTCCAGTACGGCTTCACGTTCGACGAGACCGCCGCCGAGGACGACACGGCGATGGTGAAGAACGGCGTGACGCTGCTGATCGACCCGATGAGCTACCAGTACCTGGTCGGCGCCGAGATCGACTATTCCGACGGCCTCGAGGGCGCGCAGTTCGTGATCAAGAACCCGAACGCCCAGTCGACCTGCGGCTGCGGCTCGAGCTTCTCGGTCTGACCCGCCGCGCCGCGGGCGCGGCAGCCGTTCCCGACGGGGCCCTGCGCGGGCCCCGTTTGCTTGCCGGCGGCGCGCCGGCGGGCTCCGCCGGCGGGGGCGACAGCGTCGAGCCGTCGAGGTACTCGGCGCGGATGTCCACCGACGAGCGGCGCCCCAGCGCGCTCCACGTCTCGTCGAGCCACGCCGCCGCCATCTCGCGCCCGCGATCGCGCAGCGTCGCGAGGAACAGGCGGTCGAGCGCGAACTTGGACGACTCCGACAGGTCGCCGAGCGCGCGGTCGGCGCGGATCGCGTGCACGCGGATGTAGCGGAGCTGCGAGCGCTTCTCGACCTTGAGCCAGCCGTCGGCGACGAGCTTCTGCACGAACGCGATCGCGCGGAGCTCGGCGATGAGCGAGCTGTTGAACGTGATCTCGTTGACGCGGTTGGCGATCGCGTCCGGCAGCACCGGCACCTCGTCGCGCACGATCGGGTTGACGTGCACGATCACGACGTCGCGCGAGTCGCACTCGTAGAAGAACGGGAACAGCGCCGGGTTGCCGGTGTAGCCGCCGTCCCAGTAGGGCTCGCCGGCCACCTCGACGGCCTGGAAATACTGCGGCAGGCAGGCCGACGCCAGCACGACGTCCACGGTGACCTCGTGCGTGCGGAAGATGCGGATCTTGCCGGTTCGCACGCGCGTGGCCGCGAGGAAGAGCTTCACGGCGCGGCAGCCGTGCAGCTCGTCGAAGTCGACCTGCGACTCGAGCAGCGTTCGCACCGGGTTCACGTTGCCCGGGTTGAGCTGGTAGGGCGACCACGTGCCGGTGAGCGCGCGAAACGCCTGGTACGACGGCGAGAGCCCGATGTTCCAGCCGGTCAGCAGGAACTCCCACGGCGCGCGCGCCACCGGCGAGGCGATCGCGCCGATCGCCGCGAAACCCTCCCACAACCGCGCCAGCGCCTCGCGCGCGCCTTCGCGCCCGCCACGCATCATCCCGTACGCCATCACGACCGCGTTGATCGAGCCGGCGCTGGTGCCGGAGAGGCCCTCGAAGGCGATGCGCGGGTCCTCGAGCAGCCGGTCGAGGACGCCCCAGGTGAACGCGCCGTGCGCGCCGCCGCCCTGCAG
>DASTCK010000011.1:0-9701 GCA_035711225.1 Casimicrobiaceae bacterium
GGCCGGTGCTGCACGTGGTCGCGTGGGACGCCGCGAACCTCGCCGCGCTGGTCGACGCGATCAACGCGACCGGCTACGGCCTCACGATGGGCGTGCACAGCCGGATCGACGCGACGGTCGCGCGCATCGCCGCGCGCGCGCGCGTCGGCAACCTCTACGTCAATCGCACCATCATCGGCGCGGTGGTCGGCGTGCAGCCGTTCGGCGGCGAAGGCCTGTCCGGCACCGGCCCGAAGGCTGGCGGGCCGCACTACCTGCCGCGCTTCGCCCTCGAGCGCACGCGCACCGTCAACATCGCCGCCGCAGGCGGCAACGCCGCGCTGCTTTCGCAGGACCGGTAACCGGGGTCAGCGCACGATCTCGACGCCGATCTCGCGCACGCCCGGCAGCGCACCGAGCTTGGCGACGCGCACGCGTACCCACGGCGCACGGAACTCGTCGCGAACGATCGTCGCGATGCCCTCGGCGAAGCGCTCGAGCAGCGGGTGCTCGTGCGCCTCGGCGTAGGCGCGGATGCGCTCGACGACCGCGGCGTAGTCGAGCGCGTCCTCGAAGCGTCCGGACGCGAACGGCACCGGCGACGGCGCTCCGATGTCGAGGTCGAGCCGCACCGTCTGGTCGATGTGCGCCTCCCACGCGTAGACGCCGATGCGCGTCGTGACGCGCAGGTCGTGGATGAAGATCGTGCTGGAGGTTTCGCGCACCGGGATTCCCGCTCACGCCCCCCGCGCGCGGACGTCGCTCGCGGTCGCTGGCTTACAATCTTAGCAACCCCTCACCGACCGCCGACGTCATGCCCCCCCTGCTGGCCGCGCTCGTGCTCGTCCTCGCCGCCTACCTGATCGGCTCGGTGTCGTTCGCCGTCGTCGTGAGCAAGGCGTACGGCCTGCCCGACCCCCACGGGTACGGCTCGGGCAACCCGGGCGCCACCAACGTGCTGCGCACCGGCAACCGCCAGGCGGCGCTGGTCACGCTGGCCGGCGACGGTCTCAAGGGTTTCGCCGCGGTGTTCGCCGCGATCAAGCTCGCGCCGATGCTCGGCGCGCCCGAGTGGACGGTTCCCGCCGTCGCGATCGCCGTCCTCGTCGGTCATTGCTGGCCCGTGTTCCACCGTTTCGCCGGTGGCAAAGGCGTGGCGACGGGCGCCGGCATCGTGTTCGCGCTGCACTGGCCGCTGGGGCTGATGCTGACGCTGATCTGGCTCGTGATGGCCTTCGGCTTCAAGATCAGCTCGCTCGCCGCGCTCACCGCGGCGGCGCTGATGCCGCTCGGGATGTTCTACGTCGCCGGCAACACGCTCGTCGCGTGGGCGATGGTGCCGATCGCGCTGATCCTGGTGTTCCGTCACAAGGCCAACATCGAGCAGCTGATGCAGGGGCGCGAGCGCTCGATCGGGCGCTGATTCAGGGGACAGGTTCCGGAGCCTGTTTCCGTACCGGCACGAGCGACGCGAGCTCCCATCGCGGCCGCACCGTGAAGGCGCCGTCGCCCGTCGTCGCGTGCTCGAGGCGCAGCGCGCCGGCGAGCGCGATCATCGCGCCGTTGTCGGTGCAGAACGCGAGGTCCGGGAAATAGACCCGCGCACCGCGGCGCGCGACCTCGCTCGCCAGTCGCGCGCGCAGCTCGCGGTTCGCGCCGACACCCCCTGCGACGACGAGTCGCGACGATCCGGTGTCGTCGAGCGCCGCCAGCGCCTTGGCCACCAGCACGTCGACGACCGCCTGCTCGAACTCCGCGGCGATGTCGGCCTTCGCGCGCGCGTCGAGGCGACCCTCGGCCTCGTGCCTTCGCACCATCGTCATCACCGCGGTCTTCAGCCCCGAGAAGCTCATCGCGAGGTCGCCGGAATCGATCATCGGGCGCGGCAGCGTCACCACGCCAGCGCGGCCGGATTCCGCGAGCTTCGCGAGCGCCGGTCCGCCCGGATACGGCAGGCCGAGCAGCGTCGCCGTCTTGTCGAAGGCTTCGCCGGCGGCATCGTCGAGCGTGTCGCCGATCAGCCGGTAGTCGCCAACGCCGCCGACCTCGAAGAGCTGGCTGTGCCCGCCCGACACCAGCATCGCGACGAACGGGAACGACGGCCGCGGCGTGGCGAGGAGCGGCGAGAGCAGGTGGCCCTCGAGGTGGTGGATGCCGATCACCGGCTTGCCCAGCGCGAACCCCAGGGCGTTGGCGACGCTCGCCCCGACGAGCAGGGCGCCGGCCAGTCCCGGTCCCTCGGTGTAGGCGATGCCGTCGAGCGCGGCCAGCGGCGTGCCCGCCTCCGCGGTCACCTCCTCGATCAGCGGTACCAGCCGGCGCACGTGGTCGCGCGAGGCGAGCTCGGGCACCACCCCGCCGTAGCGGGCGTGCAGGTCCACCTGCGAATGCAGCCGGTGGGCGAGCAGGCCGGCCGCCGTGTCGTAGACGGCGACGCCGGTCTCGTCGCAGGAAGTCTCGATGCCGAGGACGCGCACGGGGTCAGGGATCGGGGATCAGGTTTCGGCAATGCGGGCCGCTTGGCCGGCCCATCGCTTTGCACGGGCGGGCCTTGGTGGCGGCGAGACAGATCCGGGTGCTGTCGGGCGCCCGCCGCCAAGCCCGGCCTCGCGACCTCGATGCTAGCAGGCCTTGTCTGGCTGCCCCCGCCCCGCTATACTATTGGGCTTGCTGCGGTCCCGCCGGGCACCCCCGGCCGCCTACCGCGCAAGCCCCTGATTCGAAAGGTCGACTGCCCTCATGCCCAGCGTCCGTGTCCGCGAAAACGAGCCGTTCGAGGCCGCCCTGCGCCGTTTCAAGCGCACGATCGAGAAGACCGGCCTCCTGACCGAGCTCCGCGCCCGCGAGTTCTACGAGAAGCCGACCTCGGAGCGCAAGCGCAAGAAGGCCGCCGCGGTGAAGCGCCACTACAAGCGGATCCGCAGCCAGCAGCTCCCGCCGAAGATGTATTGAGCGAGGCGCGTGGCGGCACCACCTGAAGGGGCGAAGCGATTCGCCCCTTTTGCATTGTCAGGGCAGGCACGCAACCTGGCCCCTGACCAAACCCCTGACCCGACCCCATGACGCTCAAGACCCGCATCCAGGACGACATGAAGGACGCCATGCGCGCGAAGGACAGCGCGCGGCTGTCGACGATCCGGCTGCTGCTCGCCGCGGTCAAGCAGCGCGAGGTCGACGAGCGCAAGGAGATGACCGACGCCGACGTGCTGTCGGTCATCGACAAGATGGTCAAGCAGCGCAAGGACTCGGTCACCCAGTTCGAGGCCGGCAAGCGCGAGGATCTCGCGGCGGTCGAGCGCGCCGAGATCGTCGTCCTTCAGGGCTACCTGCCCGCGCAGGCGTCCGAGAGCGAGATCGACGCCATGATCGCCGAGGCGATCGCCTCGACCGGGGCCGCCGGCCCGGCCGGCATCGGCAAGGTGATGGCGGTGGTCAAGCCCAGGCTCGCCGGGCGGGCGGACATCGGCGCGGTGTCGGCGAAGGTCAAGGCGAAGCTCGCCTGAGGCAGCCCGGAGCGGTCGTCCCCGCGGCCCCGGATCGCCTCCGGCGTCCCGTTGCCAACCAGACCCGGAACCTGGTTGCGAACCTGGTTCCAGAAGTGCGACAGCGGGTTGGAACAGGTCCTGACCCCGAAATGTCGGGGTCAGACCCCACTCCCGCCCCATCGGGGCTGGCGCATCGCCACCCCCCACCTATAATGAAATCGTTCCCTGCCGTGTGATTCGTCCGCGCGGCCGGCCCCAAGCCGGCCGCGCGCGGCGTCTCTTGCGCCCGATGATCCCGAACGACTTCATCCAGACGCTGCTCGCCCGCGTCGACATCGTCGAGGTCGTCGACCGCTACGTGCCGCTCAAGAAGGCGGGCGCCAATTACCAGGCCTGCTGCCCGTTCCACGCCGAGAAGACCCCGTCGTTCACGGTGTCGCCGACCAAGCAGTTCTACCACTGCTTCGGCTGCGGCGCGCACGGCACCGCGATCGGCTTCCTGATGGAGCACGCGGGCAAGTCGTTCCCCGACGCCGTCGAGGAGCTGGCGCGCGATGCCGGCCTCGAGGTCCCGCGCGTCGAGCGCCCGGGCGAGCGCGAGGAGCGCAAGGCGCTCGACGACCTGACCGACCGCCTCACGACCGCCGCGAAGTTCTACCGCGCCCAGCTCAAGGAATCGCCGCGCGCGATCGAGTACCTGAAGTCGCGCGGACTCACCGGCACGATCGCCGCGCATTTCGCGATCGGCTACGCGCCCGACGAGTGGACGTCGCTCGAGCGCGCGTTCCCCGACTACCAGGACGCCGCGCTCGAGACCGCCGGCCTCGTCGTCAAGGGCGACGGCGGCAAACGCTACGACCGCTTCCGCGACCGCGTCATGTTCCCGATCCACGACGGCCGCGGGCGCATCGTCGGCTTCGGCGGGCGCGTGCTCGACAGGGGCGAACCCAAGTACCTGAACTCGCCCGAGACGCCGCTGTTCTCGAAGGGTCGCGAGCTCTACGGGCTCTGGCTCGCGCGCAACGCGATCCGCGACGCCGAGCGCGTGGTCGTCGTCGAAGGCTACATGGACGTGGTCGCGCTCGCGCAGCACGGGGTCGAGTACGCGGTCGCCACGCTCGGCACGTCGACGACCAACGCCCACGCGCAGAAGCTCTTCCGGCTCACCGACAACGTCGTGTTCTGCTTCGACGGCGACGCGGCGGGCCGCAAGGCCGCGTGGCGCGCGCTCGAGAACACGCTCCCGGTGCTCGCCGACGGCAAGAATCCGCGCTTCCTGTTCCTCCCCGAAGGCGAGGATCCGGACGACTACGTGCGCCGGCGCGGCCGCGCCGCGTTCGAGGACGCGCTCGCGCACGCGATGCCGCTCTCCGATTTCCTGGTCACCGAGCTCTCCGCGCGCCATCCGCCGACCAGCGACGAAGGACGCGCCGCGCTCGTCGCGGCTGCGCGCCCGCTGGTGAGCCAGATCGGCGCGCCCGTGCTCGCCGCGCTCATCACGCGCCGCGTCGCGGAGATCGCCGGCCTGCCCGAAGCGCAGATCGCCCCGATCGTGCAGGCGCCGATGCGTCCGCGCGCGTCCGACACCGCGCAAGAGCGAGGGCGCGACGACGACGCACGACGCGATCCCGCGTTCCGTCCGCGCGGCGGTGCGCGCCTGCCCGTCCGTCGGGCGCCGTCGCTCGCGCGGCAACTTCTGCAGGCGGTCCTGCTCCAACCGTCGATCGTGCGCGACGTCGACATCCCGGTGACCGGCGAGAACACTCCCGACGCGGCCGCGCTGGCGGCCGTCGTCGAGCATTGCGCCCATGCCGACGGCGGGATCACGACGCCGGGCGTCGTGCAGGCGTTCGCGGACAGCGAGCACGAGCAGGCGATCGCCTCGGCGCTCGCGTCCGCCGAGGACAGCGGCCTCACCGCCGAGCAGGCGCAGACGCATCTCCGCGAGGGCGTCGCCCGCTGGCGCGAGCAGGACGAGCAGCGCAAGCTCGCCGCCCTGACCGCCCTCCCCCTCGACGAGCTCACTGCCGAGCAGCGCGAGGCGATCGCCAGCAGGCTGGGCTCCGGCCGGCCGGCACCCAAGGGGACGTCGGCATGATCCGCCAGCTTCAACGACGACCGGGCGACCGCTCCCTGAAAAATTCAGGCCGCGCGTCGTCTTTTGGGGGCCGATTCCCCGAAAAAAGCGGCCGTCCGGCTGCATTTCTGGCTATGGACGGACTTTTCAGCGCCCGGCCGGGCCCCGAAAATCGCACGCCCCGCGTTTTGAAGCACTTTTTCGCGCCATTCCTACAGGAAAGGGCCGTCGAGACCGCTTTTTCCACCGCTCGGCGGATCGTACAAACCGGGTTGCAGCCCCGGGACGCGCTGTCGGACAACTGCATGATAAGATTTGAAGTTTTCCCGCGCAGCCCTCACCTGTGGACGGCTGCGCCCCGCCACCCCGGATCCGCCCCGGGACGGTGACGCCGCCCTCAGGATGCCCATGGCCAAGAAGCCCGTCCGCAAGTCGTCCGCGAAGTCGAAGCCCGCGGCGAAGTCGAAGAAGTCGCCGCCGCGCAAGCCGGCGCCGAAGCCGGCCGCGAAGAAGGCGAAGCCAGCCGCGAAGAAGCACGTCGCGAAGAAGCCGGCGCCGCGTTCGCACGCGTCGAAGAAGCCCGCCGCCAAGCCGGTCGCGAAGAAGCCGCACGTCGTCGCCGTCGCGAAGCCCGCGGCGAAGGCGCATGGCAAGCCGTCCGCGCCGTCGGTTGCGAAGCCCGCGCAACCGCCCGCGAAGCTGACGCTCGTCGCCAAGGGCGCGGCCCCGCTCGCGAAAGGCGTTGTGCCGGTCGCGAAGGGAGCGGCCCCTGTCGGCAAGCCGATCCCCGGAGCGAAGCCGGGCGCGCCCGTCGCGGCGCTGCCCGGCAAGAACGGAGCGCCCGCGAAGGTCGACCACAAGGCCGCGGCGAAGGCCGCCGGCGAGATGGCCGCGAAGCTCGCCACCAAGATCGGCGAAGGCGGCGGCAAGAAGGGCAAGAACGGCCGGCACGCCGACGTCGCGCCGCGCGAACTGACCGCGGCCGACATCGAGGCGCGCAAGCGCCGCCTGAAGAGCCTGATCGTGCTCGGCAAGGAGCGCGGCTACCTCACCTACGCCGAGATCAACGACCACCTGCCCGACGACCTGGTCGACGCCGAGCAGATCGAGGGCGTCATCTCGATGATCGGCGACATGGGCATCCAGGTCTTCGACCAGGCGCCCGATGCCGACACGCTGCTGATGGCCGAAGCGGCGCCCGCCGCGCCGACCGAGGACGTCGAGGAGGAAGCCGAAGCGGCCGCGAGCACGCTCGACTCCGAGTTCGGCCGCACGACCGACCCGGTGCGCATGTACATGCGCGAGATGGGCAGCGTCGAGCTCCTGACGCGCGAGGGCGAGATCGAGATCGCCAAGCGCATCGAGGACGGCCTCAAGCACATGATCATGGCGATCTCGGCCTGCCCGATGACGGTCGGCCAGATCCTCGATCTCGCCGACAAGATCGGCAAGGACGAGCTCAAGATCGACGACGTCGTCGACGGGCTCCTCGACTTCCAGGAGAAGATCGAGGCGACCGCGGTCGACGAGGGCGACGAGGACGAGGACGACGAGGACGAGGACGAAGGCGACGCCGGCGCGATCCAGGCCGAGAACCTCGAGCGCCTCAAGGTCGCCGCGCTCGAGCGCTTCAACGCGATCCGCCGCCACTACACGAAGCACCTGTCGGTCGTGCAGAAGGAGGGCCACAAGGCCCCGAAGGCGCTCGACTACCAGAAGAAGATCTCGGCCGAGCTGATGCAGATCCGCTTCTCGGCGCGCATGGTCGAGAAGCTGTGCGACAGCGTGCGCTCGGAGGTCGACAACATCCGGCAGCACGAGCGCAAGATCCAGGACCTCGTCGTCAACAAGGGCGGCATGCCGCGCCCCGAGTTCATCAAGAACTTCCCGGGCCACGAGACCTCGATCCGCTGGATCGACCGCGAGATCGCGGCCGACCACAACTACAGCGAGCAGCTGTCGCGCTACCGCCAGGCGATCATCGAGCAGCAGCAGAAGCTGCTCGACCTGCAGACGCGCGTGATGATCCCGCTGAAGGAGCTGAAGGACATCAACAAGCAGATGTCCACCGGCGAGGCGAAGGCGCGCAAGGCGAAGCGCGAGATGACCGAGGCGAACCTGCGCCTCGTGATCTCGATCGCCAAGAAGTACACGAACCGCGGCCTGCAGTTCCTCGACCTGATCCAGGAAGGCAACATCGGCCTGATGAAGGCGGTCGACAAGTTCGAGTACCGCCGCGGCTACAAGTTCTCGACCTACGCGACGTGGTGGATCCGCCAGGCGATCACGCGCTCGATCGCCGACCAGGCGCGCACGATCCGGATTCCCGTGCACATGATCGAGACGATCAACAAGATGAACCGGATCAGCCGCCAGATCCTGCAGGAGACCGGCCAGGAGCCCGATCCGGCGACGCTCGCGGTCAAGATGGAGATGCCCGAGGAGAAGATCCGCAAGATCCTGAAGATCTCCAAGGAGCCGATCTCGATGGAGACGCCGATCGGCGACGACGACGACAGCCACCTCGGCGACTTCATCGAGGACCAGTCGACGGTCGCGCCCTCGGACGCGGCGGTCAACGCATCGTTGCGCGACGTCTGCAAGGACATCCTCGACACGCTGACGCCGCGCGAGGCGAAGGTGCTGCGCATGCGCTTCGGCATCGAGATGAACACCGACCACACGCTGGAGGAGGTCGGCAAGCAGTTCGACGTCACGCGCGAGCGCATCCGCCAGATCGAGGCGAAGGCGCTGCGCAAGCTGCGGCACCCTTCGCGGTCCGAGAAGCTTCGGAGCTTCCTCGAGGGCGAGTGACGCGACGCCCTCGTTGCGGGTCGGGTCTCGGCCCGATGCTTCGCTGCAGCAAAACGCCCCGCCACGCGGGGCGTTTTGCTTGGGGACGCCGCGCCTTGCGCGACGCGGGCGCAAGGCCCGAGCCGTCAGGCGCGATCGAGCGGGCTGACGACACCCCGTCCGCCGCGGTTCAGCACGTGCGTGTAGACCATCGTGGTCGACACGTCGCGATGCCCGAGCAGCTCCTGGACCGTGCGGATGTCGTAGCCGGATTCGAGCAGGTGCGTCGCGAACGCGTGCCGGAACGCATGTGCAGTCACCGGCTTCGCGATGCCTGACCGGCGCGCTGCGGTGCGAATGGCGCGGCCCAGCGAGTCCTCGTACGCGTGATGGCGGCGCACGACGCCCGAACGAGGATCGCGCGAGGGCTCGGCGGCAGGGAACACCCAGAACCATCCCCACGCGCTTCCGGCCTTCGGATACTTGCGCTCCAGCGCGAACGGAAGCTCGACACCGGCGGCCCCCTTCGCGCGATCGGCGGACCAAAGCGTGCGCGCACGCGTCAGCTGCCCGGCGAGCTCGCGCGCGAGCGTCTGCGGCACCATCGTCACGCGATCGCGGCCGCCCTTGCCGGAGCGTATCGTGATCTCGCGTCGGGGAATGTCGACATCCTTGACGCGCAGGCGCACGCATTCCATCAGCCGCATGCCGGTGCCGTAGAGCAGCCGCGACATGAGGCCGTGCGTGCCGTCGAGCTGCGAGAGCAGCGCGCGGACCTCGTCGCGCGAGAGCACGACCGGCAAGCGGCGCGGCTTCTTCGGGCGCTCGATGTCGCCGAGCCACGGCAACTCGACGCCGAGCACGTCGCGATAAAGGAACAGCAGCGCCGAGAGCGCCTGCTGGTGCGTCGACGCGGCGACGTTCCGCTCGACGGCGAGGTGCGTCAGGAACGCAACGACCTCGGGACCGCCCAGCTCGCGCGGATGTCGCAATCCGTGGAAGCGGACGAAGCGACGCACCCACTCGACGTACGCCTGCTCGGTCCGGAAGCTGTAGTGCCGGTAGCGGATCCCGTCGCGCACCTGGTCGAGGAGGCGCGGCGGTGGCGACGCGGTGCCGGCTGGGTCCGAAGCGCGACCCGAATGCGTATCGTCGTCCGCAGCCATAGCGGACACCCGGACAGTAGGCAAATCAGATAGTTGGCCGTTGACCCCCGCAGATTATCCAGCGCAAACTATTCCCGTACACCTCATCCAAATGACCTAAATCTCGTTAGGCATCAGAACACACTGTCGCAGCGCGGCAACTCATTCATCACCGAGGAGAGACAAATGCGCGTCTGGTTCACCCTACTGCTGGCATCGAGT
>DASTCK010000012.1:0-14141 GCA_035711225.1 Casimicrobiaceae bacterium
CTCGAGCGTGCACCCGAGCGCGTAGCACGAATCGGTCGGGTACACCATCACGCCGCCTGCGCGAAGCAGCGTCACCGCCTGCCGGATGAGGCGCGGCTGCGGGTGGGTCGGGTGGACGGTGAAGCGTTGGGACATGTCGAAATGGCGATGGGCGATAGGCGATGGGCGATGGGCGGACCCCGCGGGATGCGCCACCCAAGGTTATATAATAATGGCTTGAGTCGCGCGCTTGGCTATAAGCGGTGCCGCCCGCGGCTCCCGTCCCCTCTCGCCTATCGCCTATCGCCTATCGCCCATCGCCTGCCGCATGAACCTCCAGCAACTCCGCTACCTAGCCGCCGTCGTTGACCACGGCCTCAACGTCTCGGACGCCGCCGAGGCGCTCTACACGTCGCAGCCGGGCATCAGCAAGCAGATCCGGCAGCTCGAGGACGAGCTCGGCCTCAAGGTATTCGTGCGACAGGGCAAGCGGCTTGCGGCCCTGACGCCGGCCGGCGCGGTCGTCGTCGCGACCGCGCGCAAGGCGCTCGCGGAGATCGCGAACCTGAAGCGCGTCGCCGACGAGTTCCGGCGCGAGGACACGGGCACGCTGTCGATCGCGACCACGCACACGCAGGCGCGCTACGTGCTGCCGCGAGTGCTCCAGCAATTCGCCGAGCGCTATCCGAAGGTGCGCGTGATCCTGCACCAGGGCAACCCGAAGCAGGTCGCCGAGCACACTCAGGCCGGCGAGACCGACGTGGGGATCGCGACCGAGGCGCTCGCGGACTTCCCCGACCTCGTCACGCTGCCCTGCTACACCTGGAACCGTTGCGTGCTGGTGCCGCTCGCGCATCCGCTCGCCCGGCTCAAGGGCAAGCTCACGCTCGAGGCGCTCGCGAAGCATCCGATCATCACCTACGACTTCTCGTTCACCGGGCGCTCGCAGATCAACGCCGCCTTCGCCGCGCGCGGCCTCGAGCCGAACGTCGTGCTGACGGCGCTCGACGCCGACGTCATCAAGACCTACGTCGGGCTCGGCATGGGAGTGGGCATCGTCGCGCAGATGGCGTGGGATCCCGCGCGCGACAAGGGCCTCGTGAAGCTCGACGCGAGCCACCTGTTCGCGCCGTCGACGACGCGCCTCGCGCTGCGCCGCAACGTGTTCCTGCGCGGCTACGTCTACGCGTTCATCGCGCTGTTCGCGCCGAAGTACGACCGCGCCGCGGTCGACGCGGCGCTCGCGGGCGAAGGCCCGGTCGCTTGACCCCGGGGGCCTCCTCCGCGGCGAGCGTCCCCGCGCGCCGCTCCTGGGCGTTCGCGGCGCTGCTCGCCTCGCTCGTGATGCTCGGGCCCTTCTCGATCGACCTGTACCTGCCGGCGTTCGGCGCGATCGGGGCCGAGCTCGCGGTGACGCCTGTCGCGGTGCAGGCGACGCTGTCCGCCTACCTGTTCGCGTACGCCTTCATGATGCTGTGGCACGGCGCGCTCTCCGATGCGCTCGGCCGGCGTCCGGTGCTGCTCGCCGGGCTCGCGGTCTACGCGATCGCGACGCTCGGCTGCGCGATCGCGGGCAACATCGAGTCGCTCTGGCTCGCGCGCTCGCTGCAGGGCCTGTCCGCCGGCGCGGGGATGGTGATCGGTCGCGCGGTGATCCGCGACACCTTCCACGGCCACGAGGCGCAGAAGGCGATGTCGCAGGTGACGCTGGTGTTCTCGATCGCGCCGGCGGTGGCGCCCGTGATCGGCGGCCTCCTGCTCAACACGCTCGGCTGGCGGGCCATCTTCTGGAGCCTGCTCGCCTTCACGCTCGCCGTGCTCGCGTGGGCGGCGCGCGCGCTGCCCGAGACGCATCCGCCGCACATGCGCACGGCGCTGCACCCCCGCACGCTCGCGCGCAACTACCTGGCCGTCGTCGGACGGCGCGAGTACCTGCTGCTCGCGTTCGTGCCGGCGCTCAACTTCTGCGCGTTCTTCCTCTACATCGCCGGCGCGCCGGCGTTCCTCGTCGACCTGCTCGGCGTGTCGACGATGGGCTTCGGCTGGCTGTTCATCCCGTTTATCTCCGGCGTGATGATCGGTGCCACCGTGTCGGGCAAGGTCGCAGGACGCCTCTCGTCGCGCACGACGGTGCGCGTGGGCTACCTGTTCATGGGGGGCGCAGCCCTGCTGAACGTCGCGGTGTGCCTGCTCGCCCCGGCGCACGTGGCGATCAACGTCGCGCCGCTGTTCCTCTACATGATCGGCTCGTCGATCGTGATGCCCAGCATCACGGTCATGATGCTCGATCTCTTCCCGACGATGCGCGGCCTCGCGTCGTCGCTCCAGGGCTTCATCCAGTTCGCGCTGGGCGGCCTCGTGGCCGGGACGCTGGCCCCGCTGCTCGACCGCTCGCTCACGACCCTCGCCGCGGGCATGGCCGCGTTCACGTTCGCGGCCTTGCTCCTCTGGGTCATCTTCCTGCGCCGCACGCGCGTTGTTTCCCCATGACGCTCACCCCTCTGCTTTCTCCCTTCAGGACGCTCGCCCTCGCCTTCGCCTGCGCCGCCGTGCCGCTCGCCGCCGGTGCGCAGGGCGCCGATGGGAAGCCCCAGTCGCTCCCGACGACGCGCATCCAGGTCGGCGCGCACGCCGTCACCGCGGAGGTCGCGTCGACGCCGGACCAGCGCGCGCTGGGCCTCATGTTCCGCTTCAGCCTGCCCGCCGATCGCGGCATGCTCTTCGTGTTCGCGGAGCCGGAGATGCAGGGCTTCTGGATGCGCAACACCTATGTCCCGCTGTCGATCGCGTTCATCGACGCCGCCGGGACGATCCTCAACGTCGACGACATGGCGCCGCACGACGAATCGAGGCATCTCTCGCGCGGCCCGGCGCTGTACGCGCTGGAGATGCGCAAGGGCTGGTTCGCCGAGCGCCAGATCGGGCCCGGCACCCGCATCACCGGCTTGCCCCCCGCGTCGAAGCGCTGACGCGGGAGAGCCTGCTCCCCCGGTGTCGGAGCATTCGCTCCGATCCCGGTCGTCGGCTTCGGCGACGCCAATGCCTTCGTCATGCGCGATGGTGCACTCGCGGGGTCGCCGGTGGGGTCATGCCCCGAGGTTGCGCTGCAACGATGCCGTCCGTCGCCCCGTTGTACACGACAGCGGCGGCCGGACTAGGATTTCCCCCGGTTCCGATGCTCTCGACCACCGTCATGATCCCGGCCCCTCGCGCCCGCCCGTCTTCCGGCGACGCTTCGATCGCCGTGCTGGTGCCCGAGGGCGACACGATGGCGCGGCAGGGCGACCCGGTCAGCGTGATCCGGGGCTGGGTGCAGGGACTCGGCTTCGACGGGCTCTCCTACTTCGCCGCCGCGCGCGCCGCGCCGCTCGCGTTCTCGTTGTGGTCCACGTGGGGCGACCGCTGGGACATCGAGCACCGGGAGCGTCGCTACGGCGACGTCGATCCGCGACTCGTGGCCACGCTCGACCAGTCGCTGCCCTGCCTGTGGGAAGCAGGAACGCTCGTCGCGCGCGGCCGGCTCGCGCGCTTCCTGCGCGATGCCGCCGCGCAAGGCATCCGCAGCGGGATCGCGATCCCGATAGGCACGCCGCGGCAGCGCGCCGTCGTCGCCTTCGATTCGTCGCTCGACGCGGCGACGCCGGCACGACGCGCGGCGATCGTCGAGCGGCTGGGCGACCTGCTCTGGGTCGCGCACGCGGTCCATGCGAGCCGGAACGCCGCGGCGACCGGGATCGACGCCTCCGGCCGACCGTCACCCGGCTTGTCCGAGCGCGAGCAGGCGTGCCTCGCGATGTCTGCGCGGGGCCTCACCAGCCGCGACATCGCCGGCAAGCTCGGCATCGCGTCGCGCACCGTGGACTTCCACGTCGGCAACGCGATCGTCAAGCTCGCGGCGCTCAACCGCCAGGAAGCGATCGCGAAGGCGGTGGCGCGCGGGTGGCTGGCCGTGTAGAAGCGTTCGTCGATGGTGGAGGGTCGAGCGTCGTCCGCCGGCACCACCCCTGCCGTCACCATCCACCAGCCTCGAGGCGCCGCGCTCAGCGCAACGTCAGCGAGCGCATCGTGCCGATCGCCGTCCTGCCCGCCTCCGCGCCGAAGCGTCGCGCCAGCCGGTTGGTCAGGTCCTCCTTCGGCGTGAAGTCGACGATCTCCTCGGCGCCGAACACGTCGCGCGCGACGCTGTCGACGCTGCCGAACGCGTCGGCGAGCCCCAGGTCGACGGCGCGCTGGCCGTTCCACACGAGGCCCGTGAACAGGTCCGGCGACTCCTTCAGGCGCGGGCCGCGACCGTCGCGCACCGCGCCGATGAACTGCTGGTGGATGTCCTCGAGCATCTTCTGCGCGTACTCGCGCTGCGGCTCCTTGAGCGGCAGGAACGGGTCGAGGAAGGTCTTGTTCTCGCCTGCGGCCAGCACGCGGCGCTCGACGCCGAGCTTCTCCAGCGTGCCGACGAAGCCGAAGCCGTCGATCAGCACGCCGATCGAGCCGACGAGGCTCGCGGGGTCGACGTAGATGCGGTCCGCCGCGACGGCGGCGTAGTAGCCGCCCGACGCCGCCATGTCCTCGATCACCGCGTGCAGCGGGATCTTCGGGTACTTGGCGCGCAGCCGCTTGATCTCCGCGTAGATCTGCCCCGCCTGCACCGGGCTGCCGCCCGGGCTGTTGACGACCAGGACGACGCCGCGCGTGCCCGGATGCTCGAACGCGGCGCGCAGGCCCTCGTTGACGATCTGCGCGCTCGCGCGGCCTTCGCGCTCGATCTCGCCCTCGAGGTGCACGACCGCGGTGCACTTGTCGATGCAGAGCTTGCCGGTCGGCCCGACGAAGCCGAAGAGCGCGAGCATGCCGACCACGACGATTGCGAGCGTCAGCAGCCGGAAGAAGATCGCCCAGCGGCGCGCGCGGCGTCGCTCGACGACGATGTCGTTCGCGAGCGTCTCGAGCGCCCGCCTTTCCCAGCCTTCGTCCGCCATGGTGTTTCCGCGATGCCGCGCCGTTTTGCGTGGAGGCGGAAGTCTACCCCGGCGGAGATCCCGCGCCGTCGGCACCCTGGCTCGGCGACGCGTCGGCGCCCATCGCGCGCCGCTGGCGCGATCTTGGGCGCGTCAGGCGTGCTCGGCGAGCCATCGCCGCAGCTCGCCGACCGAGTGCACGGTCGCAAGCGGCCCGCGCGATGCGAGGCCGTCGACGTCGTGCGCGCCGTAGGCCACGGCGACCGCGTGCGCGCCGGCATTGCGCGCGAGGTCGAGATCGTGCGTCGTGTCGCCGATCATCAGCGTCTCGCCGGGGGCGACCGCGAGGCGATCCATCAGCGCGAGCAGCATGTCGGGATGCGGCTTGGGAAACCCCTCGTCCGCGCACCGCGTGGCGTGGAAGCGCCCGTCGAGACGGTGGCTCGCGATCGCGCGATCGAGCCCCGTGCGTGTCTTGCCGGTCGCCACGCCGAGGAGGAAACCGGCGGCGTCGAGATCGGCGAGCAGCTCCGCGACACCTGCGAAGAGCGGGATGTCCGGCTCGCCGTCGAGGTAGTGGCGCCGGTAATGCGCGGCGAGCGCGCGCTGCTCGTCCGCCGAGAGCCCGGGCGCTACGTGCGCCAGTGCATCGGCGAGCCCGAGCCCGATCACGTAGCGCGCGTCGGCGAGCCGCGGCATCGGTCGCCCGACCGCCACGCAAGCCTCGCTGATCGCGCGCGCGATCAGCAACGTCGAGTCGGCGAGCGTGCCGTCCCAGTCGAAGACGATGAGCCGGAAGCGGCGCGGCGCGAGCATCCTCGACTCTACATCGGGGTCGGATTCGATTCCGACCCCGCGGCGATCCCGATCGAGGCGACGAACGCGGCGAGGTCGGGCGGCAGCGGCGACTCGAGCGCGAGCGTCTCGCCGGTCCGCGGATGCGCCAGCGACAGTCGCGCCGCGTGCAGGAACATGCGCCTGAGGCCCGCCTTCGCGAGCGTGCGGTTCCACGCGAAGTCGCCGTACTTGTCGTCGCCGGCGAGCGGGAAGCCCAGGTGCGTCAGGTGCACGCGGATCTGGTGCGTGCGGCCGGTGTGCAGCTCGGCGTCGAGCAGCGCGAGCGGCGGATCGTGATCGGGCCACACGGCGAGCCGGCGAAAGGTGGTCTGGGCGTGCTGCCCGTCCTCCTCGACGCGCACGCGCCGCTCGCCTTCGCGCGTCGTGTAGCGATGCACGGGCAGGCGCACGACGCGCTTCGCGTCGCGCCAGCGTCCGCGCACCAGCACCGTGTAGCGCTTGTCGACGTCGCCGGCGCGCCACGCATCGTGCAGCGCGACGAGGGCGGCGCGCTTCTTCGCCACCAGCAGCACGCCCGAGGTGTCGCGGTCGAGGCGGTGCACGAGCTCGAGGAAGCGTGCCTGCGGCCGCGCCGCGCGAAGCCGCTCGATGACGCCGTGCGCGATGCCGCTGCCGCCGTGCACCGCCACGCCGGCGGGCTTGTCGAGCGCGATCAGGTCGTCGTCCTCGTGCAGCACGACGAGCTTCTCGCCCGCGCGTGCGGCGCCGGCCGCCTTCGCCGCCGGCGAGGCGGGCTCGCCGGTGCGCACCGGCGGGATGCGAACGCGGTCGCCGTGGGCAAGCCGAGCATCCGGCCCGGCGCGGCGGCCGTTCACACGCACCTCGCCGGAGCGCACGATGCGGTAGAGATGGCTCTTGGGGACGCCCTTGAGCACCCGGGCGAGGAAATTGTCGAGGCGCTGGCCTTCGGACGCCTCGTCGATCATGAGCTCCCGGACGGCGTGGTTGCGTAACTCGTTCATTCGCCTATAATTGTCCGGTCAGCCGCGCGAAGGACCCCGCCGGCGCCCCTCCCGGTTCCCTGTCGCCAGGCGACCGAACCGGGCGACGCGAGCGTCGAAGGATCGTCGTGCGGCGCCGCCCACCGTGGCGGCCAAGCCGGGAAGTCGCTCGCCGGCCGGGCGTCGAAGTCCGAAAAAAGAGCGATATTAAGGTACTAGCGCAGTCCCACGCGCCGGCCGGCGTCAGCGCCGGGGCACGGGCCGGACTGTGCGGCGAAACGACCACGATCCCCTCGAGGGACGCTACGCCGGTGCGGCGATCATGCCCCGGCGGCCCGTCTCCCGAGAGCTCCCGTCTCTTCCGGACTCCCAGCGACCCGACGCCTTTCGAACGGCCCGCCCCCGCTACCCGCACCCGGGCGACCGCGGCTCCCAAGCGTAACCGCATGCTGAATCACGCCGCTTCCGTTCCACCCTGCCCGGCCGCACGGCCGTCGCAGCGCGTCGCCCTGTCCGCCGCCGCACCGTCCTGACCGGGACGCGGGCTCCAGGCCCGCCTCCCGCCGCCCGCTCCCCGCCGCCTTCGACGGCCGGTCGACACCGACCGCGCACGAAGGAATCCGCATGAAGCGAATGCTGTTCAACGCCACCCAGGCCGAGGAGCTCCGGGTGGCGATCGTCGATGGCCAGAAGCTCGTCGACCTCGACATCGAGTCCGCCGCGAAGGAGCAGCGGAAATCCAACATCTACAAGGCCGTGGTGACGCGCGTCGAGCCGTCGCTCGAGGCCTGCTTCGTCGACTACGGCACCGACCGCCACGGCTTCCTGCCGTTCAAGGAGATCGCGCGGCAGTACCTGAAGGGCGGCCGCCGCGGCGGCGAGGACGACGAAGGGGAAGGCGGTCGCGGCCGCATGCAGGACCAGATCCGCGAAGGGATGGAGCTGATCGTCCAGGTCGACAAGGACGAGCGCGGCAACAAGGGCGCGGCGCTCACGACCTACATCTCGCTCGCCGGCCGCTACCTGGTGCTGATGCCCAACAACCCTCGCGGCGGCGGGGTGTCGCGCCGCGTCGAGGGCGAGGATCGCAACGAGCTCCGCGACGCGGTGTCGCAGCTCGACGTCCCCGCCGGCATGAGCGTCATCGCGCGCACCGCGGGCATCGGCCGCAGCGCCGAGGAGCTGCAGTGGGACCTGAACTACCTGATGCAGCTGTGGCGCGCCGTCGAGGAAGCCGCGAAGCTTCAGCCCGGCGCCTACCTGATCTACCAGGAGTCGAGCCTCGTCATCCGCGCGATCCGCGATTACTTCCACGCCGACATCGGCGAGATCCTGATCGACACCGAGGCGATCTACGAGCAGGCGCAGCAGTTCATGGCACACGTGATGCCTGACAACGTGCACCGCGTGAAGCTCTATCGCGACGACGTCCCGCTGTTCTCGCGCTTCCAGATCGAGCACCAGATCGAGACGGCGTACGCGCGCCAGGTGCCGCTGCCCTCCGGCGGCGCGATCGTGATCGACCACACCGAGGCGCTCGTGTCGATCGACGTCAACTCGGCGCGCGCCACCAAGGGCGGCGACATCGAGACGACCGCGTTCAACACGAACCTCGAGGCGGCCGACGAACTCGCGCGCCAGCTGCGGCTGCGCGACCTGGGCGGCCTCATCGTCGTCGACTTCATCGACATGGAGTCGGCGAAGAACCAGCGCGAGGTCGAGAACCGCATGCGCGAGGCGCTGCGCTACGACCGCGCGCGCATCCAGCTCGGCAAGATCTCGCGCTTCGGGCTGATGGAGCTGTCGCGCCAGCGGCTGCGCCCGGCGCTCGCCGAATCGGCGTACATCCCCTGCCCGCGCTGCCACGGCATCGGCCACATCCGCGGCACCGAGTCGACCGCGCTGCACATCCTGCGCATCCTGCAGGAGGAGGCGATGAAGGACAACACCGCGCAGGTCGTCGCGCAGGTGCCGGTCGACGTCGCGACGTTCCTGCTGAACGAGAAGCGCGGCGACGTGCTGTCGATCGAGACGCGCTTCAAGGTGAACGTGCTCCTGGTGCCCAACCGCCACCTCGAGACGCCGAACTACAAGGTCGAGCGCCTGCGCCACGACGACCTGAACCACGCCGAGCCGCTGCCGATGTCGTTCGACATGGTCGAGGCCCCGGAGCAGGTCGACCCGGCGAAGGCGAAGAAGGAAGAGGCGAAGGAAATCCGCCAGGAAGCGGTCGTCAAGGGCATCACGCCCGCGCAGCCCGCTCCGATGCCGACCGAGACCGCCCCCGCCCCCGTCGCACCGACGTTCCAGGCGGCTGCCGGCGGCCATGCCGCGGGCTCGTGGTTCGATCGCATGATGGGCTGGTTCCGCGGCAAGCCGGCGTCCGCGCCGGCGGCGACCGGCGCCGCGCCGGCATCGCGCGAGGCGGGCCGCGACAAGCCACCGCGCGAGCCTCGCGAGGGTCGCGGGCGCGGCCCCGGCCACGAGCGTCGCGACGGCGGCGGCCAGCAGCGCCGCGACGAGCGTCGCGGCGAAGGACGCGAGGGTCGCGAGGGTCGCGAAGGTCGTGACCGCCGCGACGGCGAGCAGCGTCGCGGCGACCAGCGCCGCGAAGGCGGGCAGCCGCGGCCGCCGCAGGGCCAGCGCGCGGGACAGCCGCCGCGCCAGGAGCGCGAGCGAGGCGAGCGCCGCCAGGAAGGCCGGCGCGACGAAGGCCCGCGGTCCGACGAGCCGCGCAAGCAGGAGGCGCGTCGCGACGAGGGGCAGCGCGAGGGGCCGCGGCCGGAGCGCGAGCGTCGCGAGGGCCAGCGTCCTGAGCGCGAGCGCAGGCCGCAAGCGGAAAAGGCGCAAGCCGCGCCGGTCGGCGCGCTGGTCGAAGGCACGCTGCCGCCGCAGGAAGGCGGCGATGAAGCGCGGCGCGAAGGCGGCCGCCGGCGTCGCCGTCGCGGTCGAGGCGGCGGCGGCGATCGCGCCGAGCGGCCCGAGGCCGCGCAGCCGACGGTGTCGCCCGTCGAGCGCGAAGCCGAAGGCGGCGAGTTCACGAGCGAGCCGCAACAGCGCGAGATGTCGCTGTCCGAGCGCTTCCGCGACGACCCGGTGTCGAACGCGGAGCGCGTCGAGCCGTCCGCTCACGACATGCCTGCCGCCCCCGTCGTGCGCGAGCGCGCCGCCGAACCGGCGAGGCACGAGCGACGGACGACGCCGCGCGAGATGCACGACGGGCCGCGCGACGAGCCGCCGTCGTTCGCCGAGCCGGCCGCACCACGCATCCCGACGCCGCCGCCGATTCCCGACGTTCCAGCCCCGCCAGTGCACCATGCCCGTCCCGCCGCCGAGGCACCGGCGCGTGTGACGCCGGCCCCGACGCCGGCACCGACGCCGTACACGTTGCCTGCGGATTCCGGCCTCGAGCTCGTCGAAACGCGGCACGTGCCGCCGCCGCCGAGCGACGAGGCCGACACGGCGCCGCGGCCGCGCCGCACGCGACCGCCACGCGTGTCGCTCGCCGACGAGCCGCTGGAGATCGTCGAGACGCGCAAGGACGCGCCGCCTCCCGGCTGACGTTCAAGCGCCGCCAGCCAAGCGGGGCTTCGCGGCCCCGCTTTTTTTTTCGCCGAGCGCGCCGCCGCGTCAGCGTGAGGCTGCCGCGCTGCCGCTCGATCCGGCGAGGCGCGCGACGAACGCGTCGCTCGCCGCCTCGATGAGGTCGAGCACCGTCTCGAAGGCGTCGGGACCCTTGTCGTACGGGTCGGGGACCTCGCGCCGCTGGAGCTGCGGGGCGAGATCGAGGAACAGTCCCAGGTGCCCGGCGTAGCTCGCCGGCCGCAGGCGGGTGAGCTCGTCGAGAATCGGGTGGTCCATCGCAAAAATCCAGTCGAAGCGCGCGAAGTCCTCGCTCGCGACCTGGCGGGCGCGCAGGCGCGCGAGGTCGTAGCCGCGCTTCGCGCCGTGCGCGATGGCCCGGTAGTCCGGCGGGCTTCCGACATGCCAGTCGCCGGTGCCGGCCGAGTCGATCGTCAGGCGCGAGGCGATGCCCGCGCGCCGCGCCGTGGCCCGCAATACCGCCTCGGCCGTCGGCGAGCGGCAGATGTTGCCCAGGCAGACGAACAGGACCGCGTGGTGGCGAGCACCGTCGCGCATGCGGCGCATCCTACGCCGGCGGCGGCGCGACCCCGCCGATCCGTTTTACCATTCCGCGTCGCGGTGGCCCGCCCACTCCCGCCCGCGACGCCCCCCGGTGTCAGGCACGTGCCTGACACCGTGGGGGGGGCACCTTTCGACGCCGCCTCGGATCAAGCCTCGCAAGCCGCCATGCGACTCGCCTCGTCTATCACCACGCTCGTGCTGTCGCTCTCGATCGTCGCCGGCGCGCCGCTGGCCCATGCCGCGGATCCCGCGAAGGTGCTCCGCATCGCCTCGCCCGACATCACGAGCCTCGACCCGCAGCAGGGAACCGACCTCTACTCGACGCGCGTCGCCAGCGCGCTGTTCGAGGGGCTCTACCAGTACGACTACCTGGCCTCGCCCGCGGAGGTGATCCCGAACACCGCGGTGGCGATGCCGGAGATCACCGACGGCGGCAGGACCTGGACGATCCGCGTGAAACGCGGCATCCGGTTCGTCGACGACCCGGCGTTCCGTGGCAAGCCGCGCGAGCTCGTCGCGGGCGATTACGTCTACGCGCTCAAGCGCTGGCTCGACCCGACGCTGCGGGGCGGCGGCGACCCGGCGCTCACCGACTTGATCGTCGGCGCGCGCGCCGTCGTCGAGGCCGCGAAGGCCCCCGGCGCGAAGTTCGACTACGACCGCCCGATCGCGGGACTGGCCGCGCCCGACGCGCACACGCTGGTCATCCGCACGACGTCGGTCGACTACACGCTGCTCGAGCGCCTCGCGGGATTGAACGCGATGGCGGTCGCGCGCGAGGCGATCGAGGCGGCGGGCGCGGACGTGATGACGCACCCGGTCGGCACCGGCCCCTACCGGCTTCGCGAATGGCGCAAGGGATCGCGCCTCGTGCTCGAGGCCAACCCGCATTACCGACGCATCGCGTTCCCGGCTTCGCGCGACCCTGCGCATCGCGCGATGGTGGACGAGATGAAAGGCGTCGCGCTGCCCGCGATCGGCCGCATCGAGATCGCGATCATCGAGGAGCTTTTGCCCGAGCTCCTGTCGTTCGAGAAGGCGGAGCTCGACTACGTCGCCTTGGGCGGACAGGTGCTGGGTCGCGTGCTGCAGGACGGCACGCTCAAGCCCGAGCTCGCCGCGCGCGGCGTGCGGCACGTGCGCGCGGTCGCGCCGTACCTCGTCTTCACCTACTTCAACATGGACGATCGCGACGTCGGCGGGATGGCGCCGGAGCGCATCGCCCTGCGCCGCGCGATCGGCATGGGCTTCAACACGCCCGATTTCATCCGCGTCATGTACGCCGGCCAGGCGATGGCGGCCAACCAGCTCCTGCCGCCGCACGTGCAGGGCCACGATCCGTCGCTGCGCAATGCGTCCGGCTACGATCCCGCGGCTGCGCGCGCGCTGCTCGATCGATTCGGCTGGCGCGACCGAGACGGCGACGGCTACCGCGAGACGCCCGACGGCAAGCCGTTCACGCTGGTGCACAGCTCGACGCCCGATTCGTGGGCCCGCGAGGCCGACACGCTGTGGCTCAAGAGCATGGACGCGATCGGCATCCGGATGCGCGTCAACACCGCGCCGTTCGCCGACCTCCTGAAGCAGAGCCTCGCCGGGCAGCTGCCGATGTTCAACATGGGCTACCGCGCGCTCGACCCGTCCGGCTACGAGATCCTGTCGACGCTGTGGGGCCGCTCGCCGCCCGACACCAACCGCTCGCGCTTCAGGCTCGCCGAGTACGATGCCGCCTACGAGGCGTTCCTGCGCACGCCGCCGGGCGCGCAGCGCAACGCGCTGGTGCGGACGATGTCCGAGCTCGCGCAGACCTACGCGCCGATGTCCTTCCAGGTCTACAGCGTCAGCAACGTGTTCGTGCATCCGTGGGTCAAGGGCTACGTGCCCTCGCCGTTCGGCTTCGCCTGGAAGTACCTGGACGTCGATCCGGCCCGCCGGCCGGCACCGAATGGCAAGTAGGCGCGTCGGTCGTCTCTGCATGGGCGCGATCGTGGCGATCGCGCTGGTCGCGAGCGGCGCGTCGACGGCGCAGGTGCCCCCCGAGTGGCCGTCGCGCCCCATTCGCATCGTCGTGTCGCAAGCGCCCGGCGGCGCGGCCGACCGCATCGCGCGCTACGTCGCGGACTCGCTCGCGCCGGCGCTGGGTCCCGGCGTCGGCGTCGTCGTCGAGAACCGTCCCGGCGCGAGCGGCATCATCGGCGCGGAATCGGTGATGCGCGCCGCGCCCGACGGCCACACGCTGCTGCTGGCGACGCTGTCGACGCACGCGCTCGTTCCCGCGGTGACGCCGAACGTTCCCTACGATCCGGTGAAGAGCTTCGCCCCGGTGGCGAACCTCTACGGCACGGTGAAGGCGCTGTGGGTCAACGCGTCGCTGCCGGTGCATTCGCTCGCGGACCTCGCGTCCTATGCGTCGGCCCGACCCGGCCAGCTCAACTACGCTTCGGGTGGCGTCGGCTCGTCGAACCACGTCGACATGGAGATCTACCGCCGCGCGGCCCGGCTCGACCTCGTGCACGTCCCGTACAACGGCCCCGCGGCGGGCATCGCCGGCGTCGCGTCGGGCGACGCGCAGATGATGATCGTCTCGGTGACGGGCGGCGCCGGCGTCGCGCAGAGCGGCCGCATCCGCCCGATCGCGATCTTCGCGCACTCGCGCTCGCCGCTCTTTCCTGACGTCGCCACCGCCGGCGAGCAGGGCCTGGGCGCCATCGACCTGACGGCGTGGGTCGGCATCGTCGCGCCGAAGGGCACGCCGGCCCCGATCGTCGAGCGACTCAACGAGGCCCTGGGGCGTTCGCTCCGAACGGCCCGGGCGCTCGCGTGGGCGGAAAGCGAAGGGCTGGAATCGTTCCTCGGGAGCAGCGAGGCGTTCGCCGCGACGATCGAGCGCGACCAGAAGCGCTGGGTCGACACGATCAGGGAACTCGGCGTCGCGCCGCGATGACCGCGGTCCGCACCGGGCTGCCGCAAGGAGCGTCCCCGTCCGTCCCCGCGAGTGCGCGGGACGTCGATGCCGGTGCGGCGACGCAGCGCCCGCCGCGCGTCCTCGTCGCGACGATCGCGATCGATTACACGGCGCCGGCACGCCTCCCCTGGGAACTGCAGCAGGCGGGATGCCACGTCGCGCTGATCGCGCCGGCGGGCTCGCTCGCATCGCACACGCCGCACGTCGATCGACGCGCGGTCGCCGGCGGGCGCGGCACGCCTGCCGACTGGGCCGGGCTCATCGACCGCGAGGTCGACGCGTTCGAACCGGCGATCG
>DASTCK010000013.1:0-16742 GCA_035711225.1 Casimicrobiaceae bacterium
CGGGGCGTCGACCGCCTCGAGATGCGCGGCGATCACCTGCGGGTGCACATAGCTCTTGCGGCAGACCGCCGGCGTGTTGCCGAGCGCCGCCGCCGCGGCGGCGATGGCCTCGCGCACCTGCGCCTTCGCGGCGCGCTGCGAGGTCGGCCGATCGCAGCGGCGCAGATGGCTCGCGGCGCGCACGGTCCCGCCCCACGTGCGGAAGTCCTTGCTCGAGAACGGACGGCCGGCGACGGTGCGCAGGTAGTCGTTGACGTCGGCGGCCGACACGATGCGCGGGCCCTCCTCGTGCTCGTACTGGAACAGGTTGTAGCCGGGAAGGTCGAGGCAATGGCGCACGACGCGCGCGACGGCGGGATCCTCGACCTCCGGCTGGTGCCGCTTGCCGGACTTGCCGAGGAAGTCGAATCGGACGCGCGTTCCGCGCGTGCGCACGTTGCGCCCGCGAAGCGTCGTGATGCCGAGCGAGCCGTTCTCCCGCCGGTACTTCTCGCCGCCGACGCGCACGAAGGTCTTGTCCATCACCTGGACGACGGCGGCGAGGACGCGCTCCTTGGGAAGGCCGGGAAGCGCGAGGTCGCGCCGCACCGCGCGGCGGATGCGCGGGAGGACGCGCGCGATCTCGACCAGCGAATCGAACTTGTTGGCGCCGCGCTCCGCCGTCCACGCCGCGTGGTAGCGGTACTGCTTGCGCCCGCGCTGGTCGTGCCCGGTCGCCTGCAGGTGTCCGTCCTCGCGGGCGCAGATCCAGACGTCGGTCCACGCGGGCGGCAGCACGAGCGCCGCGATCCGGGCGAGCGTCGCGGGGTCGCGCACCACGCGGCCGTCGGGCCCGCGATAGACGACCTTCCCGCGCTCCAGCGAGCGCCGGATGCCCGGCTCGGCGTCGGTGGTGTAGCGCAGCCCGGGCGGGGTCGCCGCGGCGGCCTGCGGGGAAGGCGTGCTCATCGTCGCGAGACGATGCCTGCGGCGCCGGCGCAACTCAGTCGGCGCACGGGGCTTTGACGCGTCGTCGTCCGTCCCACCGTAGACGCGTAGGACGGGCGGGGACAGCGCGACGCATCGCCCGCCGATGCACGTTCGGGAAGGCCGCGCCGAGACTGGCGGTCGTCGCCGCGCCGGATGCGCGACAGTCGAAACGCCATGAGCCTCGCCCACCCTGCTTCCGACGAGCCTTCGGACATCCGCGCCGCCATCGAGCGCGGCAAGGCCATCGGGCGCCCGTTGCTCGCGTTCCGGGTCGCGGAACGCGCCAAGGCGCTGCTCGCGCGCTGGAGCGAGGTCGACGTGACGCGCAAGGCGGCCGCGCTCGCCTACTACGCCGCCTTCTCGGTCGTGCCGATCCTCGTGATCGCGCTGTGGGTCGGGGCGCTGATCGTCGACGCCGCGAACCTCCGGAGCCACGTGATGGCGCAGGTCGCGACGATCTTCGGCGAGGGTACGTCGTCGTGGGTCGGCGCGGCGATCGACCAGGCGGGCGAGATGAAGGGAGGCCTCGCGGCGATCATCTCGGTGGTGCTGCTGGTCGTCGGCGCGACGACCTCGCTGGCCGAGCTCAAGTCGAGCCTCGACGAGATCTTCGGGACCGCGAAGCCGAACGAGGAGAGCTGGCTGTCGCTGGTGCGGGCACGGGCCTACGCGTTCGGGCTGATCCTCACGCTGGGCTTCCTGCTGGTGCTCTCGCTGTTCGCCAACGCCTCGCTCACGAGCGCGCTCCACTGGACGAGCGACCGGTTCGGCCTCGAGGGGGCATGGATCGCGCGCGCGATCTCGGAAGCGTCGACGTTCGTGAGCACGGCCGCGCTGTTCGCCGCCGTCTACGCGTGGCTCCCCTCGCGCCGCATCGGCTGGCGTGCCGTCGTCCGCGCGACGCTGATCTCCGCGGCGCTGTTCACGATCGGCCGCTGGGTCGTCGCGACCTGGCTCGCCACGAGCGAGGCGGTGTCGTCGTTCGGCGCGGCGGCATCGCTCGCGCTGGTGCTGCTGTGGTTCTACTACTCGGCCGTGATCTTCTACACGGCGGCGCTGCTGGCGGCCGAGACCGGCGTCAGGCCACGCGGGGCCGCCGGGCGGGCCGCGCGGGACGATCGCGAGCGCCGTCCCGCCGCCCGGCCCTCGTGAGCCGGACGACGCGTCATGCGCGGACCACTCGACCGCGAGCGGCATCCGGCGCCTCGCGCCGCGGGGACGCACGCCGATGACGGCCGGGTGGATCGACTGGCTCCAGTGGCCCGCGATGGCGGTGACGGTGCTCGCCGCCTGGAGCGTCGCCTCCACGAGCGCCTCGCGGCGCCGCAAGGGCTTCTGGCTGTTCCTCGCGAGCAACGTGCTGTGGATCGCGTGGGGCTGGGCGGCGGCGGCGTGGGCGCTGATCGTCCTGCAGGTCGCGCTCGCGTTCCTGAACATCCGCGGCGCGCGCAAACAGGCGGCCGCGCGCAGCGGATGAACGATTCCGAGGTGGCGGCGTCGACCGCCCCCGTGTTGCCGACGGCCGTGCGGTCGCGCCGTCGGGATGTGCCTTGCAGAGACCGCGGGGAATCGACCCTTCACGAGGAGCGTGCACCATGAACTTCATCATCTGGCTGGTGGTGGGTGGGCTGTTGGGCTGGATCGCGAGTCTCATCATGAAGACCGATGCGCAGCAGGGCATCGGGCTCAACATCGTCGTCGGCATCGTCGGGGCCTTCATCGGCGGGTGGCTCGTCACGCCGCTCCTGGGCGGAGGCACGATCAATCAGGGCGACTTCAGCGTGATGGGCCTCGTGTCGTCGCTCATCGGCGCGATCATCCTGCTCGCGATCGTCAACCTGTTCCGGCGCAGCCGCCGCGTGCCGTGAACCCTCCGTGCGCCGCGCCAGCGACGGCGCGGCGCACGGCGCACGGCGACGCCGGCCGGTGTCGCCTCTTCGCAACGATTACCGGAAATTTTTGCGGGCGCGCGCGGCGTTTCGCGCGCGCTTGCCCTTGGCGTGCGGGGCATGGGAGTTGCAAGAGCCTCCTGCGATCGGCAGTCGGGACGATCGATCACGTTCACGCGGAGGAACTCATGGCACAACGCAATTCGCAGGCGCAGAGGGGCGGCGGTCAAGGCGGCTACCGCGGCGGTCAGGAGCGCGGCGGCAGTCGCATGGGCGGCGGCCAATCCGGCGGCAACTGGAGCAACCCGCGCTGGCAGGAGATGGACGAAGGCCGCGTGCAGTTCGGCGAGCGCCAGCGCTCCGGCGGCTACGGCGGCAACTACGGCGAGGGCGAGTTCGGTCAGCAGGGCGGCGGCTGGTCGCCCGACCCGGAGGCCGGCGACGAAGGCTACGGGATGCAGAACCGCTACGGCCGCGGCGGCATGCAGGGTGGCGCAGGCTACGCGCCGGCGGGCGCCGCGGGCATGGGCGAGTCGCAGGGCTACCAGGGCGGGCGCTACGAAGGCACGCAGGGCGGCTGGGGAAGCGAGGAAGGCCGCCACCAGAGCTACGAAGGGTCGAGCACCGGCGCGTGGGGCGGTGCCTCCGGCGGCGCCTTCCGCGGCGGCGGCAGTTCCGGCGGCTACGGCAACTGGGGCACGGGCCAGGAAACGCAGGGCGGCTACGCGTCCGGCAGCAACTACGGCGGCACGTACGCGGGCAGCTACGGCAGCGAGCGCGGCGGCATGTACGCGGGCTCCGAGCGCGCGTACGGCGGCGGCGGCTTCGCGTCGAGCCACGGCGGCCATCCACGCGGCGCCCAGTTCGAGCACGGCTACGGCTCGGCGCCCGGCAGCTTCCCGAGCCAGACAGCGGAGCGCTTCGGCCAGCAGGGCTACGGGCAGCAGGTCGGCTATTCGGGCCAGCGCCCGTCGGCCCCTGGCGGCTATGGCCAGCAAGGCTACGGGCAGCAAGGCTACGGGCAGCAAGGCTACGGGCAACAAGGCTACGTGCAGCAAGGCTACGGCCAGCAGGGCTACGGGCAGCAGGGCTGGCGCGAGGGCGCCCGCTCGGCGCGTCGCGGGCCGAAGGGCTGGCAGCGCTCCGACGAACGCATCAGGGAAGACCTGTGCGAGCAGCTCTACGCGAGCGAGTTCATCGACAGCAGCGACGTGACGGTCGACGTGTCGCAGGGCAAGGTCGCCCTCGACGGCACGGTTCGCGATCGCTACACCAAGCACGCGATCGAGGATCTCGTCGACCAGTGCCCCGGCGTCAAGGACATCGACAACCGCATCCGCGTCACGCGCGACGAGGATCAGTCGTCGTCGCGCCCGGCGGAGTCGTCGGCCGGCCGGTCCGCCTCGTCGTCGCAGGACTACGGCTCGAGCTCGGGCGCGTCGTCGGGCAGCGCCGGCGCGTCGTCGGGCTCGACCACGTCGGGCTACGGCACGCCGTCCGGCACGTCGTCGTCGGGATCCCCGCGCACGACCGGTCGCAAGGAGTAGGACGCACCGCGGTCGCACCCTGACGGTGAAGAAGAACGGGATCGGGACGTTCGTGGACGTCGGGAGCGCAGCGGCGCCGGGCTTCGTCGCCGCGCTCCTGACGATCGGGCCACCTGGACGCATCGCCCGCCGAGCGGGGCGGGCGGTGCATCTTCCCGCGGATCCCTGTCCCTAGATCGTGCGGCCGCCAATCGTTCGGGCAGCCTCGCGCTGCCCGTTTTTTTCCGGTCGTCGCCGGAGCGGCCGTGCTGCGCAACGCCTGGTGCGCCGGTGCGCTCGCGCGAGCGACGCGCGATGCGCGAGAAGAAACCGGCGGCTCGCGCCGCCGGTCTGCTGCGCTGCGCTGACCGCTCAGCGCGCCGATTCGGCGCCGAGCTCGGTGCGAAGCTCCTCCTTGCGCTGGGCGATCTCGGCCCCGAGCGAGGCGAGGTCGAGGTCGCTGTCGCGCAACGCCGGGAACAGCTCGCCCTCCTCCTCCTGCACGTGGTGCTTGACGTACTCGGCCAGCACCTTGACCTTCGCGTCGTACAGCTCCTCGGCCGCGGTCATCGTCTGCAGCTGCTCGACCAGGTCCTTGATCGACTGGTGCTCGACCTCGGCCTCGTCGAGCGTCTCGGCGTCCTCGTCCTCGTCGAGCGCCTCGCGCGCGGCGGGATAGAAGATCTCCTCCTCGACGCTCGCGTGGATCGTGAGCTCGACGCAGATCTCGGCGACGCGGTTCTCCTTGTCGGCGTCGTCGGCCTCGTCCTTCGCGGCCTCGTACTCCTCGAACAGCTCGTCGACCTTGCGGTGGTCCTCGGTCAGGAGCTCGATCGCGTCGTGCTCGCCGGTCATCGCCGGCGGTCGCGCGCGGGTCCGGGCTTCGGTCTTCGAGGTGCTCTTCGATGCGGTCTTGCGAGACGACTTCCTGGCGGTGGCCATGCTGTCCTCCTTTCGATGCGGGTTGCTTGACGAACCGCGGGCGGGCGACGGAAGCGGCGACGGCCCGGCCGGGCCCCCGCCGCGCCCGGGCTCCGGGGATTACCGGCCACGACGGCGATTGCCGCCCCGGGCGCTCGACGAGCCGCGACCGCCGCGCGAGCCGGACGAGCCGCCGCGCATGTTCTTCGACGAGCCGCTCGCGCGCTTGCGCGCCGAGACCGACTTGCGCGCCGTCTTGCGGCCCGCCGTGCCGCGTCCGCCCATCGACGAGCCGCCCATGCGTCCGCGCGCCGACGTCGACTTGCGTGCCGTCTTCCTGCCCGACGCGGCGCCTCCGGCCATCGACGATGAGCCCTTCCGGCCGCGACTCGCAGTCGACTTGCGGGTGGTCTTCTTCGCGGCGCCGCGACGACCCGACGACGAGCCGGCGCTGCGGGCGCGACCGGACGACGCCTTGGGCGAGGTCTTCTTGCTCGCCGAGCGACGCCCGCCACCGGTGGCGCTGCCGCTGCGGCTCCGGCCGGTCGTCGACTTGCGCGCGGTCTTCTTGCTCGCGGAGCGGCGCGCGCCCGGCGAGGAGCCCTCCGACCGGCCGCGTCCGGAGGACGACTTGCGCGGCGACTTGCGCGCCGTCTTCTTGCTCGCCGAGCGGCGCCCGCCGGTCGACTTGCCGCTGCGCGAGCCGCGTGTTCCCGCGCGTGCGTCGCCGCTGTCGGACGCTTCGCGCGACGACGAGCCCGGCGGGCGCGTGCGCGAAGGGCCGCGATCGGCGCCCATCGTCGACTCTTCGTCCGCTCGTCCGCTCGTCGCGTCGCGCATCGATTCGTCCTGCGAGGTGTCGCTCAGGCCGGGGGCATCCAGTGCTGCGGCATTCATCGTCGATCTCCTGTCTGGAAGGGGAGGAATGAAACGGTGCCCGGCCCTCTCGTGGCCGTGGCGGAGGTCAGTGCAAGCCGCGCCGCCGCGCGCGTGCGCTGGCCTGCGCCCATGCCACCGCGTCGTCGCGGGCCGCTGCCTCGCTGTGCGCGCTTCGGATCGGCGTACGCACGATCGCCGGTGGCGAGACGATGTCCGCGCGGCCCTTCCCCGAACGCGTGCCGCGAGGCGGATCGCGCGAAGCGGAGCCGTCCCACGACGCCGGGCCGTCTCGCAACGGAGGCATACCGCGCGCCGCGGCGCGACTTCGGGGCGGCGCTCCCTTGCGGAGCCTCGAGCGCGGGGACGATCTTCGTTTCGTGGGCATGACGACCTCGCGACATCGCTTGCGCGTTTCAGATGGCAGGGTGCAGGTCACGCAAGCGGTATGCCATGCGCCGCTCGCGTGCGCTCGCGAGTGATTCCCGTGCGCCACGCGCGCCGAGGCGGGCGATGCGATGGCCGGCACGAACGATTTGCGCGTAATTTTTTCCGTTGTCGCGCCGTGCGATCGCGCAGGCGCCCATGCTCGAGCGCGATTTGCGTCGCGGACGGCCGTGCGCGTCGTCGCTTGGCCAGGACGCGAATCGTCCGGCTCGCGTCGGCGAGGAGCGCAGGACGAGCCCGGGCGCTCAGCCCGTTCCCGACGGCGACGTCGCACCTCGGGAAAGCGCGAGCCGCGATCTCGGGGCCGCGCGGTCGATCGCCTCGATGCCGCGCACCAGCCGCTCGACGAGGCCGTCGGGGTCGGGCGCGCCTGGCGCCCCGTCGTCGCCGTCGAGGTCGAGCTCGACCTGGCGCTGACGCGCGCGCTCGCGCAGGAGTGATTCGACGAGGGCCACCCACTGGTGGTCGGCCGGCGTCGCGCCGGGCCCGGCCTTGAGGCCCAGCGCGACGGTCAGCAGCGACACGCCGCGGGCCGCGCGCGCAATGCCTTCCAGACCCGACTGGGCGACCAGCGCCGGCTCGTCGCCGGCGCCGCCCGCGTTGTCGTCGATCGCGAGCTGAAGCGCCATCGCGGCGTTGTGCAACCCGCCGTGCACGTGGTGCAACAGCAGGTGCACCGCCTCCGAGGCCGGATAACCGAGCGGCGCGCCTACTCCGTTCCCCATACCGAGTCTCCCTCGAGCGATGGGAGGCCGGAGGCGGTCCGCTCGCGGGCCGAGCGACCGTAGAGCCGCAGCTTGTTGTAGAGCGTCTTGGTCGAGACTCCGAGCAGGCGCGCCGCTTCCTCCTGCGTGCGGCAGTTCCGCAGCGTGTGCAGGATCACCCGCTGCTCGACCTTGGCGAGCGTCTCGCCCATGCGCACCTGGATCGAGTGCCCCGGGCCGACCCCGGCGTCCTGCGGCGCGTGCTGCTGCACGTGAGGGTGCGTGATCACGTTCCCCTCGGTCAGCACGAACGCGCGTTGCACCAGGTTGTAGAGCTCGCGCACGTTGCCCGGCCAGGGGTAGCCCTCGAGCCTCGCGAGCGCGGCGTCGCTGAACGACTTCGGCGACGCGACGCCCTGGTTGAGCTGCGCCAGGAAGTGCAGCGCGAGCAGGCGGACATCGCCGGCCCGCTGCCGCAGCGGAGGCACCTCGATGGGCACCACCTGCAGCCGGTAGAGCAGGTCCTCGCGCAATCGCCCCTGGCGCACGGCCTCGCGCGGGTCGCGGTTGGTCGCGGCGATCACGCGCACGTTGACCGGCACGCTTTCCGACGACCCGACGCGCGCGACTTCGCGCGTCTCGAGCACGCGGAGCAGCCGGACCTGCAGGTCGAGCGGCATCTCGGTGATCTCGTCGAGGAACAGCGTGCCCCCGTGCGCCCGCTCGAAGTAGCCGGCGTGCTGGCGCGTCGCGCCGGTGAAGCTGCCGCGCTCGTGGCCGAAGAGCTCGCTCTCGATCAGGTTCGGCGATACCGCGCCGCAGTTGAGCGCAAGGTACGGGCCCTTGGCACGGGCGGAGAGCGCATGCAGGCGGTTGGCGATCAGCTCCTTGCCGGTGCCGCTCTCACCGACGATGAGGACCGTGACGTCGGTCGGTCCGACGCGGTTGATCGTGCGCGCGAGGCGCAGCATCTCCGGCGATTCGCCGATCAGCGACGTGCTCGTCGCGGCCGGTCGCGCGGCGGGCGCGATGAAGCGGGCGAGCGCGCGCTCGAGCTTGACGCGGTCTATCGGCTTGGTGAGGTAGTCGCGCGCGCCGCGTCGCAGCGCCTCGACGCTCGATTCCACCGACGGCTCGCCCGTGATCAGGATAAAGTCGGTGTTGTCGCCGAGGCCCTCGTCGAGCAGCGACGTGCCGTCGCCGTCGGGGAGCTTCACGTCGACGAGGCAGGAATCGGGGTAGGGATCGAGGCTTTCGCGCGCCTCCGCGAGCGAGCCGGCGGAGCGCGTCGTGAAGCCGCGATGTTCGAGCAGTCGGGAGAGCAACATCACCGAGGCAACGTCGTCGTCGACGATCAGGGCATGAGGCATGGCGGGACCCGAGCGGGATGAGGCGTTCCCATTGTGGCCGCATGCGGCGACGCGCCAAGGAGCGAATGGAGGGTCTCCCTGTAGGAAGCTTCCTACGCCGGCGTGGCACGCGCGGCTACGCGCAGCGCCGGACACGCCTCGGCGCTGTAGCGGACAGCGTACTCGCCGGATGCCGCGGCGCCTTGCACGTGCGTCCAAGGCCGCCGCTGGGGACGCTACGCGGACGGCGCCAGCGCTTTTGCGCAAGACCGATGCTAGTAGCGCGTCGCCCGTGCGTGCGTCACGACCGGGTGTTCTTCCCGTTGACGTGCACCAGAGGCGGCGCAGAAGCCGGCGAGCTCTCGCCGAACGGGACCGCCCACTTCTCGAACCCGTCCGGGACGTGCGTGTCGAGAATGTCGCGTGCGTCACGGATCCGGTGGTCCTCGCAGTGCACGGCGACCAGCACGCCGCCGTCGCAGATCGCCTCGTTGAAGTAGGTGGCCGCGAACCGCGAGAGCCCCGCCGCGCACAGGACGGCGGACACGCGGCCCTCCCCGTCGTGGTAGCCGGCGTCCGAGCGCGCGCGGCTCAACGACTCGGCGAGGGGCCCGGCGGCGATCAGCGCGAGGCGGCGGCCCGACGCGGAGACGATCTCGTGCGCGTCCCCGCCCACGGCCAGTGCGACCGGGAGGCGCCTCCCGTCAGCCGCCGCGGGCTCGATGCCGCGCAGCAGGATGCTGACCGCGCCGCGCGGAAACCCGGAATCGACGAGATCGCTGACGGCGGCTTGCGCGTGGTGCAGCGTGTCGTAGAGACCGACGACCAGGGCCATGGCGGTCCTCGCGGAAGTAGGCGTGGGCAGCGCGATCGGGGGTCGTGTGCTAGCCGGGTGTCGCGTCGTCGGCGGTCCGCTCGACCGCCCGGCCCGCGGCACGGACGTCCTGGCCGAAGCCTTCGACCGTATTGCAGGCGGACAGCATCGTCGCGGTCAGAGCGACCAGCACCAGCAGCGTGAACATGCGCATCATCATCAGCCGGTTCATGCTTCGCCTCGTCGCCCGCGCGCACCCGCGCAGCGACGTTCGCAACTATCGTGCCGGCATCCGGCAATGGCATGGGCGCGTGCGCCGGCCGGCGGTCCCGAAGAAATTTCCGGTAATCGTTTCGCCGGTCGCACACCGCGGAGCGAGAACGACACCCAGGCATTCGGGCGCCGCGCACCCGGCAGCCCCTGCTCGGGCCGGCCCGCGGTGCGGCGCGCACAAGGCCTGCTCGCACCGCCTGGCTACACGATGCCGCGCAAGTCGCGACGCCGCAGGAGATCCCGATCCTCATCGCGTCCGTTCGAGACGAGCCGCTCGTCGCATTGCCCCCGGCCGGATCGCCGCCCGCGAGCCGCGCCGCCTGATCGGCACCTCGGGGCGAGCTGGCGGGACGCGCGCGCAGCGGTGACGTGCGGCGTGCCGGAACGTCGTCCCGTCGCTGGACGCGTGGGGCCGGTGCGATGCTCGATCACTTCCTGCAATCGACCGTCGTCAGGCGCACGATTTGCGTGCGGCGTGATGCGCCGACGCCCGGCCCCGACCGTCACTCCAGTTCTCACACCATGGGCACGAGGGACGACCTTCCGTCACGAGACGACATCGAGTCGTGCCGGCGTTGCCCGCTCTGGGAGCGCGCGACGCACGGCGTGCCCGGCGCGGGTTCGCCGCGCGCCCGCATCCTGTGCATCGGCGAGCAACCCGGAGACGAGGAAGACCGCCAGGGCGAGCCCTTCGTCGGCCCGGCCGGCAAGCTGCTGTGGCGGGCGCTCGGCGAGGCCGGCCTCGAGCCGCGCGACGTCTTCCTGACCAACGCCGTCAAGCATTTCAGCTGGGAGCCGCGCGGCAAGCGTCGCATCCACAAGACGCCGGGGCAGCGCGCCATCGCCGCCTGCCAGGAGTGGCTCGAGCGCGAGATCGCCGCCCTGCGCCCGGCCGTGATCGTGGCGCTGGGCAGCACGGCGCTCCGTGCGCTCCTCGGCCCGGGCTTCAAGGTCGGCGAAGCGCGGCTGCGCGACGACCTGCTTCACGCGAGCGGGACGCGCGTGCTCGCCACCTGGCACCCTTCGGCCGTGCTCCGCGCGATCGACGAGGCGAGCCGAAGCGAGATGTACGGAGCGCTCGTCGGCGACCTGCGCCGCGCCAGGGACTGGGCAAAGCACTAGGCCGTGCGCGCCCGCGGGACGGCGCGGGCGTCGTCGCCGTCGTCCCCGTCCGTCGGCGTCCTACCCGAGATGGCGGCGCGCCCCGATTCGTCCCGGGCGCATCCTTCGCCAGCATGGCCGATGTCCCGCGCGCCGGGGTTCGCCTCCAGGGGCCCCGGCCAAGAAAATCCCACAGGAGTCACCATGCCTTCGAAGAAATCCGTCATCGCTTCACTCGTCGCCGCGTCGTTCGCCACGACGATGGGCCTCGCCTACGCGCAGTCGAGCGGCTCGAGCTCGGGCGGCACGTCGGCCGACTCGTCGAGCGGCGGCTCGACCAACTCGCAGACCACGCGTCCGTCGTCGACCACCCCGTCGATGCCGAGCGGCGCGACCGCGCCGGCGCCGTCCACCGGGACGTCGAGCTCGGGCTACAACGCCGGCACCTCGCCGCCGTCCGCGTATCCGTCGAACAACGCGCCCGCCGGCACCGGGGCGAACGTGAACGCCGGCACGTCGGGGTCGACGACCTCGTCGGGCACGATGGCGGCGCCGTCGTCGAGCTCCAGCACGATGAGCCCGCCGCCGAGCACCAGCACCTCGACGGGCACCACGTCGCAGACGCGCGACACGATGCGCGCCGAGCGTCGCGCACGCACGGACCGCAACTGAGTGGTCGAGCGCCACGGTCAGCCGGCGCCACCTCCGGGCCGGCTGAACGATCCTGATGCCGGCTCAGCCGGCAATGGGGCCGCACCGCGCGATGGCGCGGGCGCGCCCTCCCCTTCCTCGCCCCCAGTCGCACCGAACACGGTGGGAGAGGGGAATGCGGAACTCGCGAGCGGCGTGATGGTGGGCGTCGTCGTCGGCGCGCTGGCGGTTGCGGCGTGGTCGGTCTTCCTCGAGCCTGCCGGGACGGCGCCGGCCGCCACGGCCGTGTCAAGCGCGCGCGTCGCGTCGTTCGGCGACGAGGTGGTCTCCGACGACGTCCGCGCGCTCGCTCAATGGATCGCGAAGACGCACGACGCCGGCGGCGCGCCGTTCGTCGTCATCGACAAACGCCGCGCCCGGGTGCACGTTTTCGACGCGAGCGCGCATCTCGAGGCTTCCTCGCCGATCCTGCTCGGGTCCGCGCGCGGCGACGACACGGTCCCCGGCATCGGCGAGCGCCCGCTCGCGGAGGTCCGTCCCGAGGAGCGCACGACCCCTGCCGGCCGCTTCGTCGGCGAGCGCGGCCACAACGCGCGCAACGAGGATGTCGTGTGGGTGGACTACGATTCGGGCGTGTCGATGCATCGCGTGCTGACGACCAACGCCAAGGAGCGGCGCCTCGAGCGGCTCGCGACGCCGTCGATCGAAGACAACCGCATTTCGTACGGCTGCATCAACGTCCCGGTGGCGTTCTTCGAGACGAGGCTCGCACCGCTCTTCGCGACGCGCGACGCACCGATCTACGTGCTGCCCGAGGTGCGCACGATGGCGCAGGTGTTCGGGTGGCAGGACGCGTCGGGGGAAGTCCCATCGTCGTCGACGACGCTCGCGCACGCGGCCGCCTCCCGCGCGGCGCGTCCCTGACCGGTCCCGCGGTGCCGCGATGCTTTACTGCCCCGACGACCTCGAGCCCTGCCGCCGCGAAGGCTGCGGCGCGGGGATTTGCCAGCGCACCGCCGAGCCGCCGATGACGAGTTGCCTGGAGTGCGGCGTCGTCGTGGTCGGGCACTTGGTCATCGCGGTATGCGTCGAATGCGCGGCGCATTACTCGCCGCATGCGAAGGAGGCTTAGCCATGGCACGCGCCCTGTGGAAGGGAGCCATCACGTTCGGCCTGGTGAGCATCCCGGTCGAGCTCTACCCGGCGGAGGACCGCAAGTCCTTCAAGTTCTCGATGCTCGACAAGCGCGATTTCTCGCCGGTCGGCTACAAGCGCTACAGCAAGAAGAGCGGCAAGGAAGTCGAGTGGGCCGACGTCATCAAGGGCTATGAATACGAGAAGGGACAGTACGTCGTGCTGTCCGACGAGGACTTCCGGCGCGCGAACCCCAAGGCGAGCCAGACGATCGACATCAAGGCCTTCGTGCCCGCGGACGAGGTGGCGATCGAGTACTTCGAGACGCCCTACTACCTCGCGCCGGCGGCGCGCGGCGAGAAGGTCTACGCGCTGCTCCGCGAGACGCTGCGGGCGAGCAACCGCATCGCCATCGCCGAGTTCGTGATGCGCACGACGCAGCACCTCGCCGCGGTCGTCGTCAGCGGCAAGGCGCTCATGCTGAACACGCTGCGCTACCAGGACGAGCTGCGCAAGCCGAGCGGCTTCGAGCTGCCGGCCGAAGGGAAGTCCGCCGGCGTCACCGCGAAGGAGGTCGCGCTCGCGAAGCGGCTGGTCGACGACATGACCGAGCACTGGAAGCCGGGCGACTTCAGCAACACCTACCACGAAGACCTGATGGCGCGCATCCACGAGAAGGTGAAGAAGGGGGAAACGCACGAGATCACCGAGCCCGGCAAGGAGACGGAGGGCGCGCCGCGCTCCGCGCAGGTCATCGACCTCGCCGACCTGCTGAAGCAGAGCCTCGGCAAGCGCGGCGGGGGACGAGGGACCGAGCGCAAGGCCGCCGCGTCGCGCGCCAAGCCGGCGCTCAAGGTGGTCGCCGGATCGCGGGGCGCAACCAAACCCGCCGCGAAGCGCAAGCGCGCCTGACCGCGCTATCCTGACGCGTGGCCCTCGAGAAATACCGCGCGAAGCGCAACTTCGCGGTGACGCCCGAGCCGCGCGGCAAGGCGGCCCGCGCGAGGAAGCACGAGCTGGCCTTCGTCGTGCAGAAGCACGCGGCGAGCCACCTGCACTACGACTTCCGCCTCGAGCTCGACGGCGTGCTGCTGAGCTGGGCCGTGCCCAAGGGCCCGAGCTTCGATCCGGCGGACAAGCGCCTCGCGATGCACGTCGAGGACCACCCGATCGAGTACGGCGATTTCGAGGGCGTGATCCCGCCGCACCAGTACGGCGCCGGCACCGTCATGCTCTGGGACCGCGGCACGTGGCATCCGACCGGCGATCCCGTCGCTGGGTACAAGAAGGGTCACCTCAAGTTCACGCTCGACGGCGAGAAGCTCAAGGGCGGGTGGACGCTCTTGCGCACGCAGGGAAGCCGCTACGGCGGCTCGTCGGGCAAGGAGGCGTGGCTGCTCATCAAGGAGCGCGACGCGGAAGCCCGCAGCGGCGGCCCGCCGATCGTCGAGAGCGCGCCCAACAGCGTGACGACCGGTCGCAGCCTCGACAAGATCGCGGCGGCGCGCTCGCACGTGTGGCAGTCGAGCAAGTCGGTCGCGCAGAACGTCGAGGCGGGCGCGATCGCCGGGACGCCGAAGCGCGCCGCGAAGCGCACGCCGCCGTCAACGAAGACGTCCGGAGCGGGAACGGCGAAAACGCCGGCCGCGAAGCGCGACGTCCCACCGGAGGGTGCCAAGCCGGCGAAGCTTCCGGCCACGCTGTCGCCGATGCTCACGACGCTCGTGTCGGCGGCACCGCCGGGCGACGACTGGATCCACGAGATCAAGTACGACGGCTACCGGATGGTGTGCCGCATCGACGGCAAGGACGCGCGCATCGTCTCGCGCAACGGCAGGGACTGGACCGCGGCGTTCCCGCGCCTCGCCGCCGACCTGAAGCGACTGCCGGTGAAGGGCGCGTGGATCGACGGCGAGGTGGTCGTGCTGGATGCGGAGGGCCGCTCGTCGTTCCAGGCCCTTCAGAACGCGCTGTCCGACGGCGACGCGGCGTTCCAGTTCTTCGCGTTCGACCTGCCCTATTGCGACGGCCTCGACCTTCGCGCCGTCCCGCTCGTCGAGCGGAAGCGCCTGCTGCGCGGGATCGTCGGCGAAGGCGTCGGCGCCGTCCGTGTCGGGCCCGAGGTGACCGGGCACGGCGACGAGTTCTTCCGCCAGGCCTGCTCGCTGAGCCTGGAGGGCGCGATCTGCAAGCGCGCGGAGTCGCCCTACCGCAGCGGCCTGCGCACGCGCGAATGGCTCAAGGTCAAGTGCACGCGCCAGCAGGAGATGGTGATCGGCGGCTACACCGATCCGCAGGGATCGCGCACCGGCTTCGGCGCGCTGATGCTGGGCGTCTACGAGGGGGGAAAGCTCCGCTACGCCGGCAAGGTCGGCACGGGCTTCAACGACAAGCTCCTCCGCGATATCCACGCCCAGCTCAGGAAGCGGGAGCGCGACACGCCGCCGTTCGCGAATCCGCCGCGCGGCTACGAGGCGCGAGGCGCGCACTGGGTCGAGCCCGACCTCGTCGCCGAGGTGGCGTTCACCGAATGGAGCAGCGACGGTGCGTTGCGCCACCCGTCGTTCCTGGGCTTGCGCATCGACAAGAAAGCGACCGAGGTGGTCCGGGAGAAGGAAGTGAAGCTTCGCAAGCACGACCAGGCGCCCGCGCCACGCGCCGGTGCGCGCCCCGCGCGGGTCGCAGCGCGTGACGAGGCGGTGCGCGTCGCGGGCATCGCGATCTCCAACCCCGACAAGCCCTACTTCCCGGAGTCTTCGCTCAGCAAGATCGACGTCGCGCGCTACTACGAGGCGATCGCGCCGCACCTGCTTCCGCACATCGAGGGCCGCCCGCTGTCGCTCGTGCGCTGCCCGGACGGCTGGAACGGCCAGTGCTTCTACCAGAAGAACGCCGACCGCGCGGTGCACGAGGCGGTCGACCGCGTCGAGGTCCCCGAGAAGTCGGGCACCGCGACCTACATGGCGGCGCGAAGCGCGGCGGCACTCGTCGCGCTGGTGCAATGGGGCGTGCTGGAGATGCACCCGTGGGGATCGCGCAAGCCGCGCCTCGACCGGCCCGACCGCCTCATCTTCGACTTCGATCCCGACGACGGGATACCCTGGGCCGACGTCGTCACCGCGGTGAAGCTGATGCGCACGCTGCTCGGCGAGCTCGACCTCGAGGGCTTCCTCAAGACGACCGGCGGCAAGGGCCTGCACGTCGTCCTGCCGATTCGCGCGACGCTCGGCTGGGACGAGGCGAAGGCGTTCACCCGCGCCGTCGCCGACTTCATGGTTCGCACGTTCGGCGACCGCTTCACCGCCACCGTGTCGAAGGAGCGCCGCAAGGGCAAGATCTTCATCGACTACCTGCGCAACGCCGAAGGCGCGACCGCCATCGCGCCGTTCGCGGTGCGGGCGCGCGCGGGAGCGCCGGTCGCGATGCCGATCGCATGGGAGGACCTCGAACGCGGCGACGTCCGTTTCGATCACTTCAGCGTGCTGAACGCGCGCGAGCACCTCGCGAAGCGCAGGCGCGATCCGTGGAAGGACTTCTTCCGGACCTCGCAGTCGATCACGAAGGCCCACCGCAAGCGGATGGGACTGTGAGACCCCGGCTCCGGACCGTCGCCGCGCGTCGGCCCGGAGCCCGCGAAACCCGCGTCAGCGCGGCAGCCCGCCTCGCATCGAGCAGCTCTCCTGGAAGCAGCTGAGGCTGCCGTCGGGGTAGCGGTTGCGGACGTTGATGTAATAGACGCCGCCCGGCACCAGCTTCACGGCGGAAGTCGTTGCGTTGCCGAACGTGTACTTGAAGCTGAACGTCGTGGTGCCGACGGACTTCGCGGGCAACCCCAGCGCGGTCTTCAGCGCATAGGTCGGCGAGAAATTGCAGGCAGCGGTCGAGAAGACCGCTTCGCGGGTGATCGGGCCGGATCCGTACTCGACCCAGGAGGACGTGCGGATGCTGGTCCCCGCGGCATCGTTCGGGACCTGGACGCGCACCGACAGGATGTTCGAGCTGAAGTAGCCGAAGTCGAACGTCGAGATCGCCGTCCTGCCCCACTGGCCGTCGATCTTGAGTGCGTCACCGGGGCAGCCTTCGAACGG
>DASTCK010000014.1:0-3359 GCA_035711225.1 Casimicrobiaceae bacterium
CGCCATGTCAAACGCCGCCATCCCGCATGGCGACTGGTCTCCCTAGTTGCAGGTGAAAAGCACGGATGGGCTAATGCCTCGGCACACGAAACGGTCGTGGAGTCCCAGGATCGAGCCTCGCCCGGATCGCGCACGAAAAACGCCTGCAAACCGTGGCTGTCGTCGTCCCCGCAATGCCGATCGGCCGTATCGATCGAAACGGCCCATCGGCCTTTTCCGGCCTTTCGGCTCTGTCACGGTCCTCCGGCGCGGTCGGAGTCCCCGGCGATCCCGGGATCAGCGGTCGGGCGCGACCGCAGGCCAGCGCCTACAGCGGGGTTGCTGAGGTCGCCGTCCCCAGGTGATGAGGATCGTCTCGCCGGCGCGCGCTTCGACGACGCCGACGACTTCCAGCCAGTCGGTGCGCCGACACGCAGTCGGTTCACTCCTGCTCGACGTCGTAGTCGATTGCGAGCGCCAGTGGCGGCACGGTCGCGATCAGGCGCGCGGAGCCGAGCGCGGGGGCGATCGCAACGAGGACGCTGACGATCTCTTCGTCGCTGGCGCGCGCGCGTCGGGCTTTTTCGACGGCGACCCGGCACGCCGTCGTCGGCGCGCTGCAGGCGAGGAAGCCGGCGAGCTGCACGAGCGCCTCGGTCTTCCGATCGAGCGTGGGTGCGCTCGTCGGCGCGCCGCTCAGCGCGGCGCGGACGGTGCGCTCGTCGTTGAGCCACAGTCGCCGCAGCAGCTCCGTGACAGGAGAGGAGACTTGCGATGGAGGCTCGGGCGGGGTGTGCTCTGGGGGCACGGTGCGCGGAGCGTGTCACCGGTCGGCGGCTGCCGCATCGGACAAAGGGGGTGAGGTTGACGCGCCGGCGCTAGGGCTCGAGGAGGCCGAGCTGGGTCGCGCGAGTTATTGCCTCCGCGCGCGACGAGGCATCGAGCTTGCGGTACAGCGCATGCGCGTGCGTCTTCACCGTGTTCCGCGAGACGGAGAGGTCCGCCGCGATGTCCTGGAACGTCATGTGCATGGGAAGGAAGCCCAGGACGCGCAGTTCGGCGGTGGTCAGCGTCGACGGACCGCCCCCCGCGTCCTCGGCGAACGCCTCGGCCCGCGTCCAGGCATCCTCTAGCCAGTCTTGGAGGACGACTGCATCGGGCGTGCTCCGGGCGGCGCGTTCGCACTCGGCGAGGAGCGTTCGCGCTCCGAGGACGTCGCCGAGACGCAGTTCGGCGCGTGCGAGCGCGAGCGTCGTGGCGCCCTCGAGAAACGGCGTGAAGTCCTGGAGCGCGACGACCAGCCGCCGGGCGTCGCGGATGTCGCGGCGCGCTGCGTCCGCGCGGCCGCGGTGAGCGTTCGCCAGTCCGGACACGGCGAAGACGAGCGCGCAGGTCGGATACTCGCCGAGCGCGACGCGGTCGAGCTGCGCGCGGGCGAGCGCGGCAAGACGGGCGCCCTCGTCCCAGTCCTCGTTCGTGAACGCGTCCAGTGCCAGCATCGCCTGGCACTTGACCTGGATGCTGGGGGCGCTCATCGCGCCGCGGCGGGCGCCCTCCTCAAGCCGGCGGCGCCCCTCGGCGGGGTTCCCCGCGAGCAGATCGGCTGCGCCCATCAGCAGACAGCAGAGAGCGCGCCACGGACTTCGCTCCGGCTCGAGCGCGTAGGCACGCGCGGCGTCCGCGCCCATCCGCGCGATGCCGTCACGCGCGACGGTCGCGCGCATGATCGCCAGGCCCGCTTCCAGGCCATCGCACGTCCTGGGCGGGGCGTCGTCGAGCAGCGCGCCGGCGATCAGCGCCCACCGCTCGAGCAGGTCCCTGTCGCCGCCGAACATGTGCACGGTCGCGACGGCGAGCGCGAGCTCGGGATGGCGCGTGAGCTGTTCGTCGGTGAAGCGCCGCAGCCAACGCTTGACCGTGGCGTTTCGGCCCCGGGCGACGTAGCCGGGGGCGACTCGCCAGATAAGACGTCCGGCGTACGCGGCGTCGCCCGAGGCGATGGCGTGCTCGATCGCGTGCTCGAGGTCGCCGTGTTCGTCGTACCACTCACTGGCGCGGCGATGGACCTCGGCCTCGCGCGCCGGCTCGGTGCGGCGGAGCTCGGCGCGCAGCGCCTCGCCCAGCAATGTGTGGCAGTGAAAGCGCTCGTCGCTGCGGTCGAGCGGGGTGAGCAGGAGGTTCGAGCGCGCGAGGTCACGCAGCAGAGCGCCGGAGCCGCGGGCCCCGAGCACCGCGTCGCAGAGCGAGCCTGACAGCTCGGCCAGCGGTGAGACCCGCATCAGGAACCTCACATCCGCCGGCGGCAGGTGGCAGAGCAGCTCGTCGCGCAGGAAGTCGGCCACGAGCCGGTCGTCGCCGGCGAAGCGCGCGATTGCTGCCGCGAGGTCGTCCTGATCACGCAGCGCCAGCGCCGCAAGGTAGAGGCCCGCCGGCCAGCCCTCGGTGTGTGCGACGAGCTCACGGACCTGCTCAGGATTGACGCGCACGCCCGCGGCACACAGCAGGTCGGCGGCCTCGCCTCGCGTCATCGCGAGGTCGCGCGCACCCAGCTCGATGACCTTCCCGCTCAGCCGGAGCCGGCTGAGCGGCAGCGAGGTCTCGCGCCGCGCAGCCAGCGCGAGCGCACAACCGGGCGGCAGCACGGCCGCGAGCGCAGCGAGCAGGTCGACGGCCTCCTGCTCGAGGACCTCGACCTCGTCCACGACGAGCACGAACCGCGTCGAGCGGGCCGCGAGGGCGCGCGCGAGCCGCGGCATGACGAGTGTTGGGATCGCGGGCTGCGGCGTCATCAGCGCGCTTAGGGCGCCGCCGTCGGCGAGTTCAATCGCATCGAGCTCACGAACGATGTCGGCCAGCAGGCGCACCGGATCGGCGTGACGCCGGTCCGCCGTAAGCCACGCGAACGGCCGCGGATCGCGCTCGGCCCACTGTTCGAGCACCGTCGTCTTGCCGTAGCCGGCGGGCGCCTGGAGCACGCGGAGCGGGACGTCGTGCCCGGCCAGCGCGCGGACGAGCCGCTCGCGGGGGACGAGGTGGCCACCCGACCGCCGGGTTCCCGAGGCGACGGCACTCGCCGTTGCCTGCGCCGCGTCGTCGATCGGCGGAGGCACAAGGGCGACACGGGCCGCGTGAGGATGCGAGCTCATGCCAGGGACGGTTCATCGCTGCGATTGCTGAGCCAGACCTCGCTCCAGCTCGACGGGGCCGTGGTCGGGACCCGTGGTCGTTCGGTGATGGCCATGAACCGTGCACCCTTCGTGTCGGGTCAGGACGCCGCCACGACGACCGTACGAAGCGCGGGCTGTCGGTCACATCCGTAGGTTCCCGCTCCGTCGGGTCGGACTTTCCCGTGGTCGCGCGCGAGGCCTCGATGCGGCGGC
>DASTCK010000015.1:0-3021 GCA_035711225.1 Casimicrobiaceae bacterium
GGCCCAGTCGTCGGCCGGCATCGCGATCGTCGCCTCGTCGAGCGCGGCACCGACGGCCGCGCGCCACGGCGCCGCGAGCGCCGCGAGATCCGGCCCGATGCCTGCCTGCGCGGCGGCCTCGTCGCTCTCGTCGGGCAGGAACAGCTCGCCCGCGAACATCCACAATCCGTCGATCGCGGCCTGCATGCGCCGGTGCGAGAGATCGGTGCCGTCGCCCAGCCGGATCACCCAGTCGGTCGAGCGCTCGACGTGGTAGGCGACCTCCTTCGCCGCCTTGGCGGCGATCGCCGCGACGCGCTCGTCGCGCGAACGCTCGAGCGCCCGCAGCGCGAGCGCGTGCCAGTGATCGAACAGGAACTGCCGGGCCGTCGTGTCCGCGTAGCTGCCGTTCGGCTGCTCGACGATGAGCGCGTTGCGGAACGCGTGAGCGTCGCGCCGGAACGCCAGCGCATCCTCGTCGCGCCCCTTGCCCTCGACCTCGCCGGCATACGACAGCCACAGCCGCGCCTGGCCGAGGAGATCGAGGCCGACGTTGGTCAGCGCGATGTCCTCCTCGAGCACGGGACCCTTGCCCACCCACTCGGACAGGCGTTGCGCGAGGACGAGGGGGCTGTCGCCGAGGCGGAGCAGGAGCTCGAAGCGTTGGGGATCGGTCATGGGAAGTGGCGATGGGCGATGGGCGATGGGCGATAGGCGATAGGAACCTCGTGCTAATGGCAACGGTTCAGCGATGATCCGGCTGCCCGGTTAAAGGGCGCGACGTGTTTCCCCTATCGCCCATCGCCTATCGCCTATCGCCTATCGCCCATCGCCTATCGCCTGCTTTCAGATGTGCTTCACCTCATCCGGCATCGGGAAGAACGTCGGATGCCGGTACACCTTGCTCTGCGCCGGGTCGAACAGCGCCTCCTTGTCGCCGGGCGACGAGGCGACGATGTCCGCGCTGCGCACGACCCAGATCGACACGCCCTCGTTGCGCCGCGTGTAGACGTCTCGCGCGTTCTTGATCGCCATCTCCGCGTCGGGCGCGTGCAAGCTGCCCGCGTGCTTGTGGGCGAGCCCGTGCTGGCTGCGGATGAACACTTCCCACAGGGGCCATTCGCTCGTCATCTCGTCGTCCTCGCATTCCGGGTCGGATTCGAATCTGACCCCGGTGTGGTCACGCCGCCACGCGCGTCGCGCGGGCCGCACGCTTGCGCGCATGCTCCAGCGCCGCCTCCCGCACCCATGCGCCGTCGTCCCATGCCTTCACGCGCGTCTGCAGCCGGTCGCGGTTGCACGGCCCGTGGCCGCGCAGCACCTCCTGGAACTCCTTCCAGTCGATCGGGCCGATGTCGTAGTGGCCGCGCTCGTCGTTCCAGCGCAGCGCGGGATCGGGCACCGCGAGTCCCAGGTACTCGGCCTGCGGGACGGTCTGGTCGATGAAGCGCTGGCGAAGCTCGTCGTTGGACAGGAGCTTGATCTTCCAGCGCGCGGACTGCGCCGAATGCACGCTTTCCGCGTCCGGCGGCCCGAACATCATCAGCGAGGGCCACCACCAGCGGTTCAGCGAATCCTGCGCCATCGCCTTCTGATCGGCGGTGCCGCGGCACATCGCCATCATGATGTCGAAGCCCTGGCGCTGGTGGAACGACTCCTCCTTGCAGATCCGCACCATCGCGCGCGCATACGGCCCGAAGCTGCAGCGGCACAGCGGGATCTGGTTCATGATCGCCGCGCCGTCGACGAGCCACCCGATCGCGCCGATGTCGGCCCAGTTGAGCGTCGGGTAGTTGAAGATCGACGAGTACTTGACCTTGCCGGCGTGCAGGTCCGCGATCAGGTCGTCGCGCGACACGCCGAGCGTCTCGGCGGCCGAGTACAGGTAGAGTCCGTGGCCGCCCTCGTCCTGGATCTTCGCCATCAGGATCGCCTTGCGCTTGAGCGTGGGCGCGCGCGTGACCCAGTTGCCCTCGGGCAGCATGCCGACGATCTCGGAGTGCGCGTGCTGCTGGATCTGGCGCACCAGCGTGCGCCGGTACGCGTCGGGCATCCAGTCCTTGGGCTCGACCTTGATGTCCGCGTCGACGCGCGCCTGGAATGCGCGCTCCTCGGGCGACAGGTCCTTCGTCTCGACCAGGGCCTTGACGCCCGTGTCGACGAGCTGCGCGTACATGCTTTCCGCCTCCTCGCGCCGTCCGTGAAACGCTCGCTCCCGTTCTGGAGGGCGCATCCGGCGGCCCGGAAACGATACAACTTCATCGAAGTCGATGTAAAGGCTGTATCATTTTCTGATGAACGCGCCTCGCGCCGCCCCCGCCGACGAGTCCGCCCCGTTCGCCCGATGGATCCGGCGCGAGCTGGCGAGCGACCCGCCGCGCGTGCCGTCGCTGATCATCACCGTGTTCGGTGACGCAATCGTGCCCCACGGGGGCGCCGCGTGGCTCGCCACGCTGATCCGGCTGCTCGCGGGCTTCGGCGTCAACGAGCGCGCCGTGCGCACTGGCGTCTTCCGCGTGGCGCGCGACGGCTGGCTGGCGGCCGAGTCGTCGGGGCGCCGAAGCCGCTACCACGTCACGCCCGAGGGCGCCGACCGTTTCGCCCGAGCGTTCCACCGCGTCTACGACAGCCCGTTCGAGCCGTGGAACGGCGAGTGGGAGGCGGTCGTCGCGCACGGCGAGGGGCTCGGCCCGGCAACGCGCCGCCACCTGCGCGACGAGTTGCACTGGGCCGGCTTCGCGGCGTTCGCGCCCCATGTCTACCTGCGGCCGGCGAGGCACGACGGGCTCGCCGCGCGCGTGGTCGAGTCGCTCGGTCTCGAGCGCGCCGTCACCTCGTTCGTGGCGCGCGAGTCGGACGCCACCGGGCTGCCGGGGCTGTCGGCGCGCGCCGACACCGTCTACGCGCTGCCCGCGCTCGCCGGCGACTACCGCCGCCTCCTCGCCCGCTTCGCAGGCGTGGCCCAGGCGTTCGACCGCGGCGCGCGTCCGTCGCCCGCGCAGGCGTTCGCGCTGCGCACGCTCCTCGTCCACGCCTACCGGC
>DASTCK010000016.1:0-14139 GCA_035711225.1 Casimicrobiaceae bacterium
GCGCCCTTGAGCGGGTAGAGGGCGATCGCGCCGACGACGGCTTCCATCGGTCGTGCGCAGGACCGGAGCGGCGCGGCGCCGGCCTTCGCGGCGCTCGACGATTCGCGTCCGGGCTAGCGGAGCCCCTGCGCGTACTCGGCGACCGCCTTCATCTGCGCGTCGGTCATGCCGCGCGCGACACCCGCCATGATCCGGCCGTTGACGTCCTTGCCGGCCGCGTCGTTGCCGCGCTCGCCCGCGCGGAACGCCTTGAGCTGGAGGACCGTGTAGTCGGACCACTGGCCGCCCAGCCGCGGGAAGTTCTTCGGGATGCCTGCGCCTGTCGGTCCGTGGCACGCACTGCACGCCGGGATGCCGTTCGCCGCGTCGCCCCCGCGCCACAGCTTCTGGCCCTCCCGCGCCAGTGCCGCGTCGCGGGATGCCTGCAGCTTCGGCTTCTGCGACGCGAAGTACGCGCCCACTGACACCATGTCGGCGTCGGACAGCGTGGCGGCCATGCCTTGCATGATCGGGTTCTGCCGGATGCCCGCCTTGAAGTGGGCCAATTGCACGGTGATATAGTCGGCCGGCATGCCCGCGAGCGACGGGTTGGCGGGGGTGGGGCTCGCGCCGTCGGCGCCGTGGCAGGCTGCGCAGACCTGCGTCACGATCTGCTGCGCTTTCGCGAGGTCGGGCTTCGCGGGCGCCTGGGCGCTGGCGAGGGCCGGAAGGCCGATCGCGACGGCCCAAAGCAGCGTGCGTTTCATGGACGAACTCTCCCTCGTGGGCGGCACGGCGGCGTCGCGGGGTCGCCGCAAGGCCGCTCGACGGACGACGCGCCGTGAAAAAACGCGACATTGTAACGGAGAAGCCCCGGCCGGTCGGACCCGATCCCCGGGCGCTGGCCGGTGCGCATTTCCTGATCGCGGCCGCGGCGCTGGAGCAGCTGCCGCCAGCGGGACCGCCGGAGGTGGCCTTCGCCGGCCGCTCGAACGCCGGGAAATCGAGCGCGATCAACGTGCTCGCCCACCGGCATCGGCTCGCGTTCGCGAGCCGCACGCCCGGGCGCACGCAGCAGATCGTGCTGTTCGGGCTGCCCAACGGGTCGATCGTCGCGGACCTGCCGGGGTACGGCTACGCGGCCGTGCCGCAGGCGGTCAAGCGGGCGTGGCAGGACGTGCTCGCCGCGTACGTCGCGACGCGGCCGACGCTGGTCGGCCTGGTGCTGGTCGTGGACGCCCGCCATGGCGTGAAGCCGCTGGACCTCACGCTCCTCGACGGCTTCCTGCCCTCGGGACGCGAGGTGCTGGTGCTCGCGACCAAGTCCGACAAGCTCTCGCGCCACGAAGCCGCGCAGGCCGCCGCCGCGATCCGGCGCCATGTCGCCGAGCGCTATCCCGACCACGCCGCGCGCGTCACGGTGGTGCCGTTCTCGGCGACGGCGCGGCTGGGCCTGCTCGAAGCGGACGCGATCCTCGCGCGCTGGCTCGGAAGCTGACGGCCCTGCGCGCGAGGGACGAGGAAAAAGAAAAGGCCCCGCAATCAAGGGGAGTGATGCGGGGCCTTGGAACGCCCGCCGCGGCTTGCCGGTCGCGGCAGGCACCCGCTCAGGGAGGGAAGCGGGAGACGTCACCGTCCGCACGATGTGACCGTGGTTCGTGGGCCGAGTTCCGCGCCGCCTCGATCGTTCGCGCGACGACGGCGAAGGCGGCGTCGCGCTCCACCGCGCGAATGCAATAGACCGCGCAACGAGGAGGGTCGTTTGGCCAACGCGACGCCGGCGCCTGCAGTGCTGTCGGGAGTGCGGGCGGCGCTCGCGCCGCACGAGCCGTTCGCCTCGATGACGCGCGAGGATCTCGACCGCATCGTGCGCGCCTCGCGCATCGTCTATTTCTCGCCGGGCGAGGTCATCCTCGCACCGTCGGACGCGCGGCCGGCGCTCTGCTACGTGATCCGGCAGGGCCGCGTGCGCGGCGAGCGGGACGAGGCCGAAGGCGGTGCGCGCGGGCTCTGGGAGCTCGAGCCGGGCGAGATGTTTCCGCTCGCCGCCCACGTCGCCCGGCGCGGCGTGACCAGCCGCTACCGTGCAGAGGGCGACGTGTTCTGCCTCGCCTTTCCCGCGGCCTTGTTCGACCAGCTCGCCGCGGCCTCGGCGGTGTTCCAGGACTTCTGCACGCGGCGGCTCGCGCGGCTGCTCGACCTGTCCAACGCGCGGTTGCACGCGGAGTACGCGGCGAGCCTCACCGAGAGCCACGACCTCGCGACGCCGCTCGCAAGGCTGGTGCGGCGCGAGCCGGTGACGGTCGCGCCGGCCGTTCCGCTCGGCGATGCGCTGAGGCTCCTCGAGGCGCGGCGCATCGGCTCGCTGCCCGTGGTCGACGACGCGCGACGGCCGCTCGGGATCTTCACGCGCCAGGACGTGATCGGGCGCGTCGTGCTGGCGCGCCTTCCGCTCGAGACGCCGATCGCCGACGTGATGAGTGCGCCCGCGATCACGCTGGCCGCGGACGCGACGGCGGGCGACGCGGCGATGGTGATGGCCCGCCACGGCATCCGGCACGTGGTCGTCACCGACCCCCGGGGCGGCGTCGCGGGCGTAGTGTCGGAGCGCGACCTCTTCGCGGTGCAGCGACTCTCGGTGCGCGAGCTGACCAGCGCGATCCTGCGCGCGCCCGACGTCGAGGCGCTGCGCGTGGCCGCGGCGGACATTCGCGCGCTCTCGCACGTGCTGGTCGCGCAAGGGGTCGCGAGCGGCCAGCTCACGCGCCTGATCGCGAGCCTCAACGACCGGCTCACCGCGCGCGTGCTCGAGCTGATCGCGCCCGCGCACGATCTCGACGGTCTCGCGCTGTGCTGGCTCGGCATGGGGTCGGAGGGACGCGGCGAGCAGACGATCGCCACCGACCAGGACAACGGGCTCGTATTCGTCGCGAACGACGCGACGCTGTCGAGCGACGCGATCCGCGAGCGGCTGCTGCCGTTCGCGCGCGCGGCCAACGAGGCGCTCGACGCGTGCGGCTATCCGCTGTGCAAGGGCGGCGTGATGGCGATGAACCCGCGCTGGTGCGCGTCGCTCGACGAGTGGCGCGCCTCGTTCGCGCACTGGATCGATCGCGGCGACCCGAAGAGCCTGCTCGCGAGCTCGATCTTCTTCGATTTCCGCTCGCTGTGGGGCGAGGATGGCCTCGCGGCGGCGCTGCGCGACGACGTCGTGCGGCGTGCCGCGGCCAACCCGCGGTTCCTGAAGCAGATGAGCGACAACGCGCTGCAGAACCGTCCCCCGCTCAACTGGTTCGGCGGCTTGTCCGGCGCCGAGGACGAGCGGGGCGTCGACGTCGTCGACCTCAAGATGGGCGGCAGCGTGCCTTTCGTCGACGGCGCGCGCATCTTCGCGCTCGCGCACGGCGTGGCCGCCACCAACACGGTCGAGAGGCTTCGCGAGGCGGCGGCGAACCGGGGCGAGGCCGACGAGGAGGTACGCGACTGGATCGACGCGTTCGAGTTCATCCAGATGCTGCGCCTGCGCACGCAGCACCGGCGCGCCGCGGATGCGACGGCCGCCGCGAACCCGAACGTCGTCGCCTTGCGCGACCTCTCCGAGCTCGACAGGCGCATCCTGGTCGAGGCGCTGCGCCAGGCGCAACGCCTGCAGCAGCGGCTGGCGCTCGACTATCCGGGATGATCATGGTACGGGGCGAGCGGCCGCGCCCGGGGACCCGATGAGCCTCGCGTCGTCGATCGCGCGTCTGTGGAAGCGGGACGCGCGCGCGTCGGACGGCGATGGCGACGAGCCGCGCGTCGTCGTCGTCGACACCGAGACGACCGGCCTCGACGCCGAGCGCGACGCGCTGGTGTCGATCGGTGCCGTCGCGGTGTCCGGCGGCGCGGTGCGGCCGGACGACAGCTTCGAGGCGGTCGTGCGGCGCGACGGCCCGGTGGATGCGCGCAACGCCGCGGTGCACGGCGTCGGCGCCGCGGCGCAGGCGGCCGGCACGCCGGCGACGCATGCGCTGCGCGCCTTCCACGATTACGTCGCGAACGCGCGCATCGTCGCGTTCCATGCGGATTTCGACCGGCGGATGCTCGAGCGTGCGAGCGTGACGCACGGCGTCGCGTTCGACCCGCGGCCGTGGCTCGACCTCGCGCCGCTCGCCGCGGTCGTCGATCCGTCCCGCTGGGCGGCCGGCAAGCGCAGCCTCGACGACTGGCTCGCGGCATCGGGCATCGACACGCTCGCGCGCCACAGCGCCGCCGGGGACGCGCTGGCCACCGCCGAGCTCTACCTGTGGCTCAGCGCCCGCGCCCGCAAGCACGGGGCGCGGGGCTTCGAGGCGCTGCTGCGGGCCGCCGCCCAGCGGAAGTGGCTCGGGGGCGGGTGAACGATGGCGCGCGACGGGCTTCCCCGGGCGCCGGCATCGTTCGCGTTACCATCCCGTTCCCACGCCTGCCGCCCGCTCCCTTCGCCATGGCGCACCCGTACTCCGCCCGCTTCCCCGACGCGCGTCCGCGCCGCATGCGCCGCGACGCGTTCTCGCGGCGCATGATGCGCGAGACCACGCTGACGCCCGACGATTTCATCCTCCCGGTATTCGTGCTCGACGGCGAGAAGCGCGAAGAGCCGGTCCCGTCGCTGCCCGGCGTGTCGCGCAAGTCGTTCGACCGGCTCGCGCACGATGCGGAGGCCTGCCTGAAGCTCGGCGTGCCCGCGATCGCGCTCTTCCCGGTGATCCCGCCGTCGCTCAAGACGCCGGACGCCGCGCAGGCGTGGCGCCCGGACGACCTCGTGCCGCGAACCGTCCGTGCGCTCAAGGCCCGTTTCCCGGAGCTCGGCGTGATCACCGACGTCGCGCTCGATCCCTACACCAGCCACGGCCAGGACGGGCTCATCGACGCGACCGGCTACGTGATGAACGACGAGACCGTCGACGCGCTGGTCAAGCAGGCGCTCTGCCACGCGGAGGCGGGCGTCGACATGGTGGCGCCGTCCGACATGATGGACGGGCGCATCGGCGCGCTGCGCCGCGCGCTCGACGACGTCGGCCGGCAGCGCACGCGCATCCTCGCCTACTCCGCCAAGTACGCGTCGTCGTTCTATGGGCCGTTCCGCGACGCCGTGGGCTCCGCGGCGAACCTGAAGGGCGGCGACAAGCACACCTACCAGATGGACCCGGCGAACAGCGACGAGGCGCTGCGCGAGGCGGCGCTCGACATCGCGGAGGGCGCCGACATGGTGATGGTCAAGCCGGGGCTGCCCTACCTCGACATCGTGAGGCGCGTGAAGGACGAGTTCGGCATGCCCACCGCGGTCTATCAGGTCTCGGGGGAGTACGCGATGCTGAAGGCGGCCGCGCAGGCCGGCTGGCTCGACGAACGCCCGTGCGTGCTGGAGGCGCTCACCGGCATGAAGCGCGCGGGGGCCGACGCGATCCTCACCTATTTCGCGCTCGACGCCTCGCGCTGGCTGCGTGGGGTCTGACCCCGGTTCGACGCAGGCTGGGGTCCGACCCCGGTTCAACGCCAGCTCGAGTCCGACCCTTGACGTGCGATGCGCGCAGCGCGTCGCGGGGCGGGGTCTGACCCCGGTTCGCGCTTCCGGCCCCGGTTAGCGCTTCGACGCCCGCCTCACGCGCCGTCGAGCAGCTTCTCCACCGCCGCCGCATCGAGGCGCAGCGCGTCGCGCCCGTGCCGATCGCGCCGCGGCCGCGACCAGCTCGCCTGCGGCGTGCGCACCGACAGCCGCACGCCGCCGCGCGGCGTGTCGATGAAGTACTCGCCGGCTTCGTCCGCGTCGCCGGCGAGCGCACGGAACTCGATCTTCGCGTTGAGCAGCGCGAACTCGATCGCCTTCGCGTCGTCCGTGACGATCTCGATCCGGATGTCGCTGTGCTCGGTGGCCCACCCGGCGGCGACGCCGCCCACGAGACGCGCATCGAACGCCGCGAAGCGGCGCAGCCACGCGAGAGCCTCCTCGCGCCGCTCGCGGATCATCGCGAGGTGCTCGTCGCCGCCGTAGAGCGCGTGATACTCGGCGAGCGCATCCTCGACCTCGTCGTCGCCGGGGAGCGCGCCGCGAGCGGGCAGCCCCAGCTCGCGCGCGGCCTTCTTCTTCGCGTACGACCAGTCGGCGAGCCCGTGCTCGGCGATGAGCCGCGCGGCGGCCTGCGCGAGGCTCGCGCGCTCCTCGCCGTCGGGGCCGAGCCCCTGGCGGCGCTCGGCGCGACGGGCCTCGAACAGCGCGGTGGAGCGACGGGCGCGGGCCATGGCGTCGACGAACTCAGAAGAGCTGGTTGCGCACGTCCTGCGCGCTGCGGCCGGCATTGGGCGAGACGAAGGTGTCGTCGCGCGGGCGCGGCACCGCCTCCGCGTAGAACCAGTCGCTCAGGGTGCTCGCGTCGTCGCGCAGCCCGGTGTCCGGATTGATGCGCACCTGCACGACCCCCTGCGGCGTCTCGTTCGGCTTCTCGGGCTGGCCCTTGAGCGCGCGCTGCATGAACGTGATCCAGATCGGCAGCGCGGCGACGGCACCGGTCTCGTTCGCGCCGAGCGTGCGCGGCTGGTCGAAGCCGATCCACGCGATGCCCACGAGCGAGGGTGTGAAGCCGCAGAACCACGCGTCGACGTTCTCGTTGGTGGTGCCGGTCTTGCCCGCGATGTCCTTGCGGCCGAGCGACTGCGCGCGCGTCGCGGTGCCGTAGGCGACGACGTCGCGCAGGAGCGAGGTCATCACGAACGCGTTGCGGGGGTCGATCGCGCGCTCGGCGCTCTCGCCGGCGCGCGGCGGATCGGCCTGCGACAGCACGTTCCCCTTTGCGTCGGTGATCCGGCCGATCAGGTACGGCGACACCCGGTAGCCGCCGTTCGCGAAGACGGCGTAGGCGCCGCCCATCTGCACCGGGGTCGCGGCGCCGGCGCCGAGCCCCATCGTCAGGTACGCGGGGTGCAACCGCGGGTCGAAGCCGAACCGGGCGATGTAGTCCTGCGCGTACTGCGGCCCGATCGCCTGCAGCACGCGCACGGTGACGAGGTTCTTGGACTTCGCGAGCGCCACGCGCAGCCGCATCGGGCCCTCGAACTTGCCGTCGTAGTTCTTGGGCTCCCAGTCCTCGCCGCCGGTCTTCTCGGCCGGGACGAAGAAGGGGGCGTCGTTGATGACCGTCGCGGGCGTGAAGCCCTTCTCGAGCGCCGCCGAGTAGATGAAGGGCTTGAACGCCGAGCCCGGCTGGCGCTGCGCCTGCGTCACGTGGTTGAACTTGTTGCGCTCGAAGTCGAACCCGCCGACCAGCGCGAAGATCGCGCCGTCCGACGGGTCGAGCGCGAGGAAGGACGCCTCGGCCTGCGGCATCTGGCCGATCGCGTAGCGGCCCTTGTCGTCCTTGGACAGCCGGATCACGGCCCCGCGGCGGATGCGCTGGTTGGCCGGCGCCTTGTCGGAGAGCGCGCGCGCGGCGAACTTGAGCCCGTCCCCGTCGATGCGCACCGCGTCGCCGTTGGAGAGCACCGCCCTGACCTCGGAGGCGGTCGCCGCGGTGACGACCGCCGCGAGCAGGTTGTCGCTGTCGGTCGCGTCCTGGAACGCGCGCTCGAGCGCGGCGTCGGCGTCCGCCGCGTCGTCGGGCAGGTTGACGTAGGCCTCGGGTCCGCGGTAGCCGTGGCGGCGGTCGTAATCCGTCACTCCCCGGCGCACAGCGTTGTAGGCGGCCTCCTGGTCGGCGCTCCGGATCGTCGTCCAGACCGTGATGCCGCGCGTGTACGCCTCGTCGCCGTACGCCTCGAACACCACCTGGCGCGCCATCTCGGCCACGAACTCGGCGCGGATCGGGATGGTCTCGCGGACGCCCCGCTGCACGACCAATGGCGCGTTTCGTGCTTGCTCGTAGTCCCCATCCGAAAGGTAGTGGAGCTCGTGCATCCTCCGGAGCACATACTGCTGGCGAACCTTGGCCCGCTTCGGGTTGGTGACCGGGTTGAACGCCGAGGGCGCCTTGGGCAGGCCGGCCAGCATCGCGGCTTCGGCCGCCGTCAGGTCCTTGAGCGGCTTGCCGAAGTAGATCTGCGAGGCGGCCGCGAAGCCGTAGGAGCGCTGGCCCAGGAAGATCTGGTTGACGTAGAGCTCGAGGATCTCGTCCTTGGTCAGGCTGGCCTCGATCTTCCAGGCGAGCAGGACCTCGCGAAGCTTGCGGGTGAGCGTCTTCTCGCGGGTCAGGAAGAAGTTGCGGGCGACCTGCATCGTGATCGTGCCGGCGCCCTGCTGGGTGCCCGAGACCACGTTCGTGAAGGCGGCGCGCATGACCGAGACGTAGTCGACCCCGCCGTGCTGGTAGAAGCGCTCGTCCTCGGCGGCCAGGATCGCGTTCCGCATGACGTCCGGGACGTCCTGGATCCGGACGACGGCCCGGCGCTCCTCGCCGAATTCTCCCAGGAGGTCTCCCTCGGCCGAGACGATCCTAAGCGGCACTTTGGGCTGGTAATCGGTCAGGGTCTCCAGCGAAGGCAGCGTCGGATAAAGCAAAGCCAGCACGAACGCCCCCAGGAGGGCGCCGACGAGCGCCAGCCCGAGGAGGACCGAGCCGGTATACAGGAGCCAGCGCTTTAGCACGGGGGAATAAAACTTGCTGTTGGAGCGGTCAGGACGCCCCGGGGGTGGCAAGCTTGCAACACCCGATGCCGCCTGGGGGTAAAAGGTTTGACATGGTTATGGGTTGCTGCCAGAGTCTAATGTAAGTTGTCAGCATTGCCGGCGACAGGGATATGCTTGCCGAAAAATTCTCCGGGGTCCTCGAAGTCTTCAAGACCAAGGCGCCGACGCTGATCGGCGTCGACGTCGCGTCGACCTCGATCAAGCTGGTCGAGATCTCCGAGGCCGGGAAGGGCGCCTATCGCCTCGAGCGCTACACGATCGAGCCGCTCGGCAAGGATACGGTCCAGGACGGCAACATCGCTAATCTGGACCAAGTCAGCGACGCGCTCAAGCGGGCATGGAAGCGCCTGGGCAGCCGCAACCGCAACATCGCGATGGCCCTGCCGGCCGCGATGGTGATCACCAAGAAGATCATCGTGCCCTCCGGCCAGAAGGAGGAGGAGCTCGAGCTGACCGTCGAGGCCGAGGCGAACCAGTACATCCCGTTCGCGCTCGACGAGGTCAACCTGGACTTCCAGATCCTCGGTCCGGCGCCCAACAACCCCGACGAGGTCGAGGTCCTGATCGCCGCCTCCCGCAAGGAGAAGGTCGAGGACCGTGTCGCGATCGCCGAGGCCGCCGGCCTCAAGCCCCGCGTGATGGACGTGGAGTCCTATGCCACGCAGGAGGCGTTCCGGCTGATCACGCCCTCGCTGCCCGCGAACGGCCGCGACCAGAACATCGCCTTCGTCGACGTCGGCGCCCACATCACCCATTTCTACGTGCTCCGGAACGGCCAGTTCCTGTTCTCCCGCGACCAGGCCTTCGGCGGCAACCAGTTGACCCACGACATCCAGCGTGCGTTCAACCTTTCCGCCGAGGAGGCCGAGTCGGCCAAGAAGAACCAGGGCCTGCCGGAGAACTACGACGGCGACGTGCTCCAGCCGTTCATGGAGACGCTCGCCCTCGAGGTCACCCGCGCGCTGCAGTTCTTCTTCACGTCGACGTCGTACAACCAGGTCGACCAGATCGTGCTGGCCGGCGGCTGCGCGCAGCTTCCCGGGCTCGACGAGCTGGTCGCCAAGCGCGCCGCGGTGGCCACCGTGATCGCCAACCCCTTCGCCTCGATGCAGGTTTCCGACCGGATCCGTCCCCGGCAGCTCGCGCAGGACGCGCCGATGCTGACGATCGCCACCGGGCTCGCCATGCGGAGCTTCGAGTGACCGCTCCCGCCCCGGTCGGCCGGATCGAAGCGCCGCCGAGCGCCGCCGCGGGGCCGCCGCGGGACGGCGCTCGCTTCACCGTCCGGGAGGGGGCGCGCGAGGACGCGAAGCGTCCGGCCCCGGGGAGGCCGTAGCCATGGCTGGCGTCGTCCGGATCAACCTGCTCCCGCACCGGGAGGAAAAGCGCCAGGCGAGGCAGCGGCAGTTCGTGTCGTTCGCCGTCCTGCTCGCGATCCTCGGGCTCGCCGTCGTGGGCCTCGTCCACATGATCTTCGCGGCGAAGATCGACGACCAGCTGGCGCGCAACAAGCTGCTCAGGACCGAGATCGCCAAGCTCGACGACCAGATCCGCGAGATCGACAAGCTGCGCGACCAGATCCAGCAGGTGCTCGCGCGGAAGCAGGTGGTCGAGACGCTCCAGGCGAACCGCAGCGAGGCGGTCCACCTGCTCGACCAGATCGTCCGCCAGCTGCCCGACGGCATCTACCTCAAGCAGATCAAGCAGGGCGGCAGCCGGATCCAGATGGTCGGCTACGCGCAGAGCAACGCGCGCGTGTCGACGCTGATGCGCAACATCGAGGCGTCGCCCTGGGTGACCGCGCCCGAGCTGGTCGAGATCAAGCTCGTCTCGCTGCCCGGCGCGGCGCGCGGGGCCGCCGCGCAGCAGGTGAACGAGTTCACGCTCAATTTCCAGGTGAAGCGCCTGCAGCCGTCGTCGACCGTCGGGCCGGCGCCCGCCTCCGCGCGGCCGGCGAATCCCGGAGCGAAGGCATGAACTTCGACGACCTCCGCCGGCTGTCGTTCCGGGACGTCGGCAACTGGCCGATCCTGCCCAAGCTGCTCGTGCTGGGCGCGATGTTCCTCGCGATCATCGCCGCCGGGGCGCTGCTCGACTGGAAGGACCAGTACGAGTCGCTCGACCGCGCCCAGGGCGAGGAGGCGACGCTGCGCGGGCAATACACCGAGAAGAAGGCCAAGGCGATCAACTTCGACGCCTACCGCGCGCAGCTCTCCGAGGTTGAGCAGTCGTTCGGCGCGCTGGTCAAGCAGCTCCCCAACCGCTCCGAGATCGACGCGCTCCTGACCGACATCAACCAGGCCGGGCTCGGCCGCGGCCTCGTGTTCGAGCTGTTCAAGCCGGCCGCGCAGGAGCGCATGGCGGACTTCTACGCCGAGCTGCCGATCGCGATCCGCATCACCGGCAACTACCACGACATGGGCGCGTTCGCGAGCGACGTCGCGCAGCTGCCGCGCATCGTGACGCTGAACGACGTGGGCATCGTGAACGACAAGGGCACGCTGAGGATGGAGGCGGTCGCGAAGACGTTCCGCTACCTCGACGACGAGGAGATCGCCCGGCAGCGCGCGCTCGCCAAGCAGGCGAAGGACAAGGCGAGGAAGAAATGAGCGCGCGCGCCTACGCCGCGGTCGCCGTCGCCCTAGCGCTCGCCGGATGCGGCGGCGAGAGCCACCAGGACCTGCGCGATTGGATGCGCGAGCAGGGCAGGGGGGCGCAGGGCAAGCTCGAGCCGCTGCCGCAGATCCGCCCGTACGAGCCGTTCGCCTACAACGCCTTCGACCTGCCGGACCCGTTCAAGCCGCGCAAGATCGAGCCCGCGAAGGGCAACGACCGGCTCGCCCCGGACCTCGCGCGCCGCCGCGAGCCGCTCGAGAGCTTCCCGCTCGAGTCGCTCTCGATGGTCGGCACGCTGGCGAAGGAGAAGACGATGTACGCGCTGGTGCGCACGCCCGAGAAGGACATCTACCAGGTGCGTTCCGGCAATTTCATGGGACAGAACTTCGGCGTCGTCACCGGCATCTCCGACACCGAGATCAAGCTCAAGGAACTGGTGCAGGACAGCGCGGGCGACTGGACCGAGCGTTCTTCGACGCTCCAGCTCCAGCAGCCGGACGTCAGAGCACAGGGGGGAAGACGATGAGCGCACCACTCGCCACTCGGGCCCGGAGCGTCGCGGCGACCGTCCGCGGCGTCGCGATCGGGCTCGCCGCGGTCGCGGCGCTCGTGTTCAGCCAGGCGGCCGCGGCGCAGGGCAACTCCATCGACCAGGTGACCGTGTCGAAGGGGTCGTCGGGCCGCACGATCGTGCGCTTCCAGCTGCGCAACCCGCCCGCCAATCCGCCTGCGGGCTTCGCGATCGCGAACCCGGCTCGCATCGCGCTCGATTTCCTCGACACGACCAACGGCCTCGGCGCGACGCAGCGCCAGATCGACGACGCCGCGATCCGCAGCCTGAACGTCGTGCAGGCCGGCAACCGCACGCGCATCGTGTTCAACCTCAACCGCCCGCAGACCTATGAGACGCAGGTCGACGGCAACGCGGTCCTCGTCACGCTGATCGACCAGAGCGACAAGCTCGACGCGACGGCGCAGGAGGTGCAGCGCTTCGCCGAGGCGCGACCGGGCGACGTCCAGCACGTGCTGCGCGACGTCGACTTCCGCCGCGGCCGCAACGGCGAGGGGCGCATCGTCGTCGAGCTGTCCGACCCGTCCACCGGCATCGACATCCGGCAGCAGGGCCGCCAGCTGATCGTCGACTTCATCCGGACCTCGGTTCCGCGCAACCTCGAGCGGCGGCTCGACGTCGGCGACTTCGCGACGCCGGTCGTGTCGGTCGAGACGTTCGCGCAGGGCCCCAACGCGCGGATGATCATCGAGCCGAAGGGCCTGTGGGAGCACTCGGCCTACCAGGCGGACAACCGCTTCATCGTCGAGATCAAGCCGATCCAGGAAGACCCGAACAAGCTGACGCAGGGCACGCGCGGCGGCTACAAGGGCGAGAAGGTCTCGTTCAACTTCCAGAGCATCGACGTCCGCTCGGTGCTGCAGGTGATCGCGGACTTCACCGGCCTCAACATCATCACCAGCGACACGGTGCAGGGCTCGCTGACGCTGCGCCTCAAGGACATCCCCTGGGACCAGGCGCTCGACATCATCCTGCAGACCAAGGGGCTCGACATGCGCAAGAACGGCAATGTCGTGCTCATCGCGCCGCGCGAGGAGCTGGCGCTCAAGGAGAAGCAGCAGTTCGAGTCGGCGGCGCAGATCAGCGACCTCGAGCCGCTGCAGACCGAGATGTTCCAGCTGAACTACGCGAAGGCGCAGGACATCCTGAACCTCGTGTCGTCGAACCGCAGCGCGAACGCCGGCGGCGACGCGCGCGGCGGGCAGGGCTCGATCCTGTCGCGGCGAGGCGTCGCGACGCTCGACCCGCGCTCGAACATCCTGTTCGTGCAGGACACGCCGTCGCGCCTCGAGGAAGTGCGCCGGATCATCCGCCAGATCGACGTGTCGGTGCGCCAGGTGCTGATCGAGGCGCGCATCGTGATCGCGAGCGACCGCTTCAGCCGCCAGCTCGGCGTGCGCTTCGGCCAGCAGACCGGCTTCACGTTCAACCGCGGGCGCTACTCGGTCGGCTCGACGGGCTCGCTCAACACGCAGCCGGTGGTGCGGACGGAGGGCGATCGAATCGTCCGCGAGACGCGCACGCCGACGCCGTTCGAGATCGCGTCGCCGACGGTCGCGCCGTTCGGCTATCCGGGCTACTCGGATCCGCAGGCGCTCAACATCAACCTGCCGGTGCTGAACGCCGCGGGCTCGCTCGCGATGACGCTGATCAACCTCGGGAGCGGCAACCTGATCAACCTCGAGCTCTCGGCGCTCGAGGCCGAGAACCGCGGCAAGGTCGTCTCGAGCCCGCGCGTGATCACGGCCGACAACCAGAAGGCGCACATCGAGCAGGGCACCGAGATCCCGTACGTGACGCCGGGCTCGGCCAACTCGCCGGCGACGGTGCAGTTCAAGAAGGCGGTGCTGCTGCTGTCGGTGACGCCGCAGATCACGCCCGACAACCGCATCATCATGACCGTCGAGGTGCGCAAGGACTCGGTGGGCCAGTTCGTCCAGCTCGGCGGCGGATTCCAGGTGCCGTCGATCGACACCAAGAACGTGACGACGCAGATCGCCGTCAACAACGGCGACACCGCGGTCATCGGCGGCATCTACGAGGAGACGATCCGCAACGACGTCGACAAGGTCCCCTACCTCGGCGACATCCCGCTGTTCGGCTACCTGTTCAAGCAGACCGGGCGCTCCAGCGACAAGACCGAGCTCCTGATCTTCCTGACGCCGCGCATCGTCAAGGAAACGGTGAACGCGATCAAATAGCCCTCGCACCGGTCCCGTCGCGCGGGCCGCCTTCGGGCGGCCCGTGTCGTTTTCGCCGTTGGTGGGGCAAAGGCGGCGATAGGCGATGGGCGATAGGCGATAGGCGATAGGCGATAGGCGATAGGCGATAGGCG
>DASTCK010000017.1:0-2175 GCA_035711225.1 Casimicrobiaceae bacterium
CGAGAGCGTCGCGCTGGTTTCCGACGCCGGAACGCCCGGCATCAGCGATCCGGGCGCGCGGGTGGTCCGGGCGGTGCACGAGGCCGGCCTCCCGGTCGTGCCCGTGCCCGGCGCTTCCGCGCTGGCTGCCGCGGTTTCCGCCGCCGGCCTCGTCGCCGCGCGCTTCGTCTTCGTCGGCTTCCTGCCCGCGCAGGCGAAGGCGCGCCGCGAGCTCCTCGCCACGCTCGGCGCGCTGCCGTTCGCGCTGGTCGTCTTCGAAGCGCCGCATCGCGTGCGCGCCACGATCGACGATCTCGCGCGCTCGCTTCCCGGCGAGCGCGCGCTGGTCGTCGCGCGCGAGCTCAGCAAGGCGTTCGAGACGATCGCGCGCGTCCCGCTCGCCGACGCCGCAGCGTGGCTTGCGTCCGACCCGAACCGCGAGCGCGGCGAGTTCGTGCTGATCGTCGACGCGTCCCCCGAGGCCCGCGCGTCGGTCGACGTGCCTCCGGACGCCGCCGCGTGGCTCGATGCGCTCGCGGGCGAGCTGCCGCCCTCGCGCGCCGCACGGATCGTCGCGGAGCGCACGGGCGCGCCACGCGACGCTCTCTACGCCCGCGCGCTGCGCCGCAAGGCCGAGCCCGGCGGTTGACGCCGGTCAATGCGGCGGGACGGTCGCGAGACGACACTCCGGCCATGGCGACCACCAAGCGTATCCTTGGCGCCGCGGGGGCGGCCGTGGCGCCGCTCGCCTTCGACCCGGCCCTGGTCCGCAAGTACGACCAGTCCGGGCCGCGGTACACCTCGTATCCCACTGCCGACCGCTTCCACGAGGCCTTCGGCCCCGCGGACTACGTGAATGCGCTGATCACGCGCCGCGAGGCGCGGCCGCGCGACCCGCTGTCGCTGTACGTGCACGTGCCGTTCTGCAACACGCTCTGCTTCTACTGCGCGTGCAACAAGGTGATCACGAAGGACCACGGGCGCAGCGCCAAGTACATCCGCTACGTGGCGCGCGAGATCGAGACCGTGGCGTCGATCCTCGAGACCGACGCGAGCGCGGCGCCGGTGGCGCAGGTGCACCTCGGCGGCGGCACGCCGACGTTCCTCGCGCGAGACGAGATGCGCGCCCTGATGGGACACCTGCGCGACGCGTTTCCGTTCGCGCCCGATGCCGAGGTCTCGATCGAGGTCGACCCGCGCAAGGTCGACGCCGACGCGATCGCCTTCCTCGGCGAGGTCGGGTTCAACCGCATCTCGGTGGGCGTGCAGGACTTCGATCCGGTCGTCCAGAAGGCGGTGAACCGCCTGCAGAGCGAGGCGGAGACGCGCACGGTCATCGAATCCGCGCGCGCCCACGGCTTCACGTCCGTCAACACCGACCTGATCTACGGCCTGCCGAAGCAGACGCTGACCGGCTTCGCCGCGACGATCGACCGCGTGGTGGCGCTTTCGCCGGATCGCATCGCGCTCTACAGCTACGCGCACGTGCCGCACCTGTTCAAGCCGCAGCGGCGCATCGCCGTCGACGACCTGCCGCCGGCCGAGGAGAAGCTCGCGATCCTCGCGCTCGCGATCGAGAAGCTCGCGGCTGCCGGCTACGTGTACATCGGCATGGACCACTTCGCGAAGCCGACCGACGAGCTCGCGCGCGCGCAGGCTTCGCGGCAGCTCCACCGCAACTTCCAGGGCTATTCGACCAAGCCGGACTGCGACCTGCTGGCGTTCGGCATCTCGGCGATCGGAAAGGTCGGGCGCACCTACGTGCAGAACGTGCGCACGCTCGACGAGTACTACGACCGCCTCGACGCGCACGCGCTGCCGGCGTTCCGGGGCTACGCGCTCACCGAGGACGACCTCGTGCGGCGCGACGTCATCGGCAAGCTGATGTGCGACTTCGAGCTGTCGATCCCGGCGCTCGAGGCGCGGCACGGCCTCGCCTTCGACCGTGCGTTCGCCACCGAGCTCGTCGCGCTCGGCCCGCTCGCGGACGACGGCCTCGTCGAGGTCACGCCGCAGCGCCTGCGCGTCACCGACCGCGGCCGCCTGCTGGTCCGCACGATCGCGATGGTGTTCGACCGGCACCTGCGCGAGGCGAGGGCGGCGGCGAGGTATTCGAGGGTGATCTAAAGACAGGCGATAGGCGATAGGCGATAGGCGATAGGCGATAGGCGATAGGCGATAGGCGATAGGCGATAG
>DASTCK010000018.1:0-21533 GCA_035711225.1 Casimicrobiaceae bacterium
CGACCTCGTAGGCCACGCCGTGCACGTCGAGCAGGATCTGCGGCGGGTTCTTCTCGAGGAGGATGCCGGTGAGGCGGCCGATCATCGGGACGGAGCGTCGGTAACGGCGGTGCGAGAGTATCGCACGGTCGTTCGACGCGATGCGCGTCGCGGGGACGCGTGGCCTCGCCTGCGACCGGCGCGGCGGCGCCGCGTGCGGCGTCAGCGAGGCAGTGCGGCGAGCACGTCGATCGCGTCGTGCAGCGAGTCGACGACGAGCGTGCCCGTCCGCACGACCGCCGACGACGGCGGCGCGAGGTCGGGAATCATGATCGGCGTCATGCCGGCGGCGAGCGCGCCGAGCACGCCGGCATCCGAATCCTCGAGCACGATGCACGCGGCGGCGGGAACGGCCAGGCGTTCGGACGCGGCCAGGAAGATGTCCGGCGCCGGCTTGCCGCGCGCGACCTCGTCGCCGCCGACGACGGCGTGCAGGCGCGGGGTGAGGGCCGCCCGGTCGAGCTTCGCGAGCGCCCGCTCCCGCCGCGTCGACGTCGCGACGGCGCGAGCGATCGCCTCGGCGTCGAGCCACGCGAACAGCGCGTCGACGCCGGGCTTCAGCACGAGCCCCTCGCGCTCGACGATGGCGTCGTAGGCCGCGTGCCAGCCCGACATCAGGCGATCGGTCGGGTAGGCGTCGCCGTGGTGCTCGACGACGAGCGCGCGGCAGTCGGCGAACGTGCGGCCGATCATGCGCGCCGGAAGCGACGCGTCGAACGCGACGCCGAGCGCCGCAGCGGCCTCGAGCCACGCGCGCGCCGCCAGCGGCTCGGTGTCGAGCAGCGTCCCGTCCATGTCGATGATCACCGCCTGCGGGCGGCGATGCGGCCGAACGCCGATCAGAGGCGACGGCATCGTCACGGGCCCGCGGCGCGCAGGCGCCTCGTCACCATCCACAGCGCCCCCACGCCGACGGCGAGGACGATCGACGGGAACAGGAAGCGGTCCGTCCACGAGTCGAGCACGCAGCTCAGGTGGTCGGCGTGGACGTGCGCGCAGAGGAGGGGCACGGTGCCACCCTCCTCCCACGATTGCGCGCCGAATGTGTCCTCGACCTCCCATCGGAACGGCGCGGCCCCCGGCACGCCGACGTCCACCAGCGCCGCGATGCTCCGGCTCCGCGCGCCCGTCGCGTGGAATTCGACCACCTTGCCGGACGCGTGCACGCCGCGCAGCGAGTAGATCGCCTCGCCCCAGAGGTTGATCGTCGCCAGCGCGATGAGCACGCCGGCGACCAGCAGCGGAATCCACGCCGAGCGCAGGAGGCGCGCAGGGCCTCGCGAAGGCGGTTGCTCGACGGTGGCGGGCATGGCGCGTGGCTCCGGAAACAGGGCGTCATCGTACCGCCGGCGACCGGCGCCGCACGTCCGGACGCGCCGCGAAACGTCAGGGGGAGAACAACCGCCCGCCGCGGACGCGGTAGCCGGTGCGCCCGAACGCGCCGGCGCCCGTCGTGCCGTGCGCGTGACAGATCGCGCAGGCGAGCGCATCCGCGGCATCCGGCGACGGCAGTCCCGGCAGGTCGAGAAGGCGGGTGACCATCGCCTGCACCTGGACCTTCGCGGCTCGACCGCCGCCGACGACCGCCTTCTTGATCTGGCCGGCCGTGTACTCGTGCACCGGCAGTCCCGCGAGCACCGCGGCGGCGATCGCCGCGCCGCGCGCCTGGCCGAGCGCGAGCGTCGAGGTCGGGTTGACGTTGACGAACACGCGCTCGACGACGACCTCCCCGGGCGCGAAGTCGGCGATCACGTGGGCGAGGTCGCGGACGATGACGCCGAGGCGCAGCGGCATCCCTCCCGTCCCGGTGCGGACGACGCCGCTCGCCACGTAGACGAGGCCGCCGGGAACGAGGTCGACGACGCCGAAGCCGGTCACGCGCAGCCCCGGGTCGATGCCGAGGATGCGTCGAGGGGCGCTCGACACGGTTACTCGGTCACGACCGCGGTGCCGCTCGCGGTCACCATCAGCATCGACCCGCCGGAGCCCAGCGTCTCGTAGTCGAGGTCGATGCCCACCACCGCGTTGGCGCCGAGGCGCGACGCCGCATCGGCCATCTCGGCCAGCGCGGTGCGTCGCGCGTCGCCCAGCACGTTCTCGTAGGCGCCGGCGCGCCCGCCCACGATGTCGCGCACGGCCGCGAACATGTCGCGGAAGATGTTGGCGCCGACGATCGCCTCGCCATGGACGATGCCGAGGTAGCGCGTGATGCGGCGGCCCTCGAAGGTCGGCGTCGTCGTAAGGTCGATCCGGGGCGGGTTCACGCCGCTTCCTCGAGCACCGCCGACGTGTAGACCTCCTGCACGTCGTCGAGCGATTCCAGCGCGTCGATGAGCTTGTGCATGCGCTGGGCGTCCTCGCCCGTGATCTCGACCTCGTTCAGCGGCTTCATCACGACCTCGGCGACCTCGGGCTGGAGGCCCGCCTTCGCGAGCGCGTCCTTCACTGCGATGAAGTCGTACGGGCCGGTCACGACCTCGATGCTGCCGTCGTCGTTCGTGATCACGTCGTCGGCGCCCGCGTCGATCGCGGCCTCCATCACCTTGTCCTCGCTCGTGCCGGGCGCGAAGACGATCTGACCGCAGTGCTTGAACAGATAGGCGACCGAGCCGTCGGTGCCGAGGTTGCCGCCGTACTTCGAGAACGCGTGGCGGACGTCGCCGGCCGTGCGCGTCCGGTTGTCGGTCATGCAGTCGACGATCACCGCCGCGCCGTTGATGCCGTACCCCTCGTAGCGGATCTCCTCGTACGCGACGCCGTCGAGCTGGCCCGCGCCGCGCCGGATCGCGTTGTCGATCGTGTCCTTCGGCATGTTCTGGTCGCGCGCCTTGTCGACCGCGAGGCGCAGCCGCGGGTTCATCGCCGGGTCGGGCCCGCCGAGGCGCGACGCGACGGTGATTTCCTTGATGAGGCGCGTGAAGATCTTGCCGCGCTTCGCGTCGGCGTGCGCCTTCTTGTGCTTGATGTTCGCCCACTTGCTGTGGCCGGCCATGGCGCTTCGGTGCTGCAGCGTGCAGAAGGGGGAATTATAGCGATCTCGCGGGGAAAGGCGGCGATGGGCGATGGGCCATAGGCGATAGGCGATAGGCGATAGGTGACAGAAACTTCGTGCCGTCCGCGTTTGGCGAGCTTTCCCTATCGCCCATCGCCCATCGCCTATCGCCGCCCTTCAGATCAGCCCCTGCTGCTTCAGGAACGTGCCGAGCGCCTGCAACCGCACCTGCGCGTCGTTGATCTCGAGCATGCTCTGCTTGATCGACAGCGGCAGCGGCAGGACCTCGGCGAGCCTGTAGCCCACCCACGTGGCGTCGCCGTAGTCGACCTCGGCGGGAAAGTTCTGGGGCCCCACGCGCGTCGCGATGAGCTCCAGCAGCCGCGCGAGGGGCTGGGCGTCGTCGGGCAGGGCGACGCGGGGCTCGTCCGGGATGTCGACGACGTCGGCGACGACGAGCCTGTCGCTCTGCACGCGGTGCCCGCGCACCCGGAAGCGCCTGAGCCCCTCGGTCGCGAGGTGCAGGATGCCGAGCTCCGGCATGTCCCAGCTCGTGATCGTCGCGAGCGTGCCGAGGGCGGCGAACGCCGGCGTGCCCCCGCGCGTGGCCACCTCGTCGCCCGCCGTGATCATGACGACGCCGAACGGCTGGCCGTCCTTCATGCACGCCTTGGTCATGTCGATGTAGCGCTGCTCGAACACCTTGAGCGGCAGCACGCCACCGGGGAACAGCACGGTTCGAAGCGGAAACAGCGGGATCGTCGTCGGCGACGCCGCGCGACCGTGCGAGAACAGTCCTGCGAGCATCACCTGCTCCCGGGAGCCGCGGGGGCGCGGCGCTCGCCCCACCGCGGCCCGAGCGCGTGCGCGACGCCGAGGTGGTCGAGCACGCGTGCGACGACGAAGTCGACGAGCTCGTCCACGCTCGCGGGACGCGCGTAGAAGCCCGGGGCGGGCGGCAGGATCGTGGCGCCCGCGCGAGCGAGCCGCGCCATGTTCTCGAGGTGGATCGCGGACAGCGGGGTCTCGCGCGGCACCAGCACGAGCGGCCTCCGCTCCTTGAGCGCGACGTCCGCGGCGCGCTCGATCAGGTTGTCGGCGAGGCCGTTCGCGATCGCGCCGAGCGTGCCCATCGTGCACGGGCACACCGCCATCGCGTCGGCCGGGGCCGAGCCCGACGCGATGGGCGCCATCCAGTCGTCGCGTCCGTATACGGCGAGCTGTCCCGGCTTCCCGCCGTAGCGCTCGGCGAGCAGCCGCGCCGCTTCCCGCGGCTGCGCCGGCAGCGCGAGGTCGCACTCCTGCTTCGCGACGATCTGCGCCGCGGGCGAGTAGACGAGCCCGACCTCGGTTCCCGCGGCCAGCAGGCATTCGAGCAGCCGCAGGCCGTAGGGCATTCCCGACGCGCCGGTGAGGGCGAGCGTGACGGTGCGCGCCTTTCGCATTCGAACGATGGTAGCCGAATGGCCCGGGTCGACCCGCGCGCGCCGATGGGCGGCACGGCTCCGGGGCCGCGCGCGGAGCGAGCGACGCGAAAATCGGCGTCAGGCACCGTGTCCGACACCGTGCCTGGCAAACGCGCGGCCTCCTGGGACGGAAAGGCGGTACGCAGCGACGCCGCTACGCCAGCTCGCGGTGCCGCCGATGAACCTGGTAGCGCGACGCGAACGCGCGCGCGAGGCGCTCGACCAGGTAGACCGACCGGTGCCGGCCGCCCGTGCAGCCGATCGCGACGGTCAGGTAGTTGCGGTTGTCGCGCGCGTAGTCGGGGAGCCAGCTCGCGACGAAATGGTAGATGTCGCCGTACATCCGCTCGACCTCGGGCGCGGCCTCGAGGAACGTCACGACCTCCGCATCGCGGCCGGTGAGCGGCGCGAGCGCGGGTTCGTAGTGCGGATTCGGCAGGCAGCGGACGTCGAACACGAGGTCGGCGTCGAGCGGCACGCCGTGCTTGAAGCCGAACGACTCGAACAGGAGCGTGAGCTTCGACGGCTCGACGCTCACGAAGTCGCGCACCCAGCCGCGCAGCGCGGCCGCCGACAGCTCGCTCGTGTCGAACACGGCGCCGAGCAGGCGCGCCTCGGCGAGCTGGCCGCGCTCGAACTCGATCGCCTCGACGAGCGTGCGGTCGTCGCTCGAGAACGGGTGGCGGCGCCGTGTCTCGGAGAAGCGCTTGACCAGCGTCTCGACCTTCGTGTCGAGGAACACGAAGCGCACGGTCCAGCCGCGCGACTTGAGCTCGGTGATCGCCGCGCCGAGGCCCGGCAGGCCGGCGCCGCTCTTCGCGTCCAGCGCGATCGCGATGCGCGCGCCGGAATGCGCGAGGTGATCGACGGTCGGCACGACGAGCGCGACCGGCAGGTTGCCCACCGTGTCGTAGCCGGCGTCCTCGAGCGCGGCGAGCGCCACGCTCTTGCCCGATCCCGACACGCCTCCGATCAGCACGAGGTCCATGGGCGCCGGACGGGGGTCAGAGGGAAGCCGGGGGCGCTCGGCGCTCAGCCGACGCCCGAGCCGTCCTCTTCCATCAGCTTCTGCTGGCGCTCGATGAATTCGAGCGTGCTGTCGATGCCGCGCTGGTTCAGCACGAAGTTGCGCACCGCCGCCTCGACCAGCACGGCGAGGTTGCGGCCGGCCGCGACGGGGATCGTGACGCGGCGGATCGGGACGCCGAGCACCTCCTGGAAGTTCGCGTCCACCTTGAGCCGGTCGAGCTCGGAGAAGGTCTCGTTGCTGTGGTCCTCGAGGTGGACGATCAGCTTGAGGAGCTTGCGCGGCCGCACGGCGGTCTCGCCGAAGATCGTGCGGATGTTGAGCACGCCGATGCCGCGCACCTCGAGGAAGTCGCGCAGCACCGCGGGGCAGCGGCCCTCGATCGTGTCCGGCGAGATCCGGTAGAGCTCGACGATGTCGTCGGCGACGAGGCCGTTCCCTCGCGAGATCAGCTCCAGCGCGAGCTCGCTCTTGCCGATCGCGGAGGCGCCGGTGATGAGCACGCCCATCTCGAGCACGTCGAGGAACACGCCGTGCAGCGTGGTCGACTCGGCGAGCACGCGCGACAGGTAGAGCCGGAACACGTCGACGACGTGCGGCGAGGGCTGCGGCGAGGCGAGGAGCGGCACGTGGTGCGCGTCGCAGCTCTGCGCAAGGTCCGGCGGCACCTGCTCGCCGTTCGCGACGACGACCGCGACGAGCTCGCCGCTGTCGAACAGCCGCTTGATCTGCGATGCGAACTCGCCCGCCGGCAGCGTCTTCAGGTGCGCGATCTCGGCGGCGCCGAGGAGCTGCACGCGGAACGGGTGGATGAAGTTCATGTGCCCGACCTGGCCGATCGTCGGCTTCAGCGCCGCCTCGCCGGTGAGCACGCGGTTGCCGCCGTCGCGTCCCGCCACCCAGCGGAGCTGCAGGCGGTCCTGGTTGTCGGCGACCAGTCGCTCGACGCTGACCTGGCGCAGGTGCGTGTCGGAGGACATCGCGTCGGCGCGCCGCTCAGGCGTCCGGGGCCCAGCCGCGGATCGCGTCCCACGCGGACGCGGCATCGGGAGCGGCGGCGAGCCGCTCGCGGAACGCACGCTCGCTGAACATCTGCGCGAGCTCGGAGAGGAGCTCGAGATGCTGCTCGGTCGCGTGCTCGGGCACGAGGAGCACGAAGACCTGGTTGACCGGCCGCCCGTCGGGCGCGTCGAAGGCGATCGGCTGCGCCAGCCGCACGAACGCGCCGCGCGCGTCCTTGAGCCCCCTGATGCGGCCGTGCGGGATCGCGATGCCCTGGCCCAGGCCCGTGGACCCGAGCTTCTCGCGCGCGCCGAGCGCGTCGACCACCGCCCCCCGAGCGATGTCGCCGTCCGCGGCGAACAGGTCGGCGAGCGCGCCGAACAGATCGCGCTTGGTCGCCGCGTCGACGCCGACGGCCACGTGGCTTCGGGGAAGGAGCTCGGCGATCCGGTTCATGTCGTCGCGCCCCGAAAATGCGACCGGCGGACCCCCGGATCCGGGCGGTCCGCCGGCGATTCTCCAGGACCGGTCGGCGATTCTACACGCGGCGCGCCGAACGAACGGCCCGGCAGGCGGGATGCGATCCGCTCGACGCTAGCCCTCCGGCGTCCAGACGGCGGGATCGCGCTTGACGTCGGCGCCGTTGTGCCGGTCCGCCACGCGCTTCTCCTTCGCCTTGAGCACCTGCCGGTCGAGCTTGTCGGCTAGCGCGTCGATCGCGGCGTACATGTCGGTCTCGATGCTCTCCGCGTGGATGTCCTTGCCGCGGATGTGGAGGTTCGCCTCGATCTTCTGTCGCAGCTTGTCCACCGACAGCACCACGTTGACGTCGATCACGTGGTCGAAATGACGCGTGACGCGGTCGAGCTTCGCGACGACGTAGTCGCGGATCGCGGGCGTGATCTCGAGGTGATTGCCGGTGAGGTTCAGGTTCATGCGCACTCCTTCCGGACCGCTTGTTCCGACGCGCGCTCGCCGCGAGGGGCGGGCCCCTACAGCGACTTGCGCAGGTTGACGGGAGGGATCGCGAGCGCCTCCCGGTACTTCGCCACGGTGCGTCGGGCGACCAGGATCCCCTGCTCGCCGAGCACCTCCGCGATCTTGCTGTCGGTCAGAGGCGCCTTGGGGTCCTCGGCCCCGATGAGCTGACGGATCAGCGCGCGGATGGCGGTGGCCGAGGCGGCTCCGCCGGTGTCGGTCGCCACGTGGCTCCCGAAGAAATACTTGAGCTCGTAGGTGCCGCGGGGCGTCAGCATGTACTTCTGCGTGGTCACCCGCGAGATCGTCGACTCGTGCAGCCCCAGCATGTCGGCGATCTCGCGCAGCACCATCGGACGCATCGCGACCTCGCCGTGCTCGAAGAAGCGCCGCTGGCGGTCGACGATCGCCTGCGCGACCCGGAGGATCGTCTCGAAGCGCTGCTGCACGTTGCGGATCAGCCACTTGGCTTCCTGCAGTTGCGCGGCCAGCTGCTGGTTCGACGCGTCCCGGCTCCGGGCCAGGATGTCCGCGTAGATCCGGTTGACGCGCAGCTTGGGCATCGCCGCCTCGTTGAGCGACGCGGCCCAGTGGCCCCTCACCTTCCGTACGACCACGTCGGGGACGACGTAGTTCGCCTCGGTCTTTGCAAACGCCGCGCCAGGACGCGGGTTGAGCGTGCGGACGAGGTCGCGGATCTGGCGCACCATCGCGTCGTCGCACTGCAGCAAGCGCCGCAGGCGCGTGACGTCGCGATTGGCGAGGAGGTCGAGGTGGCCGTCGACGACCTTGAGCGCGGCCGCGCGGCAGGGCGTGTCCTCGGCGAGCGCCCGAAGCTGGAGCGCGAGCGCCTCGCCGATGTTGCGCGCGCCCACGCCGACCGGCTCGAAGCTCTGCAGGTAGCGCAACGCGATGCCGAGATCCTCGAGCGAGATGTCGAGCTCCTCGGGGAACAGCTCGCAGAGCTCCTCGAGCGAGCTCGTGAGGAAGCCGTCCTCGTCGAGCGCGTCGATGAGCGCGGCGACGAGCTGTCGGTCGCGCTGCGGCAGCGAGAGCATCCCGAGCTGCGCGACCAGGTGATCGCGCAGCGTCGACGCGGCCACCTGCTGCGGATAGAACTCGTCGTCGTCGGACGCCGGCGCGGAGCCCCAGTCGCCGTCACCCGTGGGCCCGCCGCCTTCCTCGCTGAAATCGACCTCGGCCGCGGGCACGCCGCGCTCGGCGGCTTCCGCGGTGTCGTACGGCTCGTCGCCGCGCTCGTCGTCGCCCTCGGTCGTGCGAACCGTCTCGAGCGGCTCGGCGGCGACGGTGCCCGCGGTGACGGCGGAGGGCGCCTCGGGCCCGCCGGCGTCGTCGTCCTCGTCGCTCTTCTCGAGGAGCGGGTTCTCCTGCAGCATGCGCTCGACCTCGGCGTTGAGCTCGAGCGTCGAGAGCTGCAGCAGCCGGATCGACTGCTGCAGCTGCGGCGTCAGCGTCAGGTGCTGCGAGATCTTGAGCTGGAGCGTCGGCTTCATGCGCGGGGGCGCCGACGCGGTCTCGACAGGCCACCCCGAAGCCTGGCCGGGGCCGGCGGGCGCGGGCGGAGCGGGAGGGGGGCGGATGTCATCTAGAGCCGGAAATGCTCGCCCAGATAGACCTTGCGAACCGCTTCATTATAGACAATCTCGTCCGGCGCGCCGGAGGCGAGCACCCGGCCTTCGTTGATGATGTAGGCGCGGTCGCAGATGCCGAGCGTCTCGCGCACGTTGTGGTCGGTGATCAGCACGCCGATGCCGCGGTCCTTCAGGAAGCCGATGATGCGCTGGATGTCGAGCACCGCGATCGGGTCGACGCCGGCGAACGGCTCGTCGAGCAGGATGAACCGCGGCCGCGTCGCGAGCGCGCGCGCGATCTCGCAGCGGCGCCGCTCGCCGCCCGACAGCGACACCGCGGGCGCGTCGGCGAGGTGCGAGATCGACAGGTCCTCGAGCAGCGCGTCGAGCCGGTTGGCGATCGCGTCGGGGTCGTCCTCCTGCAGCTCGAGGATCGCGCGCACGTTCTCGGCGACCGTGAGCTTGCGGAAGATCGACGCTTCCTGCGGCAGGTAGGACAGTCCGCGCCGCGCGCGCTGGTGGATCGCGAGGCGCGAGAGATCCTCGTTGTCGAGCGCGATCGTGCCGCCGTCGCCGGGCACCAGGCCGACGATCATGTAGAAGCAGGTGGTCTTGCCCGCGCCGTTGGGGCCGAGCAGCCCGACGACCTCCCCGCTCGCGACCTCGAGCGACACGTCGTGCACGACGGTGCGCGACTTGTAGCGCTTGCGCAGGTGCGCCGCGGCGAGCTGGCTCACTTTGGCGCCGGCTCGCCCGCCGGACGGAGCGGCAGCGGCGTCGCCGGCGGCGCGGCGGGCGATCCCTTCGCGGGCGCCTTGTCGCCGGCCTTGCCCGGCACGGCCGCGCCCTCGCGCGGCTGGAACGTGCCGCGCACGCGGGCGCCCGGGCCGGAGTCCGCGGCGGCCGCGGCCGGCGTGTCGGGCCGGCCCTCCGCCTTGAACAGCTCGGTCTTCGCGTTGTAGGAGATGTAGTTGCTGCGGATCTCGTCGACGCCGCGCTTCAGGAGCGCGCGGTCGAAGAGCTCGAGCAGGTCCTTCGAGCCGTCGTACTCGACCCGCTGCGCGAAGCCCTCGTAGTACTCGTCGCTGCCGTCCTTCTTCTGGCGGAACGACACCGGGTTGCCGAACGCGGTGACCTGCATCGAATTGTCCGGCAGCTGCTTGAACGTCAGCCGGTCGGCGCGTACGGTGATCGTGCCCTGCGTGAGCACGACGTTGCCATCGAGCTTGCCGAGCTTGGTCTCGTAGTTGAGGTCGCCGCGGTCGGCCGAGTAGTTGATCGGCTTTTCGCGATCGCCGGTCTCGGCGGACGCCACCGAGGCGAAGGCGGCGAGCGCGATCGCCGTGAGGAGTCGCGAAGGGAGGATCACGGAGTCTTGGCGGGCGCCGGGCGCGGTTGCATCGTGCCGTGGATCTGGCTCTTCAGCCGCGCGGTCTTGGCGACGTTGTCGAACTCGAGCCCGGTGCCCTTGATGATGCCACGAGGCTCCTCGATCGTCACCGGCTCCGCGGTATCGAATCGCTCATGGCGCACGTCGACGTGCAGCGATTGCGTGGTGAGCGTCATCGTCCCGCCCGGCATGCCGTCGTCGGCGCTGCCGGGAGGCGCCTCGCGCACGGCGCGGACGTCGCCGCTGAACCAGGCGTTGTCGCGATCGGCGGAGAGCTTGCCGCGCGCCGCCGTCAGCGTCAGCGCCGGCTTGCCGGGCTCGGTCAGGTGCAGCCGCGGCTCGGTGAGCTCGGTCGTCTGGTCGTCGGCGAAATGCTCGGCGCGGGCGGCCGAGATCGCCTGGCGCGACGTGCCGTCCGCACCGAGGCTCACCGCGCGGAAGCGCTCGATGTACATGTCGGGCTCGTGGCGCGGCGCGCCGGCCCGCGCGTTCTCCGGGGCCTGGACCTGCGCGTCGAGCCAGTAGGTGAGCGCGGCGAGGCCGCCGAGCAGCAGCACGGGAGACCAGGCGGTCAGCCGGTCGAGGAAGAGGCGCGTGCGGTCCATGGGCGCTGACGGACCCTAGTCTGCCACGGGTGGCGGTGCGCGTCGCGCGTCCGCGCTCACGCCCGTCCCTGCGCCGCCAGGATCAGCTCGGCCAGCTCGCGGACCGCGCCGAAGCCGCCCTCCCGCCGCGTGACGTAGTGCGCGTGGCGCTTGACCGCGTCGGGAGCGTGGGGGACGGTCGCGGCGAGGCCGCACTCGCGCATCACCGGCACGTCGAAGAGGTCGTCGCCGATGTGCGCGCAGGCGCCGGCGGCGACGCCCAGCCCCGCGCGGAGCTGCTCCCACCCGGGAAGCTTGTCGTCGTTGCCGCGGAGCACGTGGACGACGCCGAGCCGGCGCGCGCGATGCAGCACCGATTCCGACGGGCTGCCGGTGATCCACGCGATCGTGATGCCGGCCGCGGCGAGCCGGCGCAACCCGACGCCGTCGAGCACGTGGAACGCCTTGGTCTCGCGGCCGTCGTCGTCGACGTAGACGCGGCCGTCGGTGAGCACGCCGTCGACGTCGCACGACAGCAGGCGCACCGCGCGGGCACGCGCGGCCAGCGCCGCGTCGCCGGCCTCCGCGCCGGGGACGGCGGGGTCGTCGCCGCGCTTCATCTCACACCACCCGGGCGCGGAAGAGGTCGTGCAGGTGCAGCGCGCCGACGAGTGCCCCGGACGCGTCGACGACCAGGAGCTGCGACACCTTCGGCGGCGTCTCCATCAGCTCCACGCAGTCGATCGCGAGCCGGTCGGCCGCGATCGTGCGCGGCGTGGGCGTCATCACGTCGTCGACGCGCGCCGCGGCGACGTCGCGCACGCGCGCGACCGCGCGACGCAGGTCGCCGTCGGTGAAGATGCCGAGCACGTGGCGGCTGGCGTCGACGACCGCGGTCATGCCCATGCCCTTGCCGCTCATCTCGACGATCGCCTCGGCGAGCGTCGCGCCGCTTCGCACGATCGGCAGCGCGTCGCCGCTGCGCATCACGTCGGCGACGCGCGTGAGAAGGCGCCGCCCCAGCGACCCGCCCGGATGCGAGCGGGCGAAGTCCTCGGCCGAGAACCCGCGCGCGTCGAGCAGCGCGAGCGCGAGCGCGTCGCCGAGCGCGAGCGCCGCGGTGGTGCTCGCGGTCGGCGCGAGCCCGAGCGGGCAGGCCTCGGCGTCGACCGCCGCGTCGAGGTGCACGTCGGCGGCCGTGGCGAGCGCGCTGCGCTCGTTGCCGGTGATCGCGACGATCGCCGCGCCCTGCCGCTTGACGTGCGGCACGAGCGTCACGAGCTCGTCGGTCTCGCCCGAGTTCGACAGCATCACGACGACGTCGTCGGGCGTGATCATGCCGAGGTCGCCGTGCTGCGCTTCGGCGGGGTGCACGAAGAACGCCGGCGTGCCGGTCGACGCGAGCGTCGCGGCGAGCTTGCGCGCGACGTGGCCGGACTTGCCGAGGCCCGACACGACGACGCGGCCGCGGCAATCGAGGAGCCGGCGCACGGCGTCGACGAACGACTCGCCGAGCCGTCCCGCGAGCGCGTCGATCGCGCGGGACTCGGTCGCGAGCACGTCGCGCGCGAGCGCGATCGCCCGCGACGCGTCGACGCGGGGCGGCAGCGGGGCGGGCTCGGCGCTCATCGCCGTCCAGTATATCGGGCGCGCCCGGCGAGGCCGCGGTCCGCGCCGCCACCGCCTGGCGAGGCGGCGTTCGGCGCGCGCGAGCGTGTTAACGTCGGGCTCGCCGCCACCCTCGCCGACGCCGAGCCGGTCCCATGCTGCAGGCGCTGCCCCTCGTCCTCGTCCTGCTCGCCGCCGCGGTGGTCGTCGTGGTGGCATGCCGGATGGTGCGGCTGCCGCCGATCCTGGGCTACCTGATCGTCGGCGTCGCGGTCGGGCCGCACGCGCTCGGCTGGGTCGCCGACGAGGCCACGACGCGCAACGTCGCCGAGTTCGGCATCGTGTTCCTGCTGTTCTCGATCGGCCTCGAGTTCAGCCTGCCCAAGCTCCGCGCGATGCGCCGCGCGGTGTTCGGGCTCGGCCTCAGCCAGGTTGCGATCACGACCGCGCTGGTGACGCTGGCGGCGCACCTCGGCGGCTTCGGCTGGCAGCTCGGCCTGGTGCTGGGCGGGGCGGTGGCGATGAGCTCGACGGCAATTGTGTCGAAGATGCTCGCCGAGCGGGGCGAGCTCGCCACCGCGCAGGGGCGCGACGTCGTCGGCGTGTTGCTGTTCCAGGACCTGGCCGTGGTCGGCTTCCTGATCGTGATCCCGTCGCTCCACGCCGAGGGCACGACGCTCGCGGTGGTGCTCGCGCTCGCAGCCGTCAAGGCGCTGCTGGCGCTCGGGCTGGTGCTCTACGCGGGGCAGCGACCGATGCGCTGGTGGTTCTCGGTGGTCGCGCGCCAGCGCTCGCACGAGCTGTTCATGCTGAACCTGCTGCTGGTGACGCTCGGCCTCGCCGCGCTCACCGAGGTCGCCGGGCTGTCGCTCGAGCTCGGCGCTTTCCTCGCCGGCATGCTGATCGCCGAGACCGAGTTCCGCTACCAGGTCGAGGAGGACATCGCGCCGTTCCGCGACGTGCTGCTGGGCCTGTTCTTCGTCACGATCGGGATGGCGCTCGACCTCGCCGCCGTGGCCTCGCACCTGGCCTGGGTCGTCGCGCTGCTCGTCACGCTGGTGGTGGCGAAGCTCGGGCTCGTCGTGCTCCTCGCGCGCGCGTTCGGCGCGCCGCTCGCGACGGCGATGCGCACAGGGCTCTACCTCGCGCAGGCGGGCGAGCTCGCGCTGGTGATGCTCGCGCTGGCCGCGCAGAGCCGCATCGTCGAAGGCGCGGTGCTGCAGTCGGTGCTGGCGGCGATGGTGCTGTCGATGCTCATCGCCCCGGTGCTGATCCAGAACATCGACCGGATCGTGCGCCGGCTCACCGCCAACGACTGGCTCGCGCGCGCCGCGCAGGTGACGGCGATCGCGACGCAGGCGATGGCGCGCCAGGAGCACGTGATCGTGTGCGGCTACGGTCGCAGCGGCCAGAACCTCGCGCGGCTCCTCGACGCCGAGGACATCCCGTTCGTCGCGCTCGACAACGATCCCTGGCGCGTGCGCGAGGCGTCCGGCGAGGGCGCGAGCGTCGTCTACGGCGACGCGGGCCGCCGCGAGACGCTCGCCGCCGCGGGCCTCGCGAAGGCGCGCGCGGTGGTCGTCACGTTCGCCGACGTGCCGCTGGCGCTCAAGATCCTCCACCAGGTGCACACGCTGCGCCCCGAGCTTCCGGTCGTCGTGCGCACGGTCGACGACGCCGAGCTCGACCGGCTCCTCGACGCCGGCGCGACCGAGGTCGTCCCGGAGGTGCTCGAGGGGAGCCTGATGCTCGCGTCGCATTCGCTGTTGCTGCTCGGCGTGCCGCTCAACCGGGTGCTCGCGCGCATCCGCGCGATCCGCGAGGAGCGCTACGGCCTGTTCCGCGGCTTCTTCCACGGCGCGACGGACACGGCCGACGCCGCGGAGAACCTGCAGCCGCGCTTGAGGTCGGTGGTGCTGACCGAGCGCGCGGCGGCGGTCGGGCGCACGCTCGCGGAACTCGGGCTCGACGACCTCGTCGAAATCAGCGGCGTGCGGCGGCGCGGCTCCCGCTCCGCGCGGCCGACGCCCGACTGGCGCTTCGAGTCGGGCGACGTGGTCGTCCTCCTCGGCCGTCCCGAGGACCTCGCGGTCGCCGAGGTTCGGCTGCTCGACGGTTGACGCCGGCGGCCGCGCGGCCGCAGCGAGTTGGCGGGCGACTTGGCTGCCCGCTACAATCGCCGGTCCTGCGCCTTGCCCCCTCCCGTGACCTCGCCCCTCCCGTCCCGGCCCGCGACGAGCTTCGATCGCCGTCGCACGACCGCCGTCGAGCTCGACGGCGTGACGTTCGGGTACGACCGGACGCGGAACGTGCTGTCCGGCATCTCGATGACCATCCCGCGCGGCCAGGTGGTCGCGATCATGGGCGGCTCGGGCTGCGGCAAGACGACGATCCTCCGGCTGATCGGCGGGCAGCTGCGCCCGCGCGCCGGCCGCATCGTCGTCGCCGGGCAGTCGGTGCCCGACCTCGACCGCGACGGCCTCTACGCGCTGCGCCGCGAGGTCGGCATGCTGTTCCAGTTCGGCGCGCTGTTCACCGACCTGTCGGTGTTCGAGAACGTGGCGTTCCCGCTGCGCGAGCACACCGACCTCTCCGAGGACCTGATCCGCGACCTCGTGCTGATGAAGCTCAACGGCGTGGGGCTGCGCGGCGCCGCGCCGCTGCCGCCGTCGGCGCTGTCGGGGGGCATGGCGCGTCGCGTCGCGCTGGCCCGCGCGATCGCGCTCGACCCGATGCTCGTGATGTACGACGAGCCGTTCGCCGGCCTCGACCCGATCTCGCTCGGCATCGTCGGGCAGCTGATCCGCAAGCTCAACGACGCGCTGGGCATCACGTCGGTGGTCGTGACGCACGACGTCTACGAGTCGCTCAAGATCGTGGACTACCTGTACTTCGTCGCCGACGGCCGCATCGTCGCGCAGGGCACGCCCGCCGAGGTGCGCGCCTCCAACGACCCGTTCGTGCGCCAGTTCGTCGACGGGCAGACGGACGGGCCGGTCCCCTTCCACGTGGCCGCCGTGCCGCTCGACGCGGCGTTCGCGCTCCATGGCGGCTAACGCGATCGCGGACGGCCTGCGGCGCGTCGGCGGCGGCACGCGCCGCGCGATCGCGCGCCTCGGCTTCGCGGCGCGCTTCGCGGTCGCGGTGGTGGCGCACTCGCCGGAGGGCCTGAAGCGCCTGCGGCTCACGCTGCGCGAGATCTATTTCTCCGGCGTGCTGTCGCTGGTCATCATCCTGGTGTCGGGACTGTTCGTCGGCATGGTGCTCGCGCTGCAGGGCTACGACGTGCTCCAGCGGTACGGCGCCGAGCAGTCGCTCGGCATCCTGGTCGCGCTGTCGCTGGTGCGCGAGCTGGGGCCGGTCGTCGCCGGGCTCCTGTTCGCGAGCCGCGCCGGCAGCGCGATCACGGCCGAGATCGGCCTCATGAAGGCGACCGAGCAGCTCTCCGCGATGGAGATGATGGCGGTCGACCCGCTCGCGCGCGTCGTCGCGCCGCGCTTCTGGGGCGGCGTCGTCTCGATGCCGCTGCTCGCGGCGCTGTTCTCGACGCTCGGCGTCTACGGCGCCTACCTGGTCGGCGTGCGGCTGATCGGCATCGATCCCGGCGCGTTCTGGAGCAACATGCAGGCCGCGGTCGACTTCCGCGACGACGTCGTCAACGGCATCATCAAGAGCATCGTGTTCGGGCTGATCGTGAGCCTGATCGCCGTGTTCGAGGGCTACGACGCCGCGCCGACCGCCGAGGGCGTGTCGCGCGCGACGACGAGGACGGTCGTCGCGTCGTCGCTGGCGATCCTCGCCGCCGACTTCGTGCTCACCGTCTTCATGTTCCGCGGCGTGGGCGTCGTCTGACACCCGGCTCGACGCCCCTCCGACAGCGAACCGACGAACACAGCGAGACCCTCCATGAACCGATCGACCATCGACCTGTGGGTCGGCATCTTCGTCGCGCTGGGGCTCGGCGCGATCCTGTTCCTGTCCCTCAAGGTGGGAAACCTGGTGGCGTCGGGCGCGCGCGAGGGCTATCACCTCGACGCGACGTTCGACAACATCGGCGGGCTCAAGGTGCGCGCGCCGGTCAAGGCCGCCGGGGTGGTGGTCGGCCGCGTCGAGTCGATCCGCCTGGATTCGAAGACCTACGAGGCCGTCGTGTCGCTGTCCATCGAGCCCCAGTACAAGTTCACGCAGGACACGATCGCGTCGATCCTGACGTCGGGGCTTCTCGGGGAGGTCTACGTGGGGCTCGACGCGGGAGGCGATCCCAAGATGCTCGCCGACGGCGGGCGCATCGCCAAGACGCAGTCCGCCGTGGTGCTCGAGAAGCTGATCGGCCAGTTCCTGTTCGACCGCGCGCAGCAGCAGGGAGGCGCCAAATGACGACGAGGGGCAGGGGGATGCGCTCGGCTGCGGCGCTCGCGCTGGCGGCTGCGCTCGCCGGCTGCGCGACGACGCAGGGTGCGCCGTCGAAGGCCGATCCGTTCGAGCCGTGGAACCGCGCGATGTACGCGATCCACGAGCCGATCGACACCAACGTCGTGCGCCCGTTCGCGCAGGCGTACGTCGACTACGTGCCCTCGCCGGTGCGCAGCGCCATCCACACGTTCTTCGGCAACATCGAGGACGGGTTCTCGGCCCTCAACGGCCTTTTGCAGGGCAAGTGGGAGAAGGCCGGGAACGATCTCGGCCGCATCACGGTCAACGTGTGGGGGTTCGGCCTGATCGACATCGCGTCGCAGGCCGGCATCCCCAAGGGCGAGGAGGACTTCGGCCAGACCTTCGGGTTCTGGGGCGTCCCGCAGGGGCCGTATTTCTTCGTGCCGCTGCTGGGGCCCACGACGCTGCGCGACGGCACCGGGCTCGTGATCCGCTACTACCTCGGGCCCACGACGTACATCGTCGACGACGTGCCGCTGCGCAACGTCCTGTACTTCCTGGGCGGCCTCGACCTGCGCGCGGAGGCGCTCGAGGCGCAGAAGGTGGTCGACCAGGCGGCCATCGACCGCTACACGTTCATCCGCCGCGCGTACCTGCAGCGGCGCGAGTACCTGGTGCACGACGGCAACCCGCCGAAGAAGGAAGACGACGAATGAAACCGATCCTCGCCCACGCGCGACGCGCGCTCGTCGCGCTCGCCTGCGGGCTCCTGGCGCTCGTGGCCTCGCCCTCGTTCGCGCAGGAGACTCCCGACGCGCTCGTCAAGCGCGTGTCGGAGGACGTGCTGCAGATCATCCGGTCCGATCCCAAGGTCCAGGCCGGCGACCAGGCGCGCATCCGCGAGGTCATCGAGTCGAAGCTGATCCAGCACTTCGACTTCATGCGCATGACCGCCCTCGCGATGGGACGCAACTGGGCCAAGGCGTCGGCCGACCAGCAGAAGCGCCTGGCCGACGAGTTCCGCTCGCTGCTCGTGCGCACCTACTCCGGCGCGCTGGTCCAGTACCGCAACCAGACGATCGACTACAAGCCGCTGCGAGCCGACGCGGCGGCGACCGACGTGACCGTGAAGACGGAAGTCGTGCGTCCCGGGCAGCCGCCGGTGCAGATCGATTACGGGATGACCAAGGGCCCCGAGGGCTGGAAGGCCTACGACGTGATCGTCGGCGGCGTCTCGCTGGTGACCAACTACCGCGACGAGTTCAACGAGCAGATCCGGCAGGGGGGCGTCGACGGCCTCCTCGCGTCGCTGACGGCGCGCAACAAGGGCGGCGCGGCGAAGTGAACGACGCGGCGACGGCGGGCTTCGCGGCGACCGATGGCGGCGCGCGCTGGAGCTACGCCGGCACGCTGACCTTCGCGAACGCGGAGGCGGTGCTCGGCGCGGCCCTGGCGCTGCCGCTTCCTTCGGGCCGCGAGGTGGACCTCGCCGGCCTCACGCACGCCGATTCCGCGGCGCTCGCGGTGCTTCTCGCGCTCAAGCGCCGCGCGGCGGCCGACGGCGCGAAGATCGCGTTCACGTCGGTTCCCGACACGCTCGTCTCGCTCGCACGCGTCTACGGCGTCGACGCCCTCGTCCTGGGGCCGGCGACGGCCGCCCCGGGCTCGGTGCGCGAGCCCGGGGGCGCGAGCGGAGATCGTCCCTGACAGCGGGCGTGCCCGTGTGACGCCGGCCGTCGACATCGGGGGACTCTCGCGCCGCTACGGGCGCGTGCAGGCGCTGGAGAACGTCGACCTCGCGGTGATGCCCGGCGAGTTCTTCGGGCTGCTCGGCCCCAACGGCGCCGGCAAGACCACGCTGATCTCGATCCTCGCGGGGCTCGTTCGCGCCGACGCGGGCTACGCGCGCGTGATGGGCCACGACGTCGTCGCCGATTACCGCGAGGCGCGGCGCGCGCTGGGCGTCGTGCCTCAGGAGCTCGTGTTCGATCCGTTCTTCACGGTGCGCGAGACGCTGCGCATCCAGTCGGGCTACTTCGGGCTGCGCCGCAACGACGACTGGATCGACGAGATCCTGCACCACCTCGACCTCGTGTCGAAGGCCGATGCGAACATGCGCTCGCTCTCGGGCGGCATGAAGCGCCGCGTGCTCGTCGGCCAGGCGCTGGTCCATCGTCCGCCGGTGATCGTGCTGGACGAGCCGACCGCGGGCGTCGACGTGGAGCTGCGCCGGAGCCTGTGGGCGTTCATCCGCAAGCTCAACGGCGACGGCCACACGGTGATCCTGACCACGCACTACCTCGAGGAAGCCGAGGCGCTGTGCGGCCGCATCGCGATGCTCAAGGCCGGGCGCGTGGTCGCGCTCGACACGACGCAGGCGCTGCTGTCGCGCTACTCGGGGCTCACCGTGCGCCTCGTGGCGCCCGACCTTCCCGCGAGCTGGCGCGACCGGCTCCTGCGGCGCACCGGCGACGTGTGGCACCTCGCGATCGACCACCCGTCGGACCTCGAATCGCTGCTGGCGGCGCTGCGCGTCGCGGGGATCGCCGTGCAGGAGCTGACGCTCGACGAGGCCGACCTCGAGCAGGTGTTCCTGCACATCATGCAGTCCAGCGGCGCCGCGCCGGCGTCCGGCCCGGTCGTCCGGATGCGCGCTGCGGTGCCGGCGAGGGAAGGACGCACGCCATGAGCGGCCCCGCGAGCGTCGCGGGCGGCGGCGGCGGCTTCACGCTGTTCCGCAAGGAGGTGCTGCGCTTCTGGAAGGTGAGCTTCCAGACCATCGCGGCGCCGGTGCTGACCGCGCTCCTGTACCTCCTGATCTTCTCGCACGTGCTCGAGTCGCACGTGGCCGTGTTCGACGGCAAGGTGCGCTACACCGAGTTCCTGGTCCCCGGGCTCGTGATGATGTCGGTGCTGCAGAACAGCTTCGCGAACAGCTCGTCCTCGCTGATCCAGTCGAAGATCACCGGCAACCTCGTGTTCGTGCTCCTCGCGCCGCTGTCGCCTACCGGCCTGTACTTCGCGTACGTCGCCGGCGCCATGGTGCGCGGCCTGGTCGTCGGCCTCGGCGTGTTCGTGGTGACGCTCGTGTTCGCGCCGTCGCTCCTCGCCCCCGCGCACCCGGAGTGGGTCGTGGCGTTCGCGCTGCTCGGCAGCGCGATCCTCGGGAACCTCGGGCTGATCGCGGGCATCTGGGCCGACAAGTTCGACCAGCTCGCGGCGTTCCAGAACTTCGTCATCGTGCCGCTCACGTTCCTGTCCGGCGTGTTCTACTCGATCCACTCGCTGCCGCCGCCGTGGCAGGCGGCCTCGCAGTTCAACCCGTTCTTCTACGTGATCGACGGCTTCCGCTACGGCTTCTTCGGGCTCGCCGACGCCCCACCGCTGACGAGCCTCGCCGTCGCGGGAGCGTTCGCGCTGGCGCTGGCCGCGCTGACGCTGCGACTGCTCGCGAGCGGCTGGAAGCTCCGCCCCTGAGCGCGCGACGCGCGTCGTAGAATGGACGCCGGGCCAAGCCCGCCCGGACCGTCCCTCGCTCCCGATGCCCGCAGTCCAGCTCGCACGCCTGTGCGCAGCCGTGATCGTTGCCGCCGCCTGCGCCTCCGCCGCGCTCGCGCAGCCGCAGCCCGGCGAGGTCGCGTTGGAGGCCGCCCAGCGCGAAGGGCAGGCGTTGCAGGCCGCGACCCTTCGCATCGACGGCCGGCCGCTGTTCCGCGTGGTGGGCCTCGCGATGGTGATCCCGGCCGAGGAGCGCGCGACGCGCATCGCCGAGCGGATCACCGCCTTCGCCGACGACCCGGCGCTCGATCCGTCGTCGATCCGGATCGAGGGCGACGCGACGTCCCGGACGATCATCGGCGGCGACAGCACGCTGCTCGTCGTCACGGGCCCGGATGCCGCGCTGATGCACCTCGACCTCGAGCGGGCCGCCAAGACGGCGCTCGGGCAGATCGTCGAGGCGATCGGGCGCTACCGCGCCGAACGCACGCCCGCGAGCCTGCGCGACGCGGGACTGCGCGGCGCCGCGGCCCTCGGGATCGCGGCGGTCCTGATCGCGCTGGTCTGGCTCGGCGTGCGGCGCGCGCAGGTGACGCTGGAGCGCCGCTACGACCATCGGGTCAGGGCTGTCGGCATCCAGTCGTTCGAGATCGTGCGCGCGGAGCGGATCCGCTCGGTCATCCACGGGACGCTCACCGCGACGCTGTCCGTGGCGGTCATCGTGCTGCTGCTCGCGGCGCTCAACTACGCGCTGGCCCAGTTCCCGTGGACGCGGGAGTTCGCCGTCGGCGCGGTCGCGCTGGTGCTGGAGCCGCTGCGCGTCATGGGCAGCGGGCTCGTCCGGCAGATCCCGAACCTCGCGTTCCTCGTCGTGCTCGTGATCGTCGTCCGCGTGCTGCTCCGGATCCTGCAGTTGTTCTTCGAAGCGGTCGCCCGCGGCAGCGTCCGGTTCGCGGGCTTCGAGCCCGAATGGGGGCTGCCGA
>DASTCK010000019.1:0-29054 GCA_035711225.1 Casimicrobiaceae bacterium
GATCGCGCGCGCCGCGTCGTTGAGCTGGACCGTCCATCCGCGCTCGGGACGGTGGCGGACCGTCTGGCCGTGCACCCCCGCCGCCACGAGGTCGGCCGGCGCGAGCGACGCGCTCGCGCACGCCGCGCCGATCGCCGCCGCGTACAGGTCGGCGAGCGCGACGCCGGCGTCCGCGGCGCGCGCGATCTCGTCGGGGCCGCTCGACTGCAGCTCGGCGAGCGCGCTGCGCAGGTCGTGCGGGAACGGCAGGTGCGCCGCGCCGAGCGTCGCGCAGACGCGGCCCGACGCCGGGGCGAAATCGGCGACGACGGCGTCGACGCCGTCGAGGCTCGTACCGGACATCACGCCCGCGTAGGGCTCGCGGGCGGTCACCGGCGCTACTCCGTGAACGCGAGGCGCCGGCCCGGGAGCGTTCGCGCGAGCGCGAGCTGCTCGGCGGCGGGCGCTATCGCAGCAGCGTAGGCGCCCCGCTGCGCGAGCGGCACGGCTTCGGAAGGCGGCAACGCGATCGTCTGCGGGTTGCGCGGCGCGTCGCCGACCCGGAACTCGTAGTGCAGGTGCGGGCCGGTCGCCCAGCCGGTCTGGCCGACGTAGCCGATCGTCTCGCCCTGCCGCACGCGTGCACCGGCCGTGACGCCCTTCGCGAAGCGCGACAGGTGACCGTAGAGCGTCGAGTTCACGCCGCCGTGCCGAAGTACGACGACGTTGCCGTAGCCGCCCTGCCGCCCGGCGAACGCGACGACGCCGTTCGCGGTGGCGCGCACCGGCGTGCCCGACGGCGCGCCGTAGTCGACGCCCTGGTGGGCGCGCCAGGTCCCGAGGATCGGGTGCAGACGCGCGAGCGAGAAGCCGCTCGTCACGCGCGAGAGCTCCATCGGCGAGCGCAGGAACGCCTTGCGCGCGCTGCGGCCATCCTCGGCGTAGTAGCCGTCGGTCCCGTCGGGGGCCGTCCAGCGGAACGCGCGCAGCCGCACGCCGCGGTTCTCGAACTCGGCGGCGAGGATGCGCCCGGTGCCTGCCGGCTCGCCGTCGACGTGCCGCGTCTCGTAGAGCACGGCGAAGCGGTCGCCGCGGCGCAGGTCGTGGTAGAAGTCGATGTCGCCGGAGAACACGTCGGCGAGCGCGAGCGTGATCGCATCGGGCAGGCCGGCCGCGTCGGCCGCGCCGAACAAGCTGCTCTCGATCACGCCGGTCCGCAGCGCGACGCGCGTCTCGACCTCGGCGTCGGCGCGCAGCGCGCGCAGCGCCTCGCCTTCGCGACGAATCGTGAGCGCCTGGTCGGGGGCCGGCGCGAAGCGCAGCTCGACGAGCGCCCCGTCGCGGTCGGTGGCGACGCGCACCGCCTGGCCGGGCTTGAGCTGGTAGAGCGGGCGCGCGGCAGGGTCCCCCCGCACCAGCGCGCGCAAGCCGGCATCGTCGATGCCGGCGCGCGAGAGCAGCTCGCCGATCGTGTCGCCGCGCCGGACGCGCTCCTCGCGCCAGTAGGGCACCTGCAGGTCGCGCGCGAGCTCGTCGGGGAGCGTCGGCGCCGCGAGCGCGCGCACGGTGAGCGTGGTCGGGACCGGATCGACGACGGTGCCGGGCGAGAGCCCGAACGCGGCGACGGCGCCGAAGCCGGCGACGACCACGGCGAGCACCTTCCCGCGGGCGAAGCGCGCACGCGCGAGCGGCGCGACGGTGCCGCGCACCCGATCGGCTAGAATGCGGGGCGCACGCGCGGGCACGGTGCGGGACTCACCAGCCATCGCGCGATTCTAGCAAAGCCCCACGACGCCACCGCATCCCATGAGCCTCACGATCTACGGCACCGCCGCGTCGCGCGCCTTCCGCGTCCTGTGGGCCGCGCGCGAGCTGGACCTCGCTTTCACGCACGTCAAGCACCATTTCGGCGGGCCCGAGGTCAAGACGCCGGAGTTCCTCGCCATCAACCCGATGGGCGCGGTGCCGGCGATCGTCGACGACGGCTTCCCGATGTTCGAGTCGCTCGCGATCAACCTCTACCTCGCGAAGAAGGCGAATCGCCTGTGGCCCGCGACGCGCGAGGGCGAGGGTCGCGTGCTGCAGTGGACGCTGTTCGGCGCGTCCGAGGTCGAGCCGCTGATCGGCCAGTGGTACGCGCACGTGGCCTACCTTCCCGCCGAGCGGCGGAAGCCCGAGCTCGCGCAGGACGCGGCGGGGAAGCTGCCGCGGCGCCTCGACGCGATCGAGGCCGGGCTCGCGACGCGCGAATGGCTCGCCGACGAGACGTTCTCGATCGCCGACCTCAACCTCGCGTCGGTGCTCTACCGCGGGCCGGCGTTCGGCCTCGACCGCTGGCCGAGGCTCGCCGACTGGCACGCGCGCTGCTACGCGCGCCCCGCGGCCCGCGCCACGGTCGCCGAGCGCGAAGCGCGCGTGTGACAGCGACGATGGCCGTCGACGTCGACCATCAGATCGCGGTCGCGAAGCGGGGCGCCGACGAGCTGATCGTCGAGGCCGAGCTTCGCGAGAAGCTCGCGCGCGGCGCGCCGTTGCGCATCAAGCTCGGCCTGGACCCGACCGCACCCGATATCCACCTCGGGCACACGGTCGTGCTGAACAAGATGCGCCAGCTGCAGGACCTCGGGCACCAGGTGATCTTCCTGATCGGCGACTTCACGTCGATGATCGGCGACCCGTCGGGCCGCAACGCGACGCGGCCGCCGCTCACGCGCGAGGCGATCCGCGCCAACGCCGAGACCTACCACGCGCAGGCGTCGAAGGTGCTCGACCCGGGGCGCACCGAGATCCGCTACAACTCCGAGTGGTGCGAGCCGCTCGGCGCGGCGGGCATGATCCGGCTCGCCTCGCAGTACACGGTGGCGCGCATGCTGGAGCGCGACGACTTCCACAAGCGCTATGCGAACCACCAGTCGATCGCGGTGCACGAGTTCCTCTACCCGCTGATGCAGGGCTACGACTCGGTCGCGCTCCGCGCCGACATCGAGCTCGGCGGCACCGACCAGAAGTTCAACCTGCTGGTCGGCCGCGAGCTGCAGAAGCACGCGGGGCAGGAGCCGCAGTGCGTGCTGACGATGCCGCTGCTCGAGGGCCTCGACGGCGTCGAGAAGATGTCGAAGTCGAAAGGCAACTACGTCGGCATCAACGAGCCGCCCGACGAGATGTTCGGCAAGCTGATGTCGGTCTCCGACGAGCTGATGTGGCGCTACTACGAGCTCCTGTCGTTCCGGCCGATGGACGACATCGCGGCGCTCCGGCGCGAATGCGCGGCCGGCCGCAATCCGCGCGACGCCAAGGTCGCGCTCGCGCAGGAGATCGTCGCGCGGTTCCACTCGGCGGACGCGGCCGCGCGCGCGCTCGCCACCTTCGAGGCGCGCTTCAAGGCCGGTGCGATGCCCGACGCGATGCCCGAGGTGACGATCGAGACCGCGGGTGCCGGGATAGCGATCGCGAATCTCGCGAAGCAGGCGGGCGTCGTCGGCTCGACGTCCGAGGCGCTGCGGCTCATCGCCGGTCGAGGGCTCCGGCTCGACGGCGAGGTCGTCGCCGACAAGGGCGCGACCGTGAAGGCGGGGACCACCGTCGTCGTGCAGGCGGGCAAGCGGCGCTTCGCGCGCGTGGCGGTCCGGTAGCGCGGGCGCGCGCGCCGGCGGCGCCGCGCGCCCTCGGGAGACGCCGATGGGATTCCTGGCCGCGTTCACCTATGCGCTGCTGATGAACGCGATCCCGCTGGCGGACGTGCTCTGGCGCGACCGCTCGCCGGCGGCGCTCCTGCTGCTGTTCTGGTTCGAGACGGTGCTGCTGCTCGTCACCGGGGCGATCCGCATCGTCCTCCACCGGCGCGCGACGTCGAAGACCGGGCATTACGCGCCGACGACGACGGTGTCGAGGCACGATGCCGGCGCCGGCGACGTCGTGCGCGATCTCGGCGACCGCGACACCTACCTGCGCCACTTCGTCGGCATCACCGCGATCTTCACGGTGGCGCACGGGCTCTTCGTGCTCCTGCTCGTGTTCCTGTTCGACGTCGGCGGCCCGCTGCCGTGGGCCGACGCGCGGGCGGCGCTCGCGTGGGCGGTCGGCGTCCAGGTCGCGTTCCTCGCCTACGACCTCGCGCGCCTGCGCGCCTGGACGTTCGCCCGGCTGAACGAGTCCTGCGGCGGCGCGACGATCCGCGTGCTCGTGACGCAGCTCGGGCTCATCTTCGGCATCCCGGCGATCGGGCTCACGGGATCGGCGTGGGGGATGATCGGCACGTTCATGGGGCTGCGCGCGCTCGCCGACGCGTCGATCGCGTGGCTGCAGGGATTCGTGAAACGGCGCGACCTGCCGCCGGGCCTCGCGCGATTCCTCGCGCGGCGCGGCAAGCAGACGGTCGAGGAGCTCGAGGCGGAATTCGACGCGCTGAAGGCGCGCGGGCGCGAGGTCGAGGCCCTGCTCGAGCGGCCGATCGACGAGGTGAGGCCGGCCGCTCCTGCCTCGACCGGGGGACCAGGCCCTGCTCATCCCTTGGGCAGGGTCTGACCCTAACGGTCCGGAAGCGGGATGAACTCGCGGTCGTCGTGCACCGGCAGCTTCATGCGCCCGGCGCGCCAGTCGGCCTTGGCCTGCTCGATGCGCTCGCGCGACGAGGACACGAAGTTCCAGTCGATGTGCCGCTCGCCGATCGGCTCGCCGCCGAGCAGCATCACGGTCGCGCCGGTGATCGCCGTGAACGCGACCGGCGCGCCGGGCTCGAACACGAGCATCTTCCCGGCGTCGAAGCGCTGGCCGTCGACCTCGACCGTGCCCGCGACGACGTAGGCGGCGCGCTCCGGATAGCGCGCCTCGAGCTCCGCGTGCGAACCCGCCGCGAGTCGCCAGTGAACGTAGAAGAGCGGCGAGTGCGTCCGCACCGCCGCCCTGGCCCCGTACGCCTCCCCCGCCACGAGCCGCGCCCACAGGCCGCCGGACTCGTCGGTCGGCAGGTCGCCGCCTGCGTGGTGGGCGAACGACGGCGCGTCCTCCTCGTGCTCGCGCGGCAACCCGACCCACGCCTGGATGCCGTGCAGCGCGCCGCCCTCGCGCCGCGCGCGCTCGAAGCGCTCCGAGTGCGTGATGCCGCGTCCCGCGGTCATCCAGTTCACCTCGCCCGGGCGAATCGCCAGTTCGGAGCCCAGGCTGTCGCGGTGCATGATCTCGCCGTCGAACAGGTAGGTCACCGTCGACAACCCGATGTGCGGGTGCGGGCGCACGTCGACCGAGCGCGGGATGCCGGGGGCGAAGTCGATCGGGCCCATGTGGTCGAAGAACACGAACGGGCCGACCATGCGGCGCGCGTGCCACGGCAGCACGCGGCCGACCTCGAAGCCGCCGAGGTCGCGGCGGCGCGTCTCGATCACCTGCTCGATCATCGCCGCAAGGATACGACGGCGGCGCGCATCACTCCAGCTCGATGGCGTCGACGATCGCGGCGAGGCCGGCCTTCGCGCAGACGTCGTCCTGGTCGCCGCCAGGCGCGCCCGAGACGCCGATGCCGCCCAGCATGACGCCTTTCGCGCGGATCATCATGCCGCCGCCGACGGCGACGACGCCGGGCAGCGAGCGAATGCCGGACGACGGTCGGCCCGCCTGCGTCGAGCCGGCGAGCTCGGTGGTGTCGGTGCGGAACGAAACCGCGGTCCAGGCCTTGCCGGTCGCCGTCTGAATCGTGTGCGCGCCGGCGAGCGGGTCGCGCAGCAGCGCCAGCGCGTGGCCGCCCCGGTCGACGACGGCGACCGCCACCGTGTAGCCGTCCTTCTGGCAGCGCGCGAACGCCGCTTGCGCGGCGGTGAGCGCGGCGCCGGTCTGCAGCGTGGCGACGGGCAGCGTGAGCTTGGGAGCCTGCGCGGACGCGAGTTCCGCGAGCGCGAACGCAGCGAGCGCTAGCGCGCAGCGGACAGGACCTGGATGTGCCATCGTGACCTCCGTGATCGACACGTCAGACGTGGAATGGGCTGCGTGGACCGTCGCGCCGGCGCCCGGTCGCCCTCGAAACCTTCGATCACCGGGCAGGCGCGAACGTGGCCGCCGGCGCCGGTCGCGGACACGGCGTCGGCGACCACGCTGTCCGCCCATGCTCCCACCGGCCGATGCGCCCGAGCCTGACCGACGTCAACCCATCCCCGGATTGCCGCGCATCCCGACGACCTCGGGCAGGTTGAGCGGCCGCGCGCGGATCGTCTTCTCGCGCAGCAGGTAGCGCTCGACCAGGTCCCAGATCGGCTCGCCGCCCGCGGCCTTCGCTTCCTCCGCCACCGGTGCCCAGCCCGCGACCTTGTAACTCTTGTCCCCTTCGACCGGCTTGCCGCCGAGCTCCATGCGCGTGATGCGCGCTCCCGCCTTGGCGAGCGGATCGATCGCGTAGCGCAACCCGCCGACGCGCACCATGTCGCCGCCCTGCTGGTAGTACGGATCCGGGTTGAACAGGTTGTCCGCGACGTCCTCGAGGATCGTCCTGATCATCTCGCCCTTGATCTCGCTGAGCGTGACGTACGGATAGGTGATCGCGGTCTGGTCCATCACGTGCTCGCGGCGGATCGGCTGGCCGGGCAGGAGCGTCGTGCCCCAGCGGAATCCCGGCGAGAACGCGATCGGCGCATCCTTCTCGGCCATCAGCGCGTCGAGCACGAGCTGGTCGTAGCTGCCGTTGAAGTTGCCGCGCCGGTAGAGCAGCGTCTCGGTCACGGCGAGCGGCTCGGCGAGCTTCGACTCGAACGGCGCGCGGTGCTTCGCGATCAGCGCGTCCATCTCGCGGTCCGGCGGCAGCAGCGCGCTGAACACCGGGACCAGCCGGTAGCGGAAATCCGCCACCTTGCCGCCGCGGACGTCGAGGTCGAGGACCGCGAGGAACTTGCCGTTGCTGCCGGCGTTGGTGACGAGCGTCCTGCCGCCGCGGTTGGCGACGATCGTCGGCTGCGGCACGCCGTCGTGCGTGTGGCCGCCCAGGATCGCGTCGAGGCCCGACACGCGCGACGCCAGCTTGAGGTCGACGTCCATGCCGTTGTGCGACAGCAGCACGACGACGGCCGCGCCCTTCGCGCGCGCCTCGTCGACCACCTTCTGCAGCTCCTGCTCCTGGATGCCGAACGTCCACTCGGGAACGAAATAGCGCGGGTTCGCGATCGGCGTGTAGGGAAACGCCTGCCCCACGATCGCCACGGGGACGCCGTTCACCGGCCGGATCACGAAGGGCGGGAACACCGCGTCGCCGAAGTCGGTCGTCTTGACGTTCTGCGCGACGAACTCGACCTTGCCCTTGAAGTCGCGTTCCACCACTTCCTTGACGCGCTCGGCGCCGTAGGTGAATTCCCAGTGGCCGGTCATCGCGTCGACGCCGAGGAGCTTCTGCGCGTCGACCATGTCCTGGCCGCGCGTCCACAGCGAGGTGGCCGAGCCCTGCCAGGTATCGCCGCCGTCGAGGAGCAGCGCGCCCGGGCGCGACGCCCGGAGCTTCTTCACGAGCGTCGCGAGATGCGCGAAGCCACCGACCGCGCCGTACGCGCGCGCGGCGCGCGTGAAATCGAGGTAGGTGAAGGCGTGCGCGTCGCGCGTGCCGGGCCGGATGCCGAAATGACGCAGCAGCGCCTCGCCGACCAGGTGCGGCGGCCGGCCCGTCGCGTCGCCGACGCCGAGGTTCACCGAGGGCTCGCGGAAGAACACCGGCTTGAGCTGCGCGTGGCAGTCGGTGAAATGCAGCAGGCTGACGTTGCCGAAGCGCTCGATCGCGTCGTAGAAGGACGCGCCCGCCTCGAGGTCGAGCGCCGCGCGGGCGTCGACGGGCAACCCGGCGGCCGCCGCGGCAGCGACGATCTGCAGGAAGTCCCGTCGGTTCACGCCGATCGCATCGTTGCGTAACGCCCGAGCGCCGCGACATCCTCGGGGAACATCTCGCCGATCTCGCGGAACACGATGCGCCCGCCGTCGACCACGTAGATCTCCGGGAGGCCTTCGCGCGTGCCGAACCAGCGCTCGGTGTCCGCACCCGCCACCGCCGCGGCGAACGTGTAGGCGTGCTCCTTCATGTACGCGCGCGCCTTCATGGCATCCTTGTCGATCGACAGGGCGAGCACGGTGAGCGTGCCTCGGTGGCGGTCCGCGAGCGCCTGCAGGTGCGGGTTCTGCCGCTTGCAGAACGGGCACCACGACGCCCAGATCTCGACGACGACCGGCGGACCCCGCTCGAGCGTCTTCGCCGGCAGGGTCGTTCCGTCGAGCAGCGTCACGTCGCGCCATTCGACGCGATCGCCGACGTTCGCAGCGGAACCCCTGGCCGCCCGCGCCGCCGGCGCGCTCACCGCAAGGCCGCCGACGATGGCGGCCACGCGGCGGAGCGCGTCGCGGCGTCCGGTCACTGATTGACCGGGGAGGCCGGATCCACGAGCAATGCGACGATGTCCCGGATCTGCTGCTCGGAGAGGATGCCGTTGTGACCGAACCGCGGCATGTTCGAGCACGCGCTGAACGCCTGCGAATTCCACACCTTGCTCCAGGCATAGCGCCGGGTGTCGTCGGTGAAGCCGCGGGTCTTTGCGAAGTTGTACAGCGACGGCCCCATCGTGCCGTAGCTGATCTCCTGCTTCGTCAGCTGGTGGCAAGCGTAGCAGTTGGCGCCGCTGGGCTGCGCGGGGTCGTCGGAATACTGGAAGCCGGTGCCGCGCTGCGCGATGCTCTCGCCCCGCTTCCAGTCGCCGACGAGCTTGCCGTCCGCCGGCCACTTGATCGTCGCAAGATTGGCCTTCTCGATCTTCTCCGCCACGTCCTTCGGCAATTGCTTTCCACCCCAGACGCTGCAAACCTGCTGCGTCTCGTCCTGGTTGAGCCGGTTGAGCTTCGCCTGGCCCTTGTCCTTGAACGATGCCTTCATCATCTCCACGGCCTTGGCTTCGATCGCGGGGTCGGTCGGCGCCGCCTGCATCGCCGCGCATCCTGCCCCCACGACCACCGCGGCGGAGACGAGCGCGATCACGGTTTGCCTGTTCATCGTCGTCTCCTCGTCAGCGCTTGATCGCCGGTGCGGCGAACTGCGCGCCGTTGGCGTTGTAGGCCAGGAACGTCGTCAGTGCGATCGACGCCGGCGAGCCGAACTCGAGCTCGGGGAAGCGCTGCTGGCGGAAACAGTCGTTCAGACGCCACTGGAACGTGCGCAACTCACCCTGCGAGACTCGGTACGCGGGCCAGGTCGTGTAGCCCTTCTGCGCGCCGGCCTTCGCCGTCAGGTTGGGCAGGTCCTGAAGCCGGATGCGCTTGCCGTCCTCGCCATGGCAGGTCGCGCAGGCGAAGTCGTGCGGGCCGCCGCGAAAGAAGAAGATCGCCCTGCCGAGCTCGAAGTTCTCCCGCATCTTCGGGTGGTCCAGGCTCACGGCCATCGGCGACCCCATCGACTCGGAGGTGATCCACGCGACGAGCGCCTCGAGGTCCGACTTGTACCCGGGACCCCCGAACGGTCGACGCTTGGCATCGGCCTCGCTCATGCCCTGCAGGCTGACGCGACACCAGACGAGCCGCGTCTCGAGGTCCATCACGCGGTCGGCGTCGGCGAAGTAGCGCGGCATCCGCGCATAGGCGCCCTTGACGACGCCCGGTCCCAGGCCCAGGTCGCACTTCTCGAGCGACGCGTTCTTCGGCCCCGCCGGCTTCATCCACAGGCCCTCGCCGCGCGCCACCCACAACTCGGCCGGGTTGCCGTCCTGCAGCGCCTGCCGGTACTTCTCGATCTCGTCGGCCGCCGAGCCCTGCGCAAGGGCGAGCGGAACGGCGCATACGGTCGCCACCGCGGCGAGCGCGGCACGAATGCTCCTGGTCATCTGGCCTCCTCCGATCATCGGTTGCCGCTCGCGCGGAACACCGCACGGCCGCCCGGCTGCACGTTGGGCCGGCCGCATGCTCCTCACGCGCCTCGTCGCCGCCAGGCGATCGGGCGCGCTCGTGGTTGTGCGCGATCAGGCGATCGTCGCTTCGTCGGTGCGCTTCTCGCCGCGGTTGTCGGTCCAGGTGACCTGCACCTTGTCGCCCTTGGCGCCGCCCTTGAACTTGAACGACAGGAACGGGTTCTTCGACACCGCCGGGCCCCATTGCGCGGCGAGCACCGTCTTGCCGTTCCACGTGGCGGTGACGTTCTGGATGAACCACGCCGGCACCGCCTTGCCCTGCGCGTCCTTGCGCTGCCCGGTTTCCATCTCGTGGTTCATGAGCACCTTGACCTCGGTCGAGTCGCCGACCTGGTTGGCGCGGATCTTCATCGGATCAGCCATGGCTTGCCTCTCAACGTTCGCATGCGCTCATGTTCGTCGACCGAAGGGCCGTCCCGAGCTCGCCGGCCCCCCGGGGGAAGCGCGACGCGCCCCGGGGGAGGTCATCCCCCGCAGCCGCCGAGCGTCACCTTGATTTCCTTGGAGGCGACGTAGTACTTGCCGTCGGCCTTGACCAGCGCGTACACATTGCTGCTCTGGCCCATCTTGACGCGCGTCGTGATCGCCGGATCGGTGCCCGCCGGGAGGTCGAACACCGCCGCGAGCATGTTCGGGTTCTTCTCGATCAGGATCGCAATCGACTCGGTCTTCGGAATCGCGCTCGTCACGCCGATCGGCACGACCGCGCCATTCTCCGCGATGTCGGGCGTCGACACGAACGTGATGTCCTTGCTCTGCGCCGGCGCGCCGCCGCCGAGCGCCTTCATCGTCTCGTCGAGCGAGTGCGTCTCGAACGCGGCCTTGTTCCAGGCCGCTTGGGCGTGCACATCGCCCGGCTTGAGCCAGCCCGCGGCCGCGACCAACGCGAGCAGGCTCACGCCGCCGCCGGTCTTGAGTACGTCCCTGCGCCTTGCGTCCATGTCCGTGTCTCCGTGGCGTGCCGAAACGGGGAGGATTCTAGCCCGCGGCGCCCGGACCGGGGGGTCGCACAGCGCCAAATTACTTATGGGCGCATGCACATGAGTTATGGGCGCATGCCGTACGATCCGACGCTCGACGGACCCGCGCCGTGCGATCCCTGGCCCGCTCGGCCTGGAACAAGCGCTGCGCGCGTGGCGTCCAACGTTCGCGAGTCCTCCGGAGATCCCCGATGAACGTCCCCGTTTCCCACAGGCCCGGCACGCGCCGCCATGTCCTGCGCCGTCTGGCCGCAGCGGCGCTGGCTCCGTTCGCGCTCTTCGCCGCGCGCATCGCGCCGGCGCAGGGCGCGCGCCTCGCCCCCACCCCGCAGGATGCGGAGGGGCCGTTCTATCCGCGGAGCTTCCCCGCCGACGTCGACAACGACCTGATGCAGGTGGCGGGCCGCCCGGCGCGCGCCCAGGGGAGCCCGCTGCACCTCACCGGCCGCGTGTTGGCGACCGACGGCACGGGGGTGGCGGGCGCGACGCTCGAGCTGTGGCAATGCGACGTCCACGGCACCTATCACCATGTCGGCGAAGGGGGCCGGCAGGACGACAACTTCCAGGGCTACGGACGCACGGTCTCCGCGGCCGACGGCGGCTACGCGTTCGTCGCGATGCGCCCGGTCCCCTACGGCGGGCGGCCGGCGCACCTGCACTTCCGGATCACCGCCGCGGGACGGCGCACGCTCACCACCCAGCTGTACGTCAAGGGGGAATCGGCAGAGCGCTCGATGGGGATGTTCGCGCGCGAGCGCGATAGGCTCGAGATCTCGCCGCAGCCGGCGGCAGGGAAGGAAGCGGGCGCGTTCGCCGCGAGCTACACGTTCGTGCTTGCGTGATCGGCAGGTGACGCGCTCCTGCGGCCGGGATGCGCTGGCCGCGATCCTCCGCCGCCACGGCCTTGCGCGCGCCGCGCCGCCCTATCGTGGGCGGTCGCGGCGCGTAGGCCGCCGCACGGCGCGTCGCGCCCCGCGGCTCCGGTCAGTGGACGGTGGCGGTCGACAGGAAGCGGAGCTGGTGGCCGTCGAGCAGGCGGTAGACGCCTTCGCCGAGGTGCTGCGCGCCATCCAGGTCGGCGAGCGTGAACGCGACCTCGAGCTCGCCGTGCTTGGCTTCGAGCACGACGTCGTCCGCGACCATGTCCTCGTCGGGCACGCGCAGATACTCGGTTTCGTAAACGATCCCGTCGATCAGCACGAAATCGGCGTTGCTCATCGTGTCGGTCAGCGTCATCGCGGCGTTCGTCCGGTGGCGAGGGAAACCCTTCCCTCCAGGCTGAAGGTGCGGGCGACGCGCCCGTCTTCAAGTTCCTGTTTTGCCTGAAGTCCCCAACGGTTCACAGACGGCGCCCGTTGACGCGCGACGCAGGCGGCGGCCTACACCGCGACCCAACGCTCCATCGCGCGAAGAAAAGTTCTCCCTGCAGGCGGGGTGCGTCGGCGTCCTGCCGACGCGCCGGTGCGAGTGCCGGCGACGCGGGAGGCGGCGGGCGCTACAGCGCCAACGCGCGAACGAAGTTCGGCAGCGCGAGCGACGCGCGGTGCGTGTCGCCGTTGTAGTACTGCAGGTCGCCGATGCCGCGTTGCGCGAGCCGCCGGTCGACTTCCGGCGCACTGAGCTTGCGAGGGTCGAGCGCCGCCGAGCAGCACGCCATCATCCACAGCCCGCCGTAGAGCGGCACCGAGGTCAGGTAGGGGGTGACGATCGAGAACGCGGAGCGGAGGCTCACGAGCGTCTGCCGGATGCGGTCCGGGTGCGCGACCGGGCTCGCGACGTGCAGCGTCATCGCGCCGAGCGGCGTCAGCCGCGACGCGCACGCGCGGTAGAACGCCGGCGTGTAGAGCTCGGTCGACGGCCCGCCCGGATCGGTCAGGTCGAGCACGATGAGGTCGTAGCTGTCGCCGGTTTCGCGCACGTAGCCGAAACCGTCGCCGATGCGCAGCGACAGGCGCGGGTCGTCGAGGCTTCCCTTGTGCACGCTCGCCAGGTACTTGCGCGCGATGTCGACGACGGCGACGTCGATCTCGGCGAGCGTGACCGCCTTCATCGACGGGTGCTTGAGCAGTTCCTCGGCCGATCCGCCGTCGCCCCCGCCCACGATGAGCGCGCGCTCCGGCGCGGGATGCGTCACCGCGGCGGTGTGCACGAGGTTCTCGTGGTAGAAGAACTCGTCGCGCTCGCTGGTCATGAAATGGCCGTCGAGCCGGAACAGCTTGCCGAACGGCACGCTGTCGTGGACCTCGACGGCCTGGTAGGGCGAGCGGAAGCGCTCGAACAGGCGGCTCGACCGGATGAAGAACCCCCACTCGTTGGTGAGGTACTCCGTCATCGCGCCGGGGACGAGGTCGCCTGCGGCGTCAGCCATTCGCGCCCCCGCGCTGGATCGCCTGGAAGTGCGTACGTGCCGGCTTGAGCGAGCGCTCGAGCTCGGCGAACAGGCGTTGCGCCTTCGCGGAGTTGTCGGTCGTGAAGTTGCAGACGTACACGTCGATCGTGACCGAGCCGATCTCGGGCCAGGTGTGCACGGCGAGGTGCGACTCGGCCAGTATCACCGCGCCGGTCACGCCCTGCGGATCGAACTGGTGGAACCGGTCGCCGACGATCGTCAGCCCGGCGGCCTCGACCGCCTCGATGCAACGGCGGCGCAACGCGTCCGCGCGAGTCATCTCCGGCAGCTCCGAAGGACAGCCGTACCACTCGCCCAACAGATGGATTCCGTCCATCAGTCGTCTCCTCAAGAGCAAGGTCCCGTGTCCTTCGGCCGCATTACGCCGATTGACGACGGAACACCCCCAAAAAGGAAACGCCCCACCCCCGCTCGCACGGAAGGAAGGGCACCCCACGCCACGTCGGACAGACTCCGCGTCGTTGGAACGACCGGTCACGCACGACCAAACCATTGATTATTGCACAAGTTGGTGTGTTTCGGCCATAATTTCAAGTCTTTCGCGCTGCAACAGCCGCATGGGCGACGCGTCGAGCGACGCCGGCCTTCCGCCCGCAGCGCCCGCCCTCCGACAAGGTTCCCGATGGCTTCTCCCGCGCCGATCGCCGTTCAAGATGCGGAGCTCGCGAACGCGATCCGCGCGCTCGCGATGGACGCGGTCGAGGCCGCGAAGAGCGGACACCCGGGCATGCCGATGGGCATGGCGGAGATCGCGCTCGCGCTGTGGCGCGGCCACCTGAAGCACAACCCCGCCGATCCGCGCTGGCCCGACCGCGACCGCTTCGTGCTGTCGAACGGGCATGGCTCGATGCTCCAGTACGCGCTGCTCCACCTCGCCGGCTACGACCTGCCGCTCGACGAGATCAAGCGCTTCCGCCAGCTGCACTCGAAGACGCCGGGCCATCCGGAGGTCGGCGCGACGCCCGGCGTCGAGACGACGACCGGTCCGCTCGGCCAGGGTCTCGCGAACGCGGTCGGCATGGCGCTCGCCGAGAAGCTCCTCGCGGCGACGTTCAACCGGCCGGGCCACGCGATCGTCGATCATCGCACCTACGTGTTCGTCGGCGACGGCTGCCTGATGGAGGGCATCTCGCACGAGGCCTGCTCGCTCGCCGGCACCTGGGGGCTCGGGAAGCTCGTGGCCGTCTACGACGACAACGGCATCTCGATCGACGGCGAGGTGGCCGGCTGGTTCACCGACGACACGCCCGCGCGCTTCGAGGCCTACGGGTGGCGCGTGATCCGCGACATCGACGGCCACGACGTCGCCGCGGTCGACCGCGCGCTCGGCGAAGCGCGTGCGAGGGACGACCGGCCGGTGCTCCTGTGCTGCCGCACGCAGATCGGTCGCGGCTCGCCCGGCAAGGCGGGAAGCCACGAAGCGCACGGCGCCGCGCTCGGCGAGAAGGAAGTCGCGGCGACGCGCGCTGCGCTCGGGTGGGCGCACGCCCCGTTCGCCATTCCCGACGCCGTCTACGCGGGCTTCGACGCGCGGCCGGCGGGCAGGCAGGCGCAGCGCGACTGGGAAGCGCGCTTCGCGCGCTACGGCGAGGCGCACCCCGAGCTCGCGGCCGAGTTCGATCGCCGGATGCGCGGCGCGCTGCCCGACGGATTCGACGACGAGGTGCGCGCCTTCGTCGCCGCGCAGGCGGCGAAGGGCGAGACGGTCGCCACGCGCAAGGCGTCGCAGCAGGCGATCGAGACCTACGCGAAGCTCCTCCCCGAGATGATCGGCGGCTCCGCCGACCTCACGGGCTCCGTGTTCACGAACTGGTCGGGCAGCGCCACGGTGTCGCGCGAGCGTGCGGGCAACTACGTCAACTTCGGCGTGCGCGAGTTCGCGATGACGGCGATCGCGAACGGCCTCGCGCTGCACGGCGGCTTCCTGCCCTACCACGGGACGTTCCTGACGTTCTCGGACTATGCGCGCAACGCGCTGCGCATGGCGGCGCTGATGAAGATCCGCGTCGTCGCCGTCTACACGCACGACTCGATCGGGCTGGGCGAGGACGGCCCCACCCACCAGTCGGTCGAGCACGCGGCGAGCCTGCGTCTGATCCCGAACCTCGACGTGTGGCGCCCGTGCGACACCGTGGAGACCGCAGTGGCGTGGGCCGCCGCCATCGGGCGCTCCACCGGTCCCACGGCGCTCCTTTTCTCCCGGCAGAACGTCGCGCACGCGCGGCGCGACGACGCGGCGCTCGCCGCGATCGGCCGCGGCGGCTACGTGCTCGCCGACTTCGGTGCCGGCCAGCACCGCGCGCTCGTGATCGCCACCGGGTCCGAGGTGCCGCTGGCGCTCGCCGCCCGCGAGGCGCTGGCCAGGGAGGGCATCGCGGTGCGCGTCGTCTCGATGCCCTGCACCCAGGCGTTCGACCGCCAGGACCCGGCGTACCGCGCGAGCGTGCTGAAGCCGGGCGTGCCGCGCGTCGCCGTCGAGGCAGGCGTGAGCGACCTGTGGCGCAAGTACGTCGGCGCGGCGGACGATCCGCGCGCCGCGGTCGTCGGCATCGACACGTTCGGCGAGTCGGCGCCCGCGGCGGCGCTGTTCAGGCATTTCGGCTTCACCGCGGAGCGCGTGGCGGATGCGGTCCGGGGCGTCGTGGCGGCCTGACGTGGCGACCTTTCCGGGCCAGGCGCCGATGAGCGCCGGGATCACGCTCCGCCGCGCGACGCCGGAGGACGCCGAGGCGATCGCCCGCGTGCGCATCGACGGCTGGCGGCGAAGCTACAAGGGTCTCGTGCCGCAGGCCTCCCTCGACGCGATGAGCGTACCCGCGAGCCTGCCGCTTTGGCAGCGCGTGCTCGACGCGCCGGGCGACGTCGCGAGCGTCTTCGTCGCCGAAGGTGAACAGGGCATCGTCGGCTTCGCGGCCGGCAACCGGCTCGACGAGGCGAAGCACGGCTTCGACGCCGAGCTGTCGGCGATCTACCTCGCGCAGGACGTGCAGCGACGCGGACTCGGCCGCCGGCTGGTCGGGACGATCGCCGCCGAGCGCGCGACGCACGGCGCCACCGGCATGATCGCGTGGACGCTCGCGGGCAACCTGCCCGCGCGCCGCTTTTTCGAGGCGCTCGGCGCGGAGCTCGTCGTCGAGCAGCCGTTCGAGTGGGACGGCATGCCGCTCGTCGAGGCCGGCTACGGCTGGCGCGACCTGGGCTCGCTCGTCGCCGCCGCGGGCCTGAAGCAACTGCACTGAACGAACATCTTCCGGAGGCACACGATGACGATCAAGGTTGCGATCAACGGCTACGGGCGCATCGGACGCAACATCCTGCGCGCGCACTACGAGGGCGGAAAGAAGCACGACCTCGCGATCGTCGCGGTCAACGACCTCGGCAGCCCCGAGACCAACGCGCACCTGACGCGCTACGACACCGCCCACGGCAAGTTCCCCGGCAAGGTCGAGGTCGACGGCGACGCGATGGTCGTCGACGGCGACCGCATCAAGGTGTTCGCGCAGCGCGACCCCGCGCAGCTGCCGTGGGCGTCGCTCGGCGTCGACGTGGTGCTGGAATCGACCGGGTACTTCACCACCAAGGAGAAGGCCTCGGCGCACCTGAAGGGCGGCGCGAAGAAGGTCATCATCTCGGCGCCGGGCGGCAAGGACGTCGACGCGACCGTCGTCTACGGCGTCAACCACGGCACGCTCAAGGCCTCGCACACGGTGATCAGCAACGCGTCGTGCACGACCAACTGCCTGGCACCGCTGGTCAAGCCGCTGCACGACAAGCTCGGCATCGTCAGCGGGCTGATGACGACGGTGCACGCGTACACCAACGACCAGGTGCTGACCGACGTCTACCACGAGGACCTGCGGCGCGCGCGGTCGGCCACGATGAACATGATCCCGACCAAGACCGGCGCGGCCGCGGCGGTCGGCCTGGTGATGCCCGAGCTCAACGGCAAGCTCGACGGCTACGCGATCCGCGTCCCGACGATCAACGTGTCGATCGTCGATCTGTCGTTCATCGCCGCGCGCGACACGACCGTCGACGAGGTCAACGGCATCATGAAGGCGGCCGCCGACTCGGGCCCGCTGAAGGGCATCCTGAACTACAACAAGGCGCCGCTCGTGTCGTCGGACTTCAACCACGATCCGGCGTCGTCGACGTTCGACGCCACGCTCACCAAGGTGGCCGGCCGGCTGGTCAAGGTGTCGGCGTGGTACGACAACGAGTGGGGCTTCAGCAACCGGATGCTCGACGTGACGGTCGCGGTGATGCACGCGAAGTAGCCGCGGGACGCGCTGCCATGGCCGGCGTCCGCCCTGCCGAGAGAGAGCCCAAGCCGGCGGCGGACACCTACATCCTGTCCTACCCGAAGACCGGGCGCACGTGGCTGCGTGCGCTCGTCGGCAAGGCGCTCGTCGACCGCTACGGCCTGCCGGAGGAGCGCATTCTCGAAACGGACACGCTGACCGCGATGGCGGGCCTGCCGCGCGCGGGGTTCTACCACGACGGCTCCGCGATGATCGACGCGCTCGACCATCGCGAGCTCCCTGCGGACAAGTCGGCGTACCGGGGCAAGCGCGTGCTGCTCCTCGGTCGCGACGTGCGCGACACGCTCGTGTCGGCCTACTTCCAGGCGACCCGGCGCGTCGATCTCTTCGACGGACCGATCGGCGCGTTCATCCGCGACGCTCGCTACGGCGTCGAGAAGATCCTGACCTTCTACCGGCAATGGGACGCGGCGCGCGGCGTGCCGGCGGCGTTCGCGTTCCTGCGCTACGAGGCGATGCACGCGCAGCCGGCCGCGACGCTGCGCACCGCGCTCGCGTTCCTCGGGGCGCACGACGTGCCCGACCGGGTCGTCGACGACGCGGTGGCGTTCGCCTCGTTCGACAACCTGCGGCGCGCCGAGTCCGAGGATCGCTTCCGAAGCCACATGCTGCGCACGCCTTCGTCCGCGGATCCGGAGTCGTTCAAGGTGCGCAAGGGGCGCGTCGGCGGCTTCCGCGACTACCTGTCGCCCGAGGACATCGAATACGTCGACGCGTGCGAAGCCGCGCGCGGGTGCGAGTTCACGCGGCCGGCGCCGGAGGCGGAGCGGTAGACTTCCCTCCCGCAACCAGCAAGCCTTCTCGCGCGAGAGCACGCTCATGACCCGATTCCTCCGACTCGCCGACGTCGACGTCGCCGGCAAGCGCGTGTTCATCCGCGCCGACCTGAACGTGCCGCAGGACGACGCCGGCGCGATCACCGACGACACGCGCATCCGCGCTTCGCTCCCGGGCATCCGGGACGCGCTCGCGCGCGGCGCCGCGGTGATGGTGACCTCGCACCTCGGCCGGCCCACCGAGGGCCAGTTCAAGGAAGAGGACTCGCTCGCGCCGATCGCCGAGCGCATGGCCGCGCTGCTCGCCCGCCCGGTGCCGCTGGTGCGCGACTGGGTCGACGGCGGCGCCTGGCACGACGCGCTGAAGCCGGGCGACCTCGTGCTGCTCGAGAACTGCCGGGTCAACCGCGGCGAGAAGAAGGACGACGACGCGCTGGCGCGCCGGATGGCGGCGCTGTGCGACGTCTACGTCAACGACGCGTTCGGCACCGCGCACCGCGCCGAGGCGACGACGCACGGCATCGCGCGTCACGCGAAGGTCGCGTGCGCGGGCCCGCTGATGGCCGCCGAGCTCGACGCACTGGGGCGCGCGCTCGCCCATCCCGCGCGGCCGCTGGTCGCGATCGTCGCGGGCGCCAAGGTATCGACCAAGCTCACGATCCTCGAAGCGCTCGCCGCGAAGGTCGACGCGCTCATCGTCGGGGGCGGCATCGCCAACACGTTCGTCCTCGCGGCGCACGGCCGCGTCGGGCAGTCGCTCGTCGAGCGCGACCTCGTGGGCGCGGCGCGGTCGATCCTCGACCGCTATCCGGGCAAGGTGCCGGTGCCGGTCGACGCGGTCGTCGCGAAGCGCTTCGCCGCCGACGCGCCGGCGACGCTGAAGGCGATCGAGAACCTCGACGACGACGACATGATCCTCGATCTCGGGCCGACGACGGTGAAGGGGCTGAAGACGATCATCGCGAAGGCCGGCACGATCGTCTGGAACGGGCCGGTCGGCGTGTTCGAATTCGAGGCGTTCGCGTCCGGCACCCGCGCGATCGCGGAGGCGATCGCGGCGTCGGGCGCGTACTCGATCGCCGGCGGCGGCGACACGATCGCCGCGATCCAGAAGTTCGGGATCGCGGACAGGATCGATTACATCTCGACCGCCGGCGGCGCATTCCTCGAGTTCCTCGAGGGCAAGACGCTGCCGGCCGTCGCGGCGCTCGAGGAAAGGGGTCAGCAAAGGGGGCCGACTCCGCTCTGACCCCGGCATCATCGGTGTCGGAGCAGTGTCTGACCCCGGTGTCGGAGCAGTGTCTGACCCCGGTGTCGGAGCGGTGTCTGACCCCGGTGTCGGAGCGGTGTCTGACCCCGGGGTCGGAGCAGTGTCTGACCCCGGGGTCGACATCGGCCCGGTGTCCGACTCCGGTGTCGACCTTCGATCACGGTTTCGACTTTCCGCCGCGAGAGCGGACCGGACAGCCTCCGGAGCCTGACCGACAAGCCTACTTCGCGAGGAAGGCCTTGATCGCGTCGCCCTGCTTCGCCACCGCGAGCACGCCGTCGAGGTGCCCGCCGTCGCCCTCGATCACGGCGACCTCGGCCACGCCGCCCTGCGCGCGATAGCGCGCGGCCGCGCGCTCCGAAAGCTCCACCGGGAAGATCATGTCGGAGCGCGCCGGCACGAAAAGGATCCTCGCCTTCATGCCCTTGACCTCGTCGTCGGTCAGCCGGTAGAGCTGGTTCGCCTTCGACGTGTAGAGCATCGAGTTGGCGTCGGCGCTCTTCGAGCGCGCGAGGCCCGCCTTCATCAGCGCGTCCTCGATGGCGAAGGCGTTGGGCATCGCGGCCGCGGGATCCTTCGCCGCATCGGCGGGCTTGAAGCCGAACGTCTTCTCCGCCCAGCCGTGCGCGCGCGTCGTGATCGTGATGATCTTGAGCGCGTTCGCGACGCCGTCGAGCGGCTCGTCGCGCCCGTAGTAGTCGCCGTTGTTCCACTTCGGGTCGAGCCTGATCGGCGTCATCCAGACATCGATCATCTCGATCACGTACGGCGTGATGTCGAAGCCCGGGCCGATCACGTGCACGATGCGCTGGACGAGATCCGGGTAGAGCGCGCCCCACTCCATCGCCTGGATCGAGCCGCCCGAGGCTCCGACCACCGCGTGCAGCCGCTTGACGCCGAGCGAATCGAGCAGCGCCTTGTGCACGCGCACGGTGTCGCGGTAGCTCACGACCGGGAACGACATCCCGTACGGCTTGCCGGTCGCCGCGTCGATCGTCGAGGGCCCGGTCGTGACGACATTCGGATCCTTGGTGTTGAGGTTCACGAGCGCGTCGGCGCTCACGACGAAGTACTTGTCGGTGTCGATCGCCCGGCCGCTGCCGATGATCGCGTCCCAGTAGCCGGGCGCGGCGTCCGAAGCCTGGTACTTGCCTGCCGCGTGCGAGGTTCCGGTGAAGAAGTGCGGCACGAAGACGACGTTGTCGCCCGCGGCGTTCAGCGTGCCGTAGGTTTCGTAGCCGACGCGGACGTTCGGAATCGGCTTGCCGCCCACCGTCGTGTACGACGCGAGCGTGAAGGTCTTCTTCGCCACCGGACCGTCGTAGGCGAGGAGCGGCGCCGCGAACGACAGCGCGAGCGTGACGAGGCCGGCGGCGGCGAGCCGGCGGACCGAATGCGGCATGGACATGGACTCTCCTGCGAGAGGGGCGGGGGATGCGGAAGCGTTTCGACGTCGCGTCCATTCTAGCGCGGAGCGCCCTGCGCTCGGATGCCGCCGGCGGTCTTTTCCCGTACCATTCGCGGCCAGCGGTCGCGTCGCGCCGCGCGACGGCACACCGTCCTTCCCGACCCTCCGATGCAACGCGCTACCAAGATCGTCGCAACGCTCGGCCCGGCGTGCGCCGACCCCGCCGTCCTGTCGCGGATGCTCGCCGCCGGCGTCGACGTCGTCCGCCTGAATTTCTCCCACGGGCAGGCCTCCGACCACGTCGATCGCGCCACGCTGGTGCGCTCCGCCGCCAAGGCCCTCGGTCGCGAGGTCGCGATCATGGCCGACCTGCAGGGACCGAAGATCCGCATCGGGCGCTTCGCGGACGGGCGCGTCACGCTCGCTCCCGGCGCGACGTTCGTGCTCGACGCCACGCGCGACGGCGGCGACGAGTCCGGCGTGGGCCTCGACTACAAGGAGCTGCCGCGCGACGTCGCGCCGGGCGCGATCCTGCTGCTCGACGACGGCCTGATCCGGCTCAGGGTCGAGTCGGTGAGCGGACCGCGCATCGTGACGCGCGTCGAGCTCGGCGGCACGCTGTCGAACAACAAGGGCATCAATCGCCTCGGCGGCGGGCTCACCGCGCCCGCGCTGACGGCGAAGGACATGGACGACATGAAGACGGCGGCGAGCCTCGAGGCCGACTACGTCGCCGTGTCGTTCCCGAAGAACAAGGAAGACATGTACATGGCGCGCCAGCTGCTGCGTGCCGCCAACGGCCGCGCGCTGCTGATCGCCAAGATCGAGCGCGCGGAGGCGATCGTGGCGCTCGAGGAGATCATCGAGGCGTCGGACGGCATCATGGTCGCCCGCGGCGACCTCGCGGTCGAGGTCGGCAACGCCGCCGTGCCGGGCCTGCAGAAGCGGATGATCCGGCTCGCGCGCGAGCGCAACAAGCTGACGATCACGGCGACGCAGATGATGGAGTCGATGATCCACAACCCGGTGCCGACGCGCGCCGAGGTATCGGACGTCGCGAACGCCGTCCTCGACGGCACCGACGCGGTGATGCTGTCCGCCGAGACCGCCGCGGGCAAGTACCCGGTCGAGACGATCGAGGCGATGGCGCAGATCTGCGTCGAGGCCGAGAAGAGCGACGCGGTCGTGCTCGACCGCGACTTCATGAACCGCACGTTCACGCGCATCGACCAGTCGATCGCGATGGCGACGCTGTTCACGGCGTTCCACCTCGGCGCGAAGGCGATCGCCTCGCTCACGCAGTCGGGGTCCACCGCGCTGTGGATGTCGCGGCACAACGCCGGGTGCCCGATCTTCGCGCTCACGCCCGAGGTGGGCGCGCAGCGCCAGATGGCGCTCTATCGCAACGTCCGCACGTTCTACCTCGAGCAGAGCGAGGATCGCGACGCGGTGCTGCTCGCCGCCGAGGAGCTCCTGGTCGCGCGCGGCCAGGTGCAGCGCGGCGACCTGATCGTGCTGACGATCGGCGAGCCGATGGGCAAATCCGGCGGCACCAATGCGATGAAAATTGTCAGGGTCGGAGAGCATCGCTCTCCGGCGTGACCCTTTCGGCGCGCGCTGACTTGCGCCCGCTCTTGCGGGTGCACGTCAAGGGCTGGGCAGACGCGATGGCGACGCCCCGCCTCGTACCTCCGCCTTCGCGCCCCGGTTCCCGGCGTTGTGCACCGCACCTTGACCCCTAATTAACCGTCTGGTTACATCCGGGCATGCCGCGCGACGCCGCAGCCCGCCCACCCGCGAAGCGTCCCGCGCCGCAGCCGCGCGACCCCGAGGCGAGCCGCGCGCGGATCCTCGCGGCCGCGACCGCCGAGTTCGCGCGGCACGGTCTCTCCGGCGGGCGCGTCGACCGCATCGCCGAGCGCGCCAGGGCCAACAAGCGGATGCTCTATTACTACTACGGCGGCAAGGAGTCGCTGTTCCTCGCCGTGCTCGAGGCGGCCTACGCGCGCATTCGCGGCGAGGAGCAGAAGCTCGACCTGTCGAAGCGCCCGCCCGCCGAGGGCATGCGGGAGCTCGTCACGTTCACGTGGCGGCACTTCCTGGCGCACCCGGAATTCATCTCGCTGCTCAACACCGAGAACCTGCACCGCGCGAAGCACCTGAAGCGCAGCTCGCGCATCCAGTCACTGCACTCGCCGCTCGTCGCGATGATCTCCGACCTGCTCGAGCGCGGCGCGCGCGCGGGCGTGTTCCGTCCAGGCGTCGACCCGGTGCAGCTCTACGTGTCGATCGCCGCGCTCGGCTACTTCTACCTGTCCAACGCGTGGACGCTGTCGACGATCTTCGGACGCGATCTGACGGCGCCGAAGGCCAAGGAGGCGCGCATCGAGCACATCGTCGACCTCGTGCTCGGCGCCCTCGCCCCGCCAGCCACGCCGCGCCCCGCGCCCGTCCCCTTTCGCATCGACTGACCCTCGCGCAACGGCGCGCGCCCGCGCCCACGATCCCGACGTTCCCCCAGGAGGAGCCATGAACCCCAGCAAGCGCACCATCCTCGCCGCCGCGCTCGCGGCCTTCGCCTCGACCGTCGTCGCGCTGCCGGCCTTCGCGCAGGCGACCTGGAAGCCGGAGAAGCCGATCACGATCATCGTCCCGTGGGCCGCAGGCGGGTCGACCGACCAGGTGACGCGCGTGACGGCCGCCGAGATCGAGAAGGCGCTCGGCCAGAAGGTCGTCGTCGTCAACCAGCCAGGCGCGTCGGGCTCGATCGGCACCAAGAACGCGCTCGAGGCCGCGAAGGACGGCTACACGTGGACCGCCGGCGCCGCGCAGGACCTCGGCACCTACCAGACGCTCGGCATGCTCGACACCAGGATCGGCGACTGGGCGCTGTTCCTCAACGTCGCGAACGTGTCGACGATCGCGGTGAACCCGAACACGCCGTACAAGACGGCCGCCGAGCTGATCGACGCGATGAAGGCGAAGCCGGGACAGGTCAGCGTCGCGACCGCGGGCGTGAACTCCAGCGGCCACAGCGCGATGGAGGCGATCGCCCGCGCGACCGGCGTCAAGTACAAGCACGTCACCTACGACGGCGGCAATCCGGCGGTCGTCGCGACCGTCGCGGGCGAGACCGAGGTCACGACGCAGCTCACCGTCGAGGAAGCCGAGATGATCCGCGGCAAGCGCCTGCGCGCGCTCGCCGTCGTCGGCGACCGGCCGGTCGAGCTCGACGGCTACGGCACGATCGAGCCGCTGACGAAGACGCTGCCGACGTTCAAGGCGCCGGCCAACCACTTCGGCATCTTCGTCCCGAAGGGCGTGCCGCCGCAGGTCATCGCCACGCTCGAGAAGATCTGGGCCGAGAACGTCGCGACGTCGAAGGCGCTCAAGGACTACGCGACGAGCCGCGGCGCGGTGTTCGCGCCGCTCGCCGGCGCCGAGGCGCAGCGCGCCGTGCTGCCCGCGGTGCAGACCAACGCGTGGATGGCCTTCGACGGCGGCAAGGCGAAGGTGTCGCCCGACACGCTGGGCATCGCACGGCCGTGATCGGCCGTGTCGACGGGCGGGGGCGCGGTCGCTCCCGCCTGCCACGCTGACCTTCCCGCATGGCCGGGCCCGCCCCCGACCTGCCGCCCGCGTCGCCGCGCACCGACGCGATCGCCGCGTTCGCGCTGCTGGCGTTCGGCGCGCTCGTGGCCGTGCTGTCGTGGCGCATGGACCGGATCGAGTCCCAGGGAGGCACGCTGTGGACCGCGCCGGGGCTGTGGCCGGGCGCGATCGGCCTCGTGATCGTCGCGCTCGCGATCGTGCTCGTCGTTCGCTCGCGACGCCGCGGGCGAGCGCTGGGCTGGGACGCCGCGGAGGCCCACGACACGCCGCTCGTCCCGACGCGGCGCTTCGCGCTCGCGGCCGCTCTCTTCTTCGTCTACGCGCTCGTGCTGGTCGGGCGCGGCGTGCCGTTCTGGCTCGGCACCGCGATCTTCGTCACCGTCTACGTGGTCCTGTTCCGCGATCCGCACGGCGAGACCTCGCCGCTGCGCCGCGCGCTCGTCCCGCTCGCCGTCGGCGTCGCCACCGCGCTGGTCGTGACGCTCGTGTTCGAGCGCGTGTTCCTCGTGCGACTGCCCTAGGCGAGTCGGCGGAACGATGTTCGAAGGGCTGATCCAGTTCGGGCACGCGATCGGCGGCTTCCTCGATCCGCTGTCGATCGGGCTGATCCTGCTCTCGTCGCTCGTCGGGGTGGTGATCGGCGCGCTGCCGGGGCTCACCGCGACGATGGGCATCGCGCTGATGACGACGCTGACGATCAAGATGCCGTCGAGCCAGGCGCTGCTCGTGCTGATCTGCACCTACGTCGGCGCGATCTACGGCGGCTCGCGCTCGGCGATCCTGCTCAACATCCCGGGCACGCCCGCCTCTGCCGCGAGCTGCCTCGACGGTCACGCGCTCGCGAAGCAGGGGCTCGCCGGACGCGCGATGGGCATCGCGACGTCCGGCTCGGTGATCGGCACGCTGATCGGCATGGTGTTCCTCGCGCTGTTCACGCCGCTCCTGGGCGACCTGGCGCTCAAGTTCGGCGCCTACGAGTTCTTCTGGCTCGCCCTGTTCGGCGTCGTGATCGCCGGAACGCTGACCGGCGACGATCCGCTCAAGGGCTGGCTCGCGGGTCTGGTCGGCATCTTCTGCGCGACGGTCGGGCAGGAAGCGATCTACGCGTACGACCGCTTCGCGTTCGGAAGCCGCGACCTCGCCGGCGGCTTCAACCTCGTGCCGGCGCTCGTCGGCGCGTTCGGCATGGCCGAGCTCCTCGTCGCGGCACGCGAGAAGCCGGTGCCGGTCACGATCAACCCGTTCGACTCGGTGGTCCCGAAGGTCGCCGACGTGGTCAGGTACTGGCGGACGATCCTGCGCTCGGGCGTCATCGGCACGTTCATCGGCATCCTTCCCGGCGTCGGCGAGGACGTCGCCGCGTGGTCGTCGTACGCGGCGGCGAAGCGCGCGAGCAGGGAGAAGGAGAAGTTCGGCAAGGGATCGATCGACGGGCTGATGGCGGCCGAGACGGGCGACAACGCGTGCGTTCCCGGCGCGATCATCCCTGTGCTGACGCTCGCGATCCCGGGCTCCGCGCCGGCGGCGGTGCTGATGGCCGCCATGATCATCCACGGCGTGCGCCCGGGGCCGCTGATCATGACCGAGGCGCCGACCTTCGTGTACGAGGTCGTCGCGATGATGCTGTTCGCCACGATCGGCATCCTGATCTACGGCCTGACGCTCACGCGCTTCCTGATCCGCGTGCTGTCGGTGCCCAAGAGCATCATCGTGCCGATCATCTTCGTGCTGTGCGTCGTCGGCGCCTACGCGATCAGCTCGCGCCTGTTCGACGTCTGGGTGATGCTGGGCTTCGGCGTGCTGGGCTACGTGCTGCGCCGCGCCGCCTTCCCGATCGCCCCGCTCGTGCTCGGGCTCGTGCTCGGCGACCTGATGGAGAAGGGGCTGCGACGCGGGCTCGTGCTGTCCGACGGCGATCTCGCGCCGTTCTTCACGCGGCCGATCTCGGCGGCGCTGTGGATCACGATCTTCGTCGTGATCGCGTTGCGCTTCCCGCCGGTGCGCCGGCTGGTCGCGCGGCTGGTGCCGCGCCGTGCCGCCGGCGATGGCGTCGTGTAGACCGTCGCGTCGCCGCGCGAGCGCGCCGTTCTCGCTGCCTCACCCTAGTCCGACCACGGAAGCCCCCGATGAGCACAGTCCGCCTCGGCATCGTCATGAACGGCGTCACCGGGCGCATGGGCATGAACCAGCACCTGATCCGGTCGATCTGCGCGATCCGCGCGCAGGGCGGCGTGACGTTGCGCGACGGCCGCCGCGTGATACCCGACCCGATCCTGGTCGGCCGCAATCGCGCCAGGCTCGAGTCGCTCGCGAAAGCGCACGGCGTCGAGCGCGTCTCCGTCGACCTCGACGCCGCGCTCGCCGATCCCGGCGACACGCTCTATTTCGATGCCGCGTCGACGGGCCTTCGCCCCGACCTGATCCGCAAGGCGATCGCCGCGGGCAAGCACGTCTACACCGAGAAGCCGGTCGCGCCGACGCTCGCGGACGCGATCGACCTCGCGAAGCGTGCGAAGGCGGCGGGCGTCAAGCACGGCGTCGTGCAGGACAAGCTGTGGCTGCCGGGCCTCCTCAAGCTCAGGATGCTCGTCGAGTCGGGGTTCTTCGGGCGCATCCTGTCGGTGCGAGGCGAGTTCGGCTACTGGGTGTTCGAAGGCGACTGGCAGCCGGCGCAGCGGCCGTCGTGGAACTACCGCAAGGAGGACGACGGCGGGATCATCGTCGACATGCTGTGCCACTGGCGCTACGTGCTCGACAATCTCTTCGGCGAGGTGAAGTCGGTGTCGTGCCTCGGCGCCACGCACATCCCGAAGCGCTGGGACGAAAGCGGCACGCCGTACGAGGCGACCGCCGACGACGCCGCCTACGCGACGTTCGAGCTGGACGGCGGCGAGCGGCACGGCACGATCGTCGCGCAGATCAACAGCTCGTGGTGCACGCGCGTGCGGCGCGACGACCTCGCGACCTTCCACGTCGACGGCACGCACGGGTCCGCCGTCGCCGGCCTCACCGAGTGCCGCATCCAGCCGCGCGCGGCGACGCCCAAGCCGGTGTGGAACCCGGACATTCCGCAGGCGATCGATTTCGACGCCACCTGGCAGCTCGTGCCGTCGAATGCGAGCTACGACAACGCGTTCAAGGTCGAGTGGGAGCTCTTCATCCGGCACCTGTTCGACGGCACGCCGTTCCCGTGGGACCTGGTCGCCGGCGCGAAGGGCGTGCAGCTCGCCGAGGCGGGGCTCAAGAGCTGGGCCGAGCGGCGCTGGGTCGACGTGCCGCCGCTCGCGATCTAGCGATGGCGACGATCCGGCTCCCGCTGCCCGACGGCACGCTCGCGCCCTACACGCTGCGCGCCGCCACCGGCTGGCCGACGCAGGCGGCGACACCCTCGTTCGACCGCGTCGCCTACTCCGCCGCGCACGTCGTCGCCGATCCGCTCGCGCGCGTCGATCCCTGGCTCGACGTCGCGCTCGACTGGGACGCGACGCTCGCCTACCGGCGTCACCTGTTCGCGCTGGGGCTGGGCGTCGCCGAGGCGATGGACACCGCGCAGCGCGGCATGGGGCTCGACTGGCCGACGTCGCTCGAGCTGATCGAGCGCAGCGTCGACGCCGCGCGCGGCATCCCCGGCGCGCTGATCGCGTCGGGCGCCGGGACCGACCACCTCGATCCCGCGCAGGCGCGGAGCGTCGCCGACGTGATCGCGGCCTACGAGCACCAGTGCGCGGCCGTCGAGCGCGCCGGCGGCCGCATCATCCTGATGGCGAGCCGCGCGCTCGCGCGCGTGGCGCGTTCCGCGGACGACTACGCGCGCGTCTACGCTGGCATCCTCGCCCAGGTGCGCGAGCCGGTGATCCTGCACTGGCTGGGCGACATGTTCGATCCGGCGCTCGCGGGCTACTGGGGCCACCGCGACCTCGACCGCGCGACCGACGTGTGCCTCGACGTGATTCGCGCGAACGCCGCGAAGGTCGACGGCATCAAGGTCTCGCTGCTCGACGACGCGCGCGAGATCGCGATGCGCCGCAGGCTGCCGGCGGGCGTGCGCATGTACACCGGCGACGACTTCAACTTCGCGGAGCTGGTCGGCGGCGATGAGCAGGGCCACTCGGATGCGCTGCTCGGGATCTTCGACGCGATCGCGCCGGCGGCGTCGTCCGCACTCGCCGCGCTCGCGGCCGGCGACCGCCCGCGCTTCGACGCGATCCTCGCTCCCACGGTTCCGCTGTCGCGCCGCATCTTCGAGGCGCCGACGCGCTTCTACAAGACCGGGATCGTGTTCATGGCGTGGCTCAACGGCCACCAGCCGCACTTCACGATGGTCGGCGGGCAGCAGAGCGCGCGCAGCCTCGTTCACCTCGCCGACGTGTTCCGGCTCGCCGACGCGGC
>DASTCK010000020.1:0-22025 GCA_035711225.1 Casimicrobiaceae bacterium
CGCCCACGAGAGCACGGTCGCCGACGATGTTCTCGATACGCTCGCGTCGCTGGTCGACAAGAGCCTGGTCGCGCGCGACGAGCATGCGGGCGCGACTCGATACCGCCTCGCCGAGACCGTGCGCGACTACGCGCGCGAGAAGCTGCTCGAGCGGGACAGCAGCACGACGCTGCGTGACCGCCACCTGCGCCACTACCTCAGGCTCGCCGAGGAGGCGAGGCCGAACCTGCAGTCGGCAGGGCAAGCCGCGTGGCTCGACCGCCTGGAAGGCGATCATGACAACCTGCGAGGCGCGTTGGAGTGGTGCCTTGGCTCGGGCGCGGCGCTCGAAGGCATGCGGCTGTGCGGCGACCTCCAGCGATTCTGGATCGCGCGCGGCCATCATTCGGAAGGTCGCGCGTGGTGCGAGCGCCTGCTGGCCGCGGATTCGACGTCCTTCGCGACGGCCGAGCGCGCAATGGCGCTCAACTGCGCCGGCCTGCTCGCGTACCAGCAAGGCGATCTCGCGACTGCCAGCATGCGTTTCGAGGAGCGGCTCGCGATCTGCCGTGCGTTGGGCGATCGACGCGCCATTGCCATTTCGCTCAACAACCTCGGCATGGTTGCGCTCGAGCGAGGCGACGTCGCGTCGGCTGGCACGTTTCATGAGGAAAGCCTCGGCATTGCCCGCGAGCTCGGCAACCGCAACGGCATCGGTCGTTCACTTGGGAACCTGGGAATGATTGCCCACAAGCGACAGGACCTGGGAGAAGCGAGGCGCTTGTTCGAGGAATCGCTCGTGCTCATGCGGGAGCTGGGCGATCGTGAGGGAATCGGCGTCGCCCTTCATTGCCTGGGAGGGGTCGCGATGGACGCTGGGGACTTCACCACGGCGTGCCGGCGATACTCGGAATGCCTGGCCATTCTGCGCGAGCTCGGCCACCGGCTGCGGATCGCTTATTCGCTCCAGGGCCTGGCCGACGTACTTGCCATGGTCGGCCCGCCCGAGCGTGCCGCGATGCTCTGGGGTGCGGCCGAGCGGCTGCTCGAGGAACTCGGGTCGCGGCCGACGTCTAGCGAGGCGGCGGAAGGAACTCGGATCGCTGTCGCCCGCGGACGGGCGAGCGACGGCGAGTCGTTCGATCGTGCGTGGGCGGCAGGCCGAATGCTCTCTCTCCAGCAGGCGCTGGACATCGCGTCCGACGCAGCCACGGCTTCAGGCAGCTAGCCAGAGCGCAGGGATGGAGTCGTCAGGCGGTCCCGGCGGCGCCGCTGTCGATGAGCCGCTCGATGGTCGCGTCGTCGTACTCCGCTTCCCGGAGCAGCTCCCGCGTATGCTCGCCATGCACGGGCGCGTCACGCCGCACCGCGAGCACGTTTTCCGTGATCGCCCATGGCGGCCCGTACGAGCGTGCGCCGTCCTCTGCCGTCACGACCATGCTGCGCGCCGCGAACTGGGCGTCGTCCAGCACCTCGTGGAGCGTCAGGATCGGCGTGACGCACGCGTCGATGCCCTCGAAGGCCCGCGTCCACTCTTGGAGCGTGCGGGAACCGAACACCGTCTCGAGCGCAGCGCGCACTCGAGCGCCTTCGTCGCCGCTCGCGAGCTGGCCGGCGACAAGGTCGGGGCGCCCGAGCGTCGCGCAAAGCGTGCGCCAGAACTTCGCCTCGAGCGCGCCCACGGCGAGCCACCGCCCGTCCTGCGTCGGATAGACGCCGTAGCAGGGCACGCCGCCGGTCAGGAGGTCCTCGCCGCGCGGCAGCGAGCGGCCCCATTGCTCGAGCGCGTGCAGCGCGAAGATGTTGTGCGCGAGCGCGCCGTCCGCCATCGAGACGTCGATGTAGCGTCCGCGCCCCGAGCGTTGCGCCCCGACGACGGCGGCGAGGATCGCGACGGCGGCCGACAGCGCGCCGCCGAGCAGGTCGGCGATCTGCAGGTTCGCGAGCGCCGGCGGGCCGCCTCGCGTGCCGGTCTGGTCGAGGACGCCCGCATAGCCCAGGTAGTTGATGTCGTGGCCGGCGAGGTGCGCGCGCGGTCCGGTCTGGCCGTAGCCGGTGATCGACGCGTAGACCAGCGGCTCGCTCAGGTGCCGCACGTCGCGGTAGCCGACACCGAGCGCGTCGACGACGCCCGGCCGGAAGCTCTCGACGATCACGTCGGCGCGCCGCGCGAGCGCATGGAAGGCGTCCCTGCCATCGGCGCGCTTGAGGTCGAGCGCGATCGAGCGCTTGTTGCGGTTGACCATCCGGAAGAACGCGCTCGTCTCGCCGGGCCTGGCGCCCAGCGTTCGCGCGTAGTCGCCGGCACCGGTGTCCTCGACCTTGATCACGTCGGCGCCGAGGTCGGCGAGGTGCATCGTGCACACCGGGCCGGGCAGGAGGCGCGTGAGGTCGAGGACGCGAATGCCATCCAGCGGCGCGCCCTGCGCGGCTCCGCGCTTCGCATCCTCGGCCTGCGAGCGGCCCAGGCTCATCCCAGCTCGCCGGCGCCCGGGATGCCGAGGTCGCGCTTGACCGCGCTCGCGGTCGCCATCGCGTCGTCGAGCGTCGCGCCGAGGCAGGTGACGTGTCCCATCTTGCGGCCGCGCCGCGCGTCGTGCTTGCCGTAGAGGTGGAGCTTGGCCGTCGGGTGCGCCAGCACGCGCGACCAGTCCGGGTCGCGCGGGGCCGCGGCGTCGCCGTCGAACCACACGTCGCCCAGCAGGTTGACCATCACCGCGTCCGTGTGCTGGCGCGTGTCGCCCAGCGGCAGCGCGGCGAGCACGCGGGCCTGCTGCTCGAACTGCGAGGTGACGCAGGCGTCGATCGTGTAGTGCCCGCTGTTGTGCGGGCGAGGCGCGATCTCGTTGACCAGCAGCGCGCCGTCGCGCGTGACGAACATCTCGACGCACAGCACGCCGCGGTAGTCGAGCGCGCGCGCGACGTCGCAGGCGATGGCGCGCGCCCGCTCGGCCAGCGCGGGCGCGACGCGCGCCGGCACGATCGAGACGTCGAGGATGCCGTCGCGGTGATGGTTCTCGGCGACCGGCCAGGTCGTCGTGGCGCCGGCCTCGTTGCGCGCGACGATCACCGACACCTCGCAGGCGAGGTCGACGAAGCGCTCGAGCACGCAGGCGACGCGACCCATCCGCGACCACGCAGCCGGCACGTCGCCCGCGCTCGCGACGCGGACCTGGCCCTTGCCGTCGTAGCCGAGGCGCGCGCTCTTGACGATGCCCGGCAGGAGGTTCGGCTCGACGCTCGCGGCGTCGCCGGCGCTGCGCAGCACCGCGTAGGGGGCCACGGCGAAGCCCTGCCCCGACAGGAAGGTCTTCTCGCTGATGCGATCCTGCGCGATCGCGACGCTGGCGGCGGTCGGCGTGACGCGCGCGGTCCGCGACAGGAACTCGAGCGCGGCCGCCGGCACGTTCTCGAACTCGGTCGTCGCCGCGGCGACGAGCGCGGCGAGCCGCGCGAGGCCCGCATGGTCGAGGTAGTCGGCGTGGATGTGCCGGTCGGCGACGCTCGACGCCGGGCCGTCGGATCCCGGGTCGAGCACGGCGACGCGGTAGCCCAGGCTCTGCGCGGCCATGCAGAACATGCGGCCAAGCTGGCCGCCGCCGAGCAGCCCCAGCCAGCTACCCGGCGGAATCGGCGTCGTGCGGCTTCGCTCGGCGTTCACGTTCGGCGGCGCCGGCGATTCGTCCTGGCGTCGATCCCCGGCGCCCATCGCAAGCGATGAGCGCCGGGGCCCCTCGCCGCTGGGACGAACGCCGGTCTGCCGAGCAGCCCCAGCCAGCTACCCGGCGGAATCGGCGTCGTGCGGCTTCGCTCGGCGTTCACGTTCGGCGGTCTGCCGAGCAGGCCGAGCCCACGTCCCGCCCGAATCGGGCCACTGGAACCCAGGGCGCTACCGGATGCGATCGACGGCACGGCCACCATGCTCGACGGACCCAGGGGGGACTGGGCGCCGGCGGCGGCAATGGCGGATGCCGGTGACGCTCCGCGAGCGAGCGGCATCAGGTCGGCTTGGTTTCCGGCGGCACGCTCATCGCGCGGGCGGTCGTCGTCTGCTTCACGCGAAACGCTGTCAGCTTCCGCGCGAGCGCCGGGTCGGTCGCCGCGAGCATCGCCACCGCGAACAGCCCCGCGTTCGCGGCGCCTGCCTCGCCGATCGCGAAGGTCGCGACCGGGATGCCCTTGGGCATCTGCACGATCGAGAAGAGCGAGTCCTCGCCGCGCAGGTACTTCGACGGCACCGGGACGCCCAGCACGGGCACGGTCGTCTTCGACGCCAGCATCCCCGGGAGATGCGCGGCGCCGCCCGCGCCGGCCACGATGCAGCGCAGCCCTCGCGGCTGCGCATCCTCGGCGTACTCGAACATGTCGTCGGGCATCCGGTGCGCGGACAGCACGCGCGCCTCGTAGGGCACGCCGAACGCGTCGAGCTGCGCCGCGGCGTGGCGCAGCGTGTCCCAGTCGCTCTCGCTGCCCATGACGACGCCCACCAGCGGGGCGACGCTCTTGCGCTGTGCCATCGACGCCACCGTTCCCTTCGTCGCTTCCGCCCGCCTGCAAGACGGCCGGGGCGCGCGAATTCTAGCAACCGGGCCCCCGCGCGTCGAACCCCGCAAGCGGAACGATGTCCCACGGGCGGGCGGTGGTTGTCTCGGCCGTCCGCAACCCCGACAATCGGCCCGTGAACCGATCTCGCTCCCTCCTGGCATGGCTCGTCGCCGCCGGTCTCCTCGGGCAGGCCGCGATCGCGGCCGCGCAAGGCACGGACGCCGACGTCCTGGCGGCGAAGGCGGCGTACGAGCGTGGCGACCGGACGCGCCTCGACGCGATCGCGCCGCGGGCGAAAGGACACGTGCTGGAGCCCTACGTCGCGTACTGGCAGCTCAAGCTCAACCTCGACACCGTCGACGCCGACGCCGTCCGCGCCTTCGTCTCGCGTTACCCCGCCACGCCGCTCGCCGAACGGGCCCAGGCCGACTGGCTCAAGGCGATCGGCAAGCGCGGCGACCTCGCGCGATTCGCGGCCTCCTACGTGGCGGGGACGTACGCCGACGACGTCGAGATCGCGTGCTACGCGCGCCAGGCGGCGCGCCTGCGCGAAGGCGACGCCGCGCTCGCCGCGGCGAAGCCGCTCTGGTTCACGGGGTCGACTACCCCCGAGGCGTGCGACCCGATCTTCGCGGCCCTGATCTCGCGCGGCACGATCACGCTCGACGATCGGTGGGCGCGCTACCGGCTGGCGCTCGAGGCCGGCAGCGTGCGGCTCGCGCAGCAGATTGCGGGCGACCTGCCCGCGGCCGAGCGCATCGGCGAGCGCGACTTCCGCCGCGTCGACGCGAAGCCCGCAGCCGAGCTCGCGCAGGGCGCGTTCCGCTGGAAGTTCCGCGACGGCCGCGAGCTCGCGCTCTACGCGCTCGAGCGCGCCGCGCGTGCCGAGCCGGAAGCCGCGCGAGCCGCGTGGGCGAAGGTGCGCGACCGGCTGCCGCCGGCGGACCGCGCGTGGGGCAACGCGCGCCTCGCCTTCCACGCGTCGCGGCAGCTCCTGCCGTGGGCGAACGAGGCGTGGCGCGAGCCGTTTCCCGACGCGATGGGCGCGGAGGCGCGTGCGTGGCGCGTGCGTGCCGCGCTGCGCGCGCAGGCGTGGAACGACGTGCTCGCCGCGCTCGACGCGCTTCCGCGGCCGGCGTCCGATGACGCCACGTGGCGTTACTGGCGCGGCCGCGCGCTCGCCGCGACCGGCCGCGACGACGACGCGCGGGCGCTCTACGGCGCGCTCTCGCGCGAGCACGACTACCACGGCCTGCTCGCGGCCGAGGCGCTCGGCATCTGCGTCGACCCTCAGAGCACGGCGGCGGCGCCCGACCCGGCATGGCAGGTCGCCTTCGCCGCGCGCGACGACGTCCAGCGCGCCGTCAAGCTCACGCAGCTCGATCTCCGCGCCGACGCGCAGCGCGAGTGGCTCGCGATCGTGCGCGGCTTCGACGACGACGCGCTCAACCAGGCGGCGATCTACGCGGCGTCGCGCGGGATGCACGACCGGTCGATCAACACCGCCAACCGCACGCGCGAGCGCAACGACTATGCGCTGCGCTACCCGATGCCGTGGCGCGAGCAGTTCGCGGCGGCGGCGCGCGACAACGGCGTCGACGAGGCGCTGCTGCGCGGCATCGCGCGCCAGGAGTCGCGCTTCGTGCCGGAGATCGTCTCGTCCGCCGGCGCGGTCGGCCTGATGCAGCTGATGCCGGCGACGGCGCAGTGGGTCGCGAAGCAGTCGGGGCGCACCGACTACCGGCCGGCGCGCATCAACGAAGCCGACATCAACACCCAGTTCGGCGCGTTCTACTTCAAGTACTGGCTCGACCGCCTCGACGGCTCCGCGGCGCTCGCGGCGGCCGCGTATAATGCGGGCCCGGGCCGCGCGCAGGCGTGGCGCCCCGCCGAGCCGCTCGACGGCGCGATCTGGGTCGAGACGATCCCCTTCAACGAGACCCGCGACTACGTGAAGAAGGTGCTCGCCAACTCGGTGTACTACGCGCGCGCATTCGGCGACGCCGCCGTCGAGGTCCGCCACCGCCTCGGCACCGTCGGGCCGCGCAACGCCGTCGTCGCAATGCCGGCGGCGGCGCCGCTGGCGGCCCGGGAGTGACGCGCATGGCCGGGCTGCGCATCGTCGTCCTGGGCGGAAGCGGATTCGTCGGCAGCGCGCTCGCCGCGCGGCTCGCCGGTGCCGGCCACGACGTCGTCGTGCCGACGCGAAGCCGCGAGCGCTCGCGCCACCTGATCCTGCTGCCGACCGTCGACGTGATCGAGGCGGACATCCACGATGCCGCCAGCCTCGCAGCGCTGGTGCGCGGCGCCGACGCCGTCGTCAACCTCGTCGGCATCCTCAACGAATCCGGGCACGACACGTTCGCGCGCGTGCACGTCGAGCTCGCGCGCAACACCGTCGCCGCCTGCCGCGCCGCCGGCGTGGCGCGCCTGCTGCACATGAGCGCGCTCAACGCCGACCCGGCCGGCCCGTCGCGCTACCTGCGTTCGAAGGGCGAGGCCGAGAGCCTCGTGGCGGGCTCGGGCCTCCCGTGGACCGTGTTCCGCCCGAGCGTGATCTTCGGCCAGGGCGACAGCTTCCTGACGCTGTTCGCGAAGCTCGCCCGCGCGCTTCCCGTCATCGCGCTGCCGGCCGCCGACGCGCGCTTCCAGCCGGTCTGGGTCGGCGACGTCGTGAGCGCGTTCGAGCGCTCGCTGGCGCGCGCCGCGACCGTGGGCCAGCGCTACGACCTGTGCGGCCCGAAGGTCTATACGCTTCGCGAGCTCGTGAGCTACGCCGCGGAGACGTCGGGGGCGGTGCGCCCGATCGTGCCGCTCAGCGGCGCGCTCGCCTCGTTGCAGGCGTTCGTGCTCGAGCACCTCCCAGGAAAGTTGATGAGCCGTGACGACCTCGCGTCGATGACCCTCGACAGCGTCTGCAACTGCCCGTTCGCGGACGTGCTCGGGATCGAGCCGGCGTCGCTCGAGGCGCTGGCGCCAGCGTGGCTCGCGCCGGATGCGCGGCGCGACCGCTACGACGAGATGCGCGCCTCGGTCGGGCGCTAGCGCCGGCGGGCGCTGCCGCGGCTGCCGCGATGGCGCGACCGCTTCCGCAACCGGTCCACACCTACCGCGTCGGCGGCTCGGTCCGCGACGAGCTGCTCGGCCGCCCGCAGGCCGATCGCGACTGGGTGGTCGTCGGCGCGACGCCGGAGACGATGATCGCGTCCGGCTTCCGGCCGGTCGGCCGCGACTTCCCGGTGTTCCTGCACCCGGAGACGCGCGAGGAATACGCGCTCGCGCGCACCGAGCGCAAGCACGGCACCGGCTACCGCGGGTTCGAGTTCTTCGCCTCGCCCGACGTCACGCTCGAGCAGGACCTCGCGCGCCGCGACCTCACGATCAACGCGATGGCGCGCGACGAGCGCGGCGAGCTCGTCGACCCCTACGGCGGCGCGCGCGATCTCGCCGCCGGCGTCCTGCGCCACGTCTCGGCCGCGTTCGCCGAGGATCCGCTGCGCGTGCTGCGCGTCGCGCGCTTCGCGGCGCGCTTCGGCTTCGCCGTGGCCGCCGAGACGGAGGCGATGATGCGCGCGATCGTGCGCTCGGGCGAGCTCGCGACGCTGGCGCCCGAGCGGATCTGGCAGGAGACCGCGCGCGGGCTCATGGAGCCGCAGCCCTCGCGCATGCTCGCGGTGCTGCGCTCGTGCGGCGCGCTCGAGGCGCTGCTGCCCGAGGTCGACGCCCTCTTCGGCGTGCCGCAGCCGCCCACGCACCATCCCGAGGTCGACGCGGGCGTCCATGTCGCGCTCGCGCTCGACCTCGCGGCATCGCGCGAGACCGACCTCGCGGTGCGCTACGCGGTGCTGGGCCACGACCTCGGCAAGGCGACGACGCCCCGCGACGCCTGGCCGCGCCACGTCGCGCACGAGGCGCGCAGCGTGCGGCTGGTCGAGCGGATGTCGGAACGGCTGCGTGTGCCGGCGGAGTGCCGCGATATCGCGCGACTCGTCGCGCGCCACCATCTGGACGTCGCCAACGCGGAATCGCTGCGGCCGGCGACGCTGCTCGACCTGCTCTCCGCCGTCGACGCGCTGCGACGGCCCGGGCGGCTCGACGCGGTGCGCGCCGCCTGCGCGGTGGACCGGCATGCGCGCCCTGGCCACGAGCGCGACGGCGATCGGCCGGGCGAGTGGCTCGCACACGCGCTCGACGTCGTTCGCGGCGTCGACGCCGGCGCGATCGCGCGCAGCACGCCCCCCGAGCGCATCGAGAGCGCGATCCGCAGCGCGCGACTCAAGGCGTTGCGCGACTGGCGCGGGCGGGAGCGGGGAGGATTGTTGCTGGAGCAACACCGGGGTCAGAACAAAATCTGACCCCGGTTTCAGACGCGGTACGCGACCGCCTTCATCACTCCCGCCGCGAGCCGCATGACCCCGCGCACCGGCCGCGGGAGATCCGTGCCGCCGGCCTCCTGCGCCATCGCGCCGTGGCGCGCCTCGTCGTCGCGCATGCGATCGACGATCGCGCGGCTCTTGGCGTCGGCCGCCGGCAGCGCGTCGATGTGGCCGGTCAGGTGCTCCTCGACCTGACGCTCGGTCTCGACCACGAAGCCGAGGTTGACGCGGTCCCCCGCGAGCCCCGCGGCGACGCCGATCGCGAACGACCCGGCGTACCAGAGCGGATTGAGCAGCGAGGTACGGTCCGAGAGCTCCGCGAGCCGCGTCGCGGTCCACGCGAGATGGTCTTCCTCGTCGCGCGCGGCCGCGGCGAAGCGCTCTCGCACCTCGGGCGTCCGCGCGACCAGCGCCTGCGCGGCGTAGAGCGCCTGCGCGCACACCTCGCCGGTGTGGTTGACCCGCATCAGCCCCGCCGCGTGCCGCCGCTCCCCCTCGGTGAGCTCCGGCTCCGGAAGGCCCGCGCCGGGCGTCGGCCGCGCCGGCAGCGCGACGCCTGCCAGCGTGCGCAACGCCCGGTCGAACCCGGTGATCAGCGTGTCGAGCGAAGGGGGGGGAGGTGCGGCCATGCGCTCATGGTAGCGCAACGCCGCGGCGGACTCCGCTGTGCCGCGACGGGCAAAGAAAACGGGCGCCCGGAGGCGCCCGTGAATGCTGTTGGTTCCGAACTCGAGCGTCGCAGCTTCTCAGAAGAAGTGGACGATGCCGGCCGTGAGGCCTTGCGGCTTGCCTTCGCTCGCCAGCCCGCCCGTCGTCGCCGACTGGTTGATCGGGTTGATGTTGAACGTGTAGCGCGCCTGCGTGTCGTTGTCGATCCGCACGTAGCCGATGTAGGTCAGCGTGCGCTTCGACAGCGGATAGGTGTAGCTGATCTCGTACTGGTCGACCGAGGTGTCGCCACCCTTGACCAGGCCGCCGACCTGCGTGCCGTCCGCCGCGCTGCCCTTGCCGTCGTTGCCATGGCCCCAGAACGCGTACACCTGGCCCGGGCCGAGGTTGGCCGTCGCCGACACGCCGTAGAAGTCGCGCTTCAGGTCGCCGCTTCCGGTCTCGTACTTCAGGCGCTCGTAGACGCCGGCAACGCGGACGATGCCGAAGTTGTAGCCGCCGGCGACCGAGATCGCGTCGTCGTTCTGGTTCGAGGCGCGAACCTTCTGGTTGCGCTCGTACGCAAGGCCAGCCTGGATCGGGCCGTTGTTGTAGTAGCCGCCCATGCTGTACACCATGCCGTGCGACGCGTTCTCGGACGTCGAGGCCTGGATGCTGCCCGTGAAGCCCGAGAAGTTCGGCGAGTCGTAGCGGATCGAGTTGCCGAGCCGCGCGTCGAAGCCGCCTTGCGCCTTGGAGGCCGGGCCCTGCCCCCACACCGCCGCCGTCGACAGGATCGACGTGGTCAGCGTCGGGACGTTACCGAAGATCGGGTGGATGTCGTCGTACGGAGCCAGGAAGTTACCGATCTTGACCGTGCCCCAGCCGCCTTGCAGGCCGACGAAGGTTTCGCGACCGGCCAGCGTGCCGCCACCGGCATCGCCGTTGATCGACGACTCGATCTGGAAGATCGCGTTCAGGCCGCCACCGAGGGACTCGGTGCCGCGAACGCCCAGGCGCGACGAGTTCGAGCTCACGCGATAGATGTTCGGCTTGGTGCCGTCAGCCACCCGCGTTTGCACGGCTTCGAGGGTCAAGTTCAAGCGACCGTACAACGTCACGTTCGCGGTTTGCGCCTGCGCGGCCAGCGGGGCGGACAGCACACCCGCGACGGCGAGAGCGACAAGCTTCTTATTCATGAAGTCTCTCCTCTATCGGAAAAGTCGACCGGATCGCAGCAGTTCCGGCCATCGGAACCTTCTCAGGTCTGTCGAGAAGTTGAAGCCATTGTGCCAAACGGGCCAAATCGTTGGAAGCGCGGGGCGTCCACGCCGTCCGATGCCCTTCCGGCGTGTTGTGCCGGAGCAACAAAGTCGCTCGGGCGCCGAGGCGGCCCATGCTCGGAAGGCGAGCGAAAATGGTGATCTAACTGTATGATGATAAACATGAAATTATCGAACGACCGGGCCGGGGGCGCGGCCGGTCCGGCCACCATCCCATGCCGGCATGCGCCTTCCAGGGCCGGGAGCGGAAAACCGGGGCCGCGCGACGCATTTTCCGGGGCTGCGGCAAGGTCTCCTCCGGGGGGAGTCGCGTGATTCCTCTCGCGCTGGCCATGGCGGTATCGGTGGCGATCCTCGCGCTGGTGGCCTTCCGGCCCGACTTCGCGCCGAGAGACCTGCCCAACGAGCGCTCGCTGCACGACGTCCCCATCCCGCGCGCCGGCGGCTGGGCGGTCTGGGCGGGGTGGCTCGCGGCCGCGCCGCTCGTCCCGCCGCCGCCGGGATGGTCGGGCGCCTCGTTCACCGCGTTGCTCGCGGCGCTCGCCGCGCTGTTCCTCGTGTCGCTCGCCGACGACTACCGCGGTGTCGCGCCGCGCTGGCGGATGGCCGTCCAGGTCGCCTGCGCGATCGGCGTGGCCGTGGCGCTCGAGCCTGGCGCGGGCGGCGGCGGGGTGTTGCGCATCGCGACATTCGCCTTCGTGCTGGTGGCCGCGACCAACGCGTACAACTTCATGGACGGCAGCGACGGCCTCGCCGGCGCGATGGCGGTGACCGGGTTTTCCGCGCTCGCCGCGGCCGCGGCGCTCGCACGCGAGCCGGCGCTGTCCCTGCTCGCGCTCGCGGCCGCGGCGGTGCCGTTCCTCGTGCGCAACCTGCCGCCGGCGCGCGTGTTCCTCGGCGACGCCGGGTCCGCGCCGCTCGGCTTCTTCGCGGGCGCCTCGAGCCTCGCGGGCACGCTCGCGGGCACCTGGCCCGCGTGGTTCCCCGTGCTCGTGTTCCTGACCTTTCTCGCCGATTCCGGCGTGACGCTGGCGCGTCGCGCGCTGCGAGGCGAGCGCGTCTGGGAGGCGCACCGGACCCATTACTACCAGAGGCTCGTGCAGCTCGGCGCGGGCCATCGTGGAACGCTTGCCGCGTACGGCGCTCTGATGCTGGGAGGCTCGGCCGCGGGAGTCGCGTGCCTGGCCCTCGAACCGGCCGCGGGGCCCTATGTTCTCGCGGCTTTCGTTGCGGCGACCGCCCTCCTGTTCGCCGGCATTGATTATCATTGGCGGCAACGTGCGTGAGAACAAGACGGTGAAGATCAACTGGCGCGCCGCACTGGCCTTCGCCCACGACGTGTGCGCCGCGGGCGTCGCGTGGACGCTCCTCTACGGGGTGCGCTTCAACTTCGACATCCCCGAGCCCCAGCTCGCGGACCTCGGGTGGTCGCTCGCGTGGATCCTGCCGCTGCAGGCGGCGATCTTCCTGGGCTTCGGGCTCTACCGCGGCCTGTGGCGCTTCGCGTCGATCCTCGACCTGCAGCGCATCGTGCTGTCCGCCGGGCTGGGCGCGATCCTGATCCCGCTCGTCATCGTGATGCTGCAGCTCCAGGCCTCCGTGCCGCGCAGCGTGCTGATCCTCTACCCGCTGGTGCTGATCTTCCTGATGGCGGGCAACCGCTTCGCCTACCGGATCTGGAAGGAGCATCGCCTGTACAGCCCCCTCGCGGCGCTGGGCGAGCCGGTGCTCGTGGTCGGCGCGGGCGAGGCGGGGGCGCGGCTCACCAAGGATCTCGCGCGAAGCCGCCAATGGCGCGTGATCGGGCTCCTCGACGACGACACGCGCAAGTACGGTGGCCACATCCGCAACGTCCCGGTGCTCGGGCCCATCGCCGACCTCGCGTCGTGGGCGCGCCGCTACGGCGTGCGCAAGGTGATCATCGCGCTGCCGTCGGCGCACCACGCGGTGCGCCGGCGCGCCGCCGAGCTGTGCGCCGAGAACGGCCTCGAGGCGCTGACCGTGCCTTCGTACGAGGAGCTGATCAGCGGCAGCCACGCGCTGACGACGATCCGCAACATCGAGCTCGACGACCTGCTCGGCCGCGATCCCGTCGTGCTCGACAGCGCGGGCCTCGCCGAGTGGCTCGGCAACCGCGTCGTGATGGTGACCGGCGCGGGCGGCTCGATCGGCGCGGAGCTGTGCCGGCAGATCGCCCGCTTCCGCCCCGCGCGACTCGTGCTGTTCGACATCTCCGAAGCGGCGCTCTATGCGATCCGCACGTCGCTCGGCGACGAGTTCACGCAGCTGCCGATGGCCAGCGTGGTCGGCGACGTGAAGCACGCGGCGCTCGTCGAGGACGTGCTCGCGCGCGAGAAGCCCGACGTCGTGTTCCACGCGGCCGCGTACAAGCACGTGCCGCTGATGGAGGAAACCAACGCCTGGCAGGCGGTGCGCAACAACGCGTACGGCACCTGGGTGATCGCGCGCGCCGCGGTCGCCGCGAAGGTCGAGAAGGTCGTGCTGGTGTCGACCGACAAGGCGGTCAACCCGACGTCGGTGATGGGCGCGAGCAAGCGGCTCGCCGAGATCGTGTGCGAGACGCTGCAGGGCGGCGGCACCGCGTTCGTCGTCGTGCGCTTCGGCAACGTGTTCGGCAGCGCCGGCAGCGTGATCCCGCGCTTTCGCGAGCAGATCGCCCGCGGCGGGCCGGTGACCGTGACGCACCCCGACATCACGCGCTTCTTCATGTCGCTGTCCGAGGCGACGCAGCTGTTGCTCCAGGCGGGGCTCATGGGGAAGAACGGCGAGATCCTCGTGCTCGACATGGGCGATCCGGTGCGCATCCTCGACCTCGCGCGCGACATGATCCGGCTCTCGGGCGCCGACCCGGACCGCATCCCGATCGTGTTCACCGGGCTTCGCCCCGGCGAGAAGCTCTACGAGGAGCCGCTCGCCTCCGAGGAGCCGACGCGCCCGACGCCGCATCCGAAGCTCTTCATCGCGGGCGTGCGCCAGTCGAATCGCGACGCGGTCGGCCAGATGATCGCGCTGTGCGAGCGCGACCGTGCCGCGGCCGACGCCGAGGTGCGCGCACGCCTGCAGAGCTGGATCCCCGAGTACGCGCCGCCCGCGGGCGCCCCGGTCAAGCCGCTGCCCGCGCCGGTCGCCGCCGATCAGGCGCGCGCGCCGCTCCCGCTCCGCGCCCCGAGGCGCGGGTAACGGGGTCAGAGCCCGGTGTTGCATTGGGGTCAGACCCCGGTCTTGCCTGAGTGGGGTCTGACCCCGGTCTTGGTCAGCAACCGTTCCTTGGCTCGTGGAAGCCCGGCTCCGCTTTCGATCAGCCCCCGGTGTTGCCCGCCTGAAGTCGGTCCCCGGTCCTGGTCCGGGGATCGCCCTCCGCCTCCGACGTCTCCCTCAGCCTCCGCTCCCCGAACGCGACCAGCAACGCGACGATCGCCCACAGGAAGCGGGCATTGGTGCGCACGAAGAAGTCGTCGGTCAGGTTCTTGACGACGACGCCGGCCAGGATCGCGAGCCCGGCCAGTCCCGCCAGCGCCAGCGCGTCGTCGCGCGAGCGGACGTAGCCCGCGAATCGCCACGCGACGGCGGCCAGCAACGCGACGAAGAGCGCGAGCCCCACGAGACCCGTCTGCAGCCACACGCTCGCGAACGCGTTGTGCGCGTGCGTCAACGTGGCGTCGTCGAGCTCGCGCGCCAGCTCCGGGCCGACGATCTCCTTGCCGTAGCCGTGGCCGATCCACGGCCGCTCGGCGATGCGATCGCGCACCAGCGGCCAGATCGCGAGGCGCGGGTCCTCGGCGACGGAGCGCTCGATCGACGCGGGCGGCGCCTGCGTGGACTCCGCCTTGCGCATGAGCACGTCGACGAACGCGGCGCCGATCAGGAGCGCGATCACGATGAAGGCGAGGGCGCGGGAGCGCCCGCTCTCGCGCCACGGGGCCGGCCACCGTAACGCGCTGCCCACGCCGATCACGGCGAGGGAGGCGAGGAGCGCGGGCCACACCATGCGGTTCTCGCTGGCGCGCGCGCTCGCGAGCAGCAGGACGACGAGGCCGATCGCCGCGGCGGTGGCGAAGCGACCGTCGCCGAACCCCGCGCGGGGCGGCGCGCGAACGAGCAGGATCAGCGGCGCGACGATCACGAGGTGCGTCGACCACGTGCCGACGCCGTGGTGCATCAGCTTGTCGTTCCACGGCCCCGGAGCGAACGCGGCGAGCGAGGCGGCGGCCAGCAGCGCGAACGCCGCGAGGACTGCCGCGACGTAGCGCCGGAAGACGACCGTCTCGCGGAGCGAGAGCAGGATCGCGCCGGCGGCGACGCCCAGCTCGAGCACGTCGGTCTTGAGCTCGCCGGCGGAGTACGCGAACGCACGCGACCAGGCGAGGGAGGCGGCCGACCACGCCGCCCATGCGACGAACGCGAGCAAGACCCGTCGCGCGGCGGGGCCGAGCGCGGCGGCGGCACGCGCGTCCGCGCGCAGCACGAGCGCCAGCGCGACCACGGCGATCACGCCGAACACCGTCGAGCGCACCGCCAGCGCGAGGTTGGTCTGCAGGAGCACGAGGTAGGTCGCGCACGCGACGGCGAGGGCGTCCTGCAGCCGCGCGGTCGTCGCGCTCGCCGTCGCGACATCGGTCGCGCCCATCGGACGCTCGCCTCCGCTCATGCGGCCGGCGCGCTCGGCGTGAGCGCGACGTCGAGTGCCCCCAGCACGTCGTCGGGCGCGATCGTGCGCACGTCGTCGCCGGCGCCGACGAGCGGAACGTGCACGAGGCGGGGATTGGGCGACGCCGCGCGGTGCTTCAGCAGGCCCTGGCGCGGATCGGACCACAGCGACACCACGGTGATCGGGAATACCGCGTCGAGGAAGAAGACGGCGTTGAGGATGCCGCCGTCGGGCGCGAGCAGCGCGGTGCAGCGCGTGCGCACCAGCGCGAGCATCTGCAGGAATCTGGTGCGCCCGCGCAGGTCGATGACGTTCGGCGCGGCGAGGTCGGGGGTGCGCGCGTGGCCGAGCAGCACGAAGCGCGCGTCGTATCGTCGCGACGCCGCGACGAACAGCGCCCGCCACGCCTCCGCCGGCCAGTCCTTCACGTAGCGGTAGTGCTCCGCGGTCTCGGTGCTCGCGTGCACCGCGATCCACGGCCGCGTGTCGTCGCGATCGACGAGCGGCGCGGCGAGAGCGTCGAACGCCGCCGACCAGTGGAGGCGGGGAGGCGCCGGATTCGAGGCGACCGCGAGCCAGCGCGTGGGGTCGGGCGCATCGATGGCGAGCGCGCCCGCGCGCGGGTCCGCGGGCAGTCTCGCGCAGGCGGTCGCCGCACCGATCCGTTCGGTGCGTTCGAGGCCCGGCACGACGTGGATCGTCTTCGCGTCGGTCAGCCGGAACGGCTCGGCGAGCTCCGCGCGCGTCACGACCTCGATGGACGCTCCCGGCAGCTTCTGCGCGGCGCGCGCGAACATCGGCACGAGCCCGAGCGCGATGTCGCCCAGGCCACGGTTCCAGTAGAACACGATGCGCGCGCAGCGTCGCCGCGCGCCGTCGGCGAGCGCGCGTTCGTAGGGCTCGCGCCCGAGCCGGTCGGCGACCGAGCGCAGCGTGCGCGCGACGTTCATCGCGCCACCGCCGCGCGTGGATCGGGGCGCGCGAGCACGGCGTCGATCGCGGACGCGACGGCGTCGACGTCGACCGCCTCGATGCAGCGGGGGCGCGCGCACTCCGCGGTCGACCGCCCGCAGCGCCGCACCCACGCGATCTCGCGGCCGAACAGGATGTGCTGGTCGCGGCACGGGAACGGATCGACGGCGATCGCCCTCCAGGGGATGGCGGCGTAGAACCGGCCCGCGCCGGTGATCGTCGCGGAGCCGGGCCCGTAGATCGTCACCGACGGCGTGCCCGCGATGCGCGCGAGGTGCGCGATGCCGGTGTCGGGAGAGACGAGCAACCGCGCTCGGTCGAGCAGCGCGCGCATCTGCGCGAGGTCGAGCGCGCCCGCGAGGCTGCGCCACCGCCCGTCCGGATCGGCGGCCCGCACGAGCGCCTCCTCGCCGCGCCCGCTCGACCACACGGGCTCGATGCCGCGCGCGGCGAGTCGCATCGCGATCGCGCGCCACCGGTCCGCCGGCCAGAGCTTGAGCGGCATCGACGCGCCGAGGTGCAGGACCGCGAAAACGCTCGCCGGCGCGTCGATCGGCGCGCTGGGGGCCGCCGGCCATTGCGACGGCGCGTACTGCGGCGCCGGGGGGCCCTCGGCGAGGCGCGCCACGATGTCGCCCCACGATCCCGGGACGTCCGGAAAGGGGACCAGCCGGTCGATCGGCCAGTTCTTGCGCGCCGCCGCGCCGCCGTCGTGCGCGACGATCCACCGCGCGCGCATCGCCGCGGCGAGCCACGCGTAGCGGTTGTCGCCCGGCACGATCGCGAGGTCGAACGGCGCCTCGTCGAACAGCGACGAGGGCAGGTCGCGCGGGTCCCACGGCAGCGCGCGAACGCCGTAGGGCCGCGTCGCGTAGAGCGGCGCGATCGCGCGCGGGACGGTCATCGCGATGTCCGCGCCCGGGTGGTTGGCGCGGAGCTTCGCCATCAGCGCGGTCAGCATCAGCGTGTCGCCGAGCAGCAGGTGGTGCGCGATCAGGATGCGACGCGGCTCGATCGGCTCGACACGCCGCACGATGCGATCGGCGAGCGCGCGCGCCACGGTCGTGACGCGTCCGCCGAGCCGCGATCCGGTGGCGGCGCTCATCGGCTCGTCTCCTCGAGGGCGCGGCGGAACGCGGCTTCCATCCGGTCGAGCATCGTGTCGAGGCCGAAGCGCGGCGCGACGTAGGCGCGCGCGGCCACGGCGAGCCGGTCGCGCAGCTCCGGGTCCGCGAGCAGCCGGTCGATGGCCGCCGCGAGCGCGGCGGGATCGCCGGCGGGGACGACGAGAGCGGTCTCGCCGTCGCGCGCGATCTCGGGAATCGCGCCCGCCGCCGTCGTGACGCAGGGGACGCCCGCGAGCATCGCCTGCAGGAGCGCCTGCGGCACCCCTTCGTTCGCGGTCGACGGCAGCGCGAACACGTCGAGGGCGGCGAGCCACGGCGCGACATCGCGCTGCTGGCCCGCGAAGCGCACGCGCCCCGAAAGCCCGCTCGCCGCGACCTGGCGCTCGAGCGCCTCGCGCTGGGGCCCGTCGCCGACCAGCACGAGGAGCGCGCGCGCATCGGCGAGCCGCGGCAGCGCGTCGACGAGGTGCCGGTGGCCTTTCCAGCTGCGCAGCGTGGCGACGATGCCGACGATCGGCACGTCACCCGGCAAGCCCAGCGCGCGGCGCGCGTCTTCCCGCCGGACGGTGCCGTACGACGACGCGTCGATCCCGGTCGGGATCGACTCCACGCGCGCGGCATCGACGCCGACGTCGCGCACGAGCTGCTCCGCGATCGCCCCGCCGGTGGTCACGACGCGCGCGGTGGCGCGGCGGTACAGCCACCGCGTCTTCGCGTCTCTCGGGACGGGCACCGAGATGTGCCGCGTGCGCACGATCGCCGGCGGTTTTGGCAGCAGGCGGCACGCGAGCGCCGCGAGCCAGCTGTCGGTCGAGCTGTGCGTGTTGACGACGTCGTGACGCGCGGCGCGGAACGCCCGGGCGAGCGCGACGAGGCCGGCGAGACGCTTGCGTTCGATCGGGACGACGGCGCAGGGCACGCCGTAGCCGGCGGCCTCCTGCGCGATGCGCGACCCGGGCGGCGCGTAGAGCACGACGCGATGGCCCCGCGCGATCATCCCCCGCGCCTCGGTAAGGATACGGATCTCCTGGCCCCCCCACCCCATCGACGCCTCGGTGTGCGCGATCGACAGCGCCCGCATCGCGCCTCTTCCGCCGCCTCGGATCAGCGGCCGCCCGCGGCGGCGAACTGTATGCGATGCAGGCGCGCGTACGGCCCGTCGCGCACGATGAGCTCCGCGTGCGACCCCTCCTCGGCGATCCGCCCGTGGTCGAGCACGACGATGCGGTTCGCGTGCTCGATCGTCGACAGCCGGTGCGCGATCACGATCGTCGTGCGGCCGCGCATCAGCGTCTCGAGCGCCGCCTGCACGTGGCGCTCGGACTCGCTGTCGAGCGCGCTGGTCGCCTCGTCGAGGATCAGGATCGGCGCGTCCTTCAGGATCGCGCGCGCGATCGCGATGCGCTGCCGCTGGCCGCCCGACAGCCGCACGCCCTGCTCGCCGACCGGCGTGTCGAAGCCCTGCGGCAGCGCACGGATGAACTCCAGCGCGTGCGCGGCGTCCGCCGCCTGCTCGATGGCGGCGCGGTCGGCACCGGTCATCTGGCCGTAAGCGATGTTGGCGGCGACCGTGTCGTCGAACAGCAGCACGTCCTGCGACACCATCGCGATCTGGCGGCGCAGGCTCGCCAGCGTCAGCGTCGTGACGTCGTGGCCGTCGACGAACAGGCGGCCCGACGAGGGCTCGTAGAAGCGCGGGATCAGGTTGACGAGCGAGGTCTTGCCGCTGCCCGACGCGCCGACCAGCGCGACCGTCTCGCCGGGGGCGATCGCGAGCGTGACGTCGGTGAGCGCGTCGCGGTCGGTGCCCGGATAGCGCAGCGAGACGCGCTCGAAGGAGAGCTCGCCGCGGGCGGCCTCGAGCGTCACCGTGCCGTGGTCGGGCTCGTCGTCGCGGTCGAGGAGGCCGAAGATGCTCTCCGCGGCCGCGAGGCCGCGCTGGATCGAGGCGTTGATGCCCGACAGCGCCTTCAGGCGCTCGAGCAGCGTGATCAGCGCGACGACGTACGAGGTGAACGTCGGCAGGTCGAGCCGGCCGTCCTGGCTCTGCGCGAGCGCGGCCCAGATGATGAGGCCGACGGCCACCGCGGCGAGCCCCTGCGTGATCGGGGTGCTCGCGGCGCTCGCGGCCGACTGCTTCGTCATCGCGACGCGCAACGAGTTCGCCGCGCGCGAGGCGCGGTCGCGCTCGTAGTTCTCGCCGCCGAACACGCGCACGATCCGGTGGCCGCCGATCAGCTCCTCGAGCACGTGCGTCATGCTGCCGGTCCGCGTCTGGATGTCGCGCGCGATGCGGCGCAGGCGCCGGCTGAAGTAGCGGATCGTCACGCCGACGACCGGCAGCACGATCAGCGTCAGCAGCGTGAGCCGCCAGTTGAGGTACAGGAGCCAGCCGAAGCTCGCGGCGATCGTCAGCGACGAGCGCACCGCGGTCGTGATCGTCCCCGAGGCGGCCGTCGCGAGCTGGTGCGCGTCGAACGTGACCTTCGACTGCACGACGCCGGCCGCGGTCTGGTCGTAGAACGGCGTCGGCAGCGCCAGCAGCTTGTCGATCAAGCGGCGGCGCAGGTCGTAGACGACGCGATGGCCCGTGTACGACATGCCGTAGTCGGAGACGTAGGTGCCGATGCCGCGGAACACGAACACGGCGACCACGGCCATCGGAAGCCAGCGCGAGCGCTCGGCATCCGGCGACTGGAAGTTCTGGACGACCGGGATCACCAGCCAGGCCATCAGCAGGTCGCCTGCGGCCATCACCGCCATGCCGAGCACCGCGAGGGCGAACATCCACCAGTACGGCCGCACGTAGCCCAGCAGGCGGCGGTAGAGGGTGGGGCCCGTCATCGGGGAAGGCGCGAGGCGGCGGTCGACGGGAGCGCGACGCTAAGAAGGGAACCGCGTCGCGCGGACGCGGAGTATAGCGCGCCGACCCCCGCGTCAGCCCGCGGCCGGGGGCGGCGAGGCCGGCGTGTCGACGGCCGGCGCGGTCGCAGCGCCGCGCCGCCGCGCGGCGCTCGCGGCGAGGAGCTCGCGGTAGAGGAGCACGAGCTCGAGCGTCATCGCCTCGGGCGTGAGCGGCGCCACCGCGCGCCGCGCGTTCTCGCCGAGGCGCTGGCGCAGCGCGGGGTCGAGCAGCGCGCGCATGTGCCCGGCGAGCGCGGCGACGTCCTGCGAGCCGCACACGAAGCCGGCGTCGTGCCGGGCGAGCAGCTCGGCGACCCCCGACTTGGTGCTGGTCACGACCGGGAGCCCGCAGGCCATCGCCTCGAGCGCCGCGTTCGGGCACGGATCGTAGACGGTGGGCAACACGAACGCGTCGCCGGCGCCGAAGTAGGGCCGCGGATCGGTCTGCGGGCCCGCGATGTGCAGGCGGCCCGACAATCCCAGCGAGCGCGCGAGGCGCGCATAGCGCTGCGGCCGCGACTCGCGCCCGACGACGATCAGGTGCGCGGTTCCCGGCAGCTCGGCGAGCGCGCGGATCGCGGCCGCGACGCCCTTGCGCTGGTACCCCGAGCCGACCAGCAGGAAGATCGTGTCCTCGGGCGGGATCCTGTAGACGGCGCACACGCGCTCGCGATCCGCGCGCAACCCGGGATGGAACGCCGTGCCGTCGACGGCGTTGCGGATCACGTGCAGCTTCTCCTCCGGGTAGCCGTAGCGCTCGCGGATCTCGTCGCGCACCATCGCCGAGTTGCAGATCACCGCGGCCAGCCACGGGCTCGCGAAGAGCCTGCGCTCGGCGTCGAGCACGTAGCGGTGGTATGGATTCGCGAGGAGCGCGAGCCGCTCGAGCGGGCCGGCCGCGGCCAGCCGCTCGTCGAGGTAGGCCGCGTGCACGCCGTCGCCGGCGCGGAAGACGTCGCAGCAGGCGACGCGCTCGTGCGACTGAACCAGGTCCGCCTTGGTGCCGCCGATGGCCTTGCACACCTCGCGCGCGAAGCTCATGTCGCGCCACAGCCGCCCGACGTGGAACGGGTTGACGATCGTCGGCTCGATCAGCGCGAGGCGCGTCTCCGGCCACTCGCGCGTGTACAGCGAGATCGCGACGCCGCGCTCCAGCAGCGCCTCGAGCGCGCCCTCGACGAAGCGCTCGGCGCCGCCGTAGGGCGTGTAGCGCTGCCGGATGACCGCGAGCCTCATGCGTGGCTCGCCGCGGCGTGCGGGCCGGTCTCGCGCAGGAGGTCGAGGAACGCATCGTGCACGCGGTCGACCGGCAGCGTCGTAAGGCATTCCGACACCTTGCTGCCGCCGCAGCCGTCGAGGCCGCACGGACGGCACGGGTGCGCGGACGTGACGACGCGGTGGGGGACGCGCCACGGCCCCCACGCGATCTCGGAGGACGGCCCGAACAGCGCGACCGACGGCGTGCCGGTCGCCGACGCGATGTGCATCGGCGCCGAGTCGACGCCGACGAACGCGCGCGCGC
>DASTCK010000021.1:0-12760 GCA_035711225.1 Casimicrobiaceae bacterium
CCTTCGCCTTCACGATCGGGTCGCCGACGCCGAGCTCCGGCGGCAGCCAGTCGCGGTGCGACAGCACCGTGTCGTGCAGGCGCACCACGGCCTCGTCCCGCCTGACGCCGACGAGGAACTGGACGGTGACGATGGCGCCCCCCGGCGACGAGACCGACCAGACGTGCTCGACGCCGCGCATGCCGGAAAGCACCTGCTCGGCGGGGATCGCCACCAGCCGCTCGACGTCGGCGGCCGAGGCGCCCGGGAACGGCACCAGGACGTTCGCCATCGTCACGTCGATCTGCGGCTCCTCCTCGCGCGGCGTCACCACGACCGCGAACACCCCGGCGATCGCGATGACGATCGCCAGCAGCGGCGTCAGGCGCGAGCCGAGGAAGAAGCGCGCGAGGCGCCCCGAGACGCCGAGCGAGGCGGAAGGGCGCACGGCGCTACCTCGCCGCCGTGCGCATGCCTGCCGCGACCGGGTTCGCCGCGATCGTCTCGCCCGCCGACAACCCGGCGAGGATCTCGATCGCGCCGCTGCCGACGCGCTCGCCGGTGCGCACCTGGCGCAGCCGCACGGCCCCGGTCGCGTCGACGACGTAGACCGCCGTCACCTCGCCGCGTCGCACCAGCGCGGACTCCGGAATCGCCACCAGCGATGCCGCGGCGGTCGCCAGGCGCACGCGCGCGTAGTGGCCCGGCGCGAGCGCGGCCGTCGGCGGCAGGTCGAAGCGAACGCGGGTCGTGTGCGTTCGCGCATCCGCGACCGGGATCACGGAGGCGCGCAGCGGCGTGATGGTCGTCGCGAGCGCGGGCACCTCCACCAGCGCGCCCTCCACCTTCGCGTGGGCGAGCATCGCCTGCGGAACGATCGCCACCGCGCGCATCTCGCGCGGGTCGAACACGGTGACGAGCGCGCGGCCCGGGGTCGCCATGTCGCCGACCTCGACGTGCGTCTCGCCGACGACGCCCGCGAACGGCGCGGCGATCGTCGTCCAGTCGCGCGCGGCGGAGGCCGATCCGACGCTCGCGACGAGCGCATCGCGCTGCGCCAGCGCCGCCTGGTACGCCGACGCGGACTGATCGGCCGCGGCCTGGCTCACGAACTTCTGGGCGACGAGCGCCTGGTTGCGCTCGTGGACGCGCTTCGCGTTCGCGAGGTTGGCCTCGGCTTCGGCGACCTGCGACCGGCTCGCGGCGAGCGCCGCGTCGGCGGAGCGGGCGTCGATGCGAGCGAGCACCTGGCCCGCGCGCACCGTGTCGCCGGCCTTCACCGTGAGTTCGACGACGCGGCCTGCGACCTGCGAAGCGAGCGTCGCCTGGCGCACGGCCTCGATCGAGGCCTCCACCTCGACGCCCTGCGCGTAGTCGCCGGCGGCGACGCGCAGCGTATCCAGCCCGGGCTCTGCCCGGGCCGGGACGGCGAATGCCAGCACGAGGGCGGCGAGCGCTGCGAGGCGCATGGTCAGCGCTTGGACTCGCCGGTGCTGAAGCCGAAAGGCAGGTAGGCCGGGCACCAGCGGATCAGGCCGGTCGCGAGCATCGCGACGCCGGCGAGCCCCCACCAGCGCGCATTGCCCTCGAGCACGAAGAAGAGCGACAGGAGCGCGAGCCCGACCACGATCCGGACCGCACGATCGATACCACCGACATTGGCTTGCATCGCAGACCTCGCCTTGGGAGTGACGACGACAGTGTGGGGCCGCTCCTGGCCGGACTCCGTGACCTAGGTCACAGGGCACGCGAACTCGGCTCCCCGGGCGGGAAACCGGGCGCCCATGCGCCCCCGAAGACCCTCGCGCCGTCGGGGTGGAGGGTCCCCGGAGCTAGAATCCAGAGGGTCAAAACCTTTTCGCCATGCGAGCGGGGTCCGACCCCCACCGCTACGACCTCCCCGATGAGCGATCCCGTCGCCGCCCTCGCCGACCGCCTCGGCGCCGCGTTCCCGGCGCTCGCGGCCGCGGGCCGGACGACGCTCGAGCGGATCGCGGGCCGCAGCCAGCTGCGTCGCGTGCCGGCCGGCACGCCGGTCTTCGGCGAGCATCAGCCCTGCGGTGGCTTCCCGCTCGTGCTTTCGGGGTCGATACGCGTCGCGCAGCGCTATCCCAACGGGCGGGAGATGCAGCTCTACCGCGTCGGCCCGGGCGAATCGTGCGTGCTGTCGTCATCGTGCCTGCTCGGGCGCACCCGGTACCCGGCGGGCGGCACCGCCGAGACCGACGTCGAGCTCGCGGTGGTGCCTCCGCAGGACTTCCGCACGCTGATCGTCGAGGAGCCGGCGTTCCGCGAGTACGTGTTCTCGCTGTTCGGCGAGCGCCTGGCGTCGCTGCTCGGCCTCGTCGAGGCGATCACCTACCAGAAGCTCGACCGGCGGCTCGCGTCGCTGCTCGTCGTCCGCGCGAAGGACGATCCGGTGATCCGCGCGACGCACCAGGCGCTCGCCGACGAGCTCGGCAGCGTACGGGAGATCGTGACGCGCCTGCTCCGCAACTTCGAGGACCGCGGCTACGTCGAGCTCGGGCGCGAGCGCATCCGCATCGCCGACGCGAAGGCGCTCACCGAGCTCGCGTCTTCCTGACGGCCCGGCGCGCGCGTCAGCCCGGGATCACCGCGGTCGCCTCGAGCTCGATCTTCCCGGGCCGGTCGAGCAGGTCCGCGACGAAGATCATGCTCATCGCCGGGAAGTGCCTGCCCATCAGCCGGCGCCAGACCGCCCCGAGCTTCGGCCGCGCGGCGAGGTAGGCGGGCTTGTCGCAGCAGAACGCGGTGATCCGGCAGACGTGCTCGGGCCGGCCGCCCGCCTGCGCGACGACCTCCAGCACGTTCTTCAGCGCCTGCTCGAACTGCGGGACGATGTCCTCGGAGGCGAAGTGCTGCTGCGCGTCCCAACCGACCTGGCCCGCGACGAACACGATGCGGCCCGGCCCGGCGGCGATGCCGTTCGCGTAGCCGATCGCCGGCGCCCAGCCGGGGGGATGAAGCACCTGGGGGTCGGTCGGGCACATGCCGAAGGGACGGGATGCGGGGCCGGTTACGGGAGGAGGTGCGAGAAGTCCGAGCTGCAGGCGAGGTTCCCATCGCCTATCGCCTATCGCCTATCGCCTATCGCCCATCGCCCATCGCCCATCGCCTCAATCGAGATACCGCGGCGGATCCGGATCCTCGTGCCACCCCTCGCCGGGCTGCGGCACCTTGGCCATCCACGCCCTGACCAGCGCGACGTGCTCGCGCTCCTCCTCGGCCATCGCGCGCGCGGCGGTCTTGACCGCGGGCACCTTCGCCTGATGCGCCAGCGACGCGAAGAAGTGCACCGCGCGCTCCTCTCCCTTCAGCGCGAGCGCCAGCGCGTGCCACGGCCGCATCAGGTAGTGCACGTCCTCGTGCGCCGCACTCTCGGGCCCGTCGAACCCCGGCCAGGGGGCCGGGCCGGAAGGCATCGGCGGCGGCGTGGTCCACCCCATGGACGCCATGATCGACTCGGCGTGCTTGCCCTCGATCGCCGCCATCTTCCGGAACAGCTCGCCGACGGCGCCGTTGTTGTGCGTCTCCATCGCGTCGGCGAGCTCGCGGTAGCGTTCCGCGGCGTCGAGCTCGAGCCACAGCGCCCACACCATGAGCTCCGACAGCGAGCCGGGGTCGGCCGCCGCCGGCTTTTCCGCCGTCGTCATGCCGCGAACTCCGCATCGAGGTCGGCGACGGTCGCGCGCGCGTGGCGCGGGCCGAGCGGATAAGGCGTGCGGCGTCCCGCGTAGAGGACGCCGACGTTGAAGCCGTCGTCGGTCATGACGCGGCGGGCCGCGCGCGCCGGATCGTCGGTCTCGGCGACCGGCGCCGGATGCACGAGCTCCTTCCAGGTGCGCTGCTCGGGACGGAACGTGACGCAGGGCGACAGGATCTCGACGAACGAGAAGCCGGGATGCCGGATCGCCTGGGCGATGATGTCGGCGGTGCCGTTCGGGTCGCCCGAGAACGCGCGTGCCACGAAATTGGCGCCGGACGCGAGCGCGATCACCAGCGGGTGGAACGCGCGCACGCCGGTGCCGCCGGGCGCGAGCTTCGAATCCCAGTCGGGCTCGGTCGTCGGCGACGGCTGGCCCTTGGTCATGCCGTAGACGTGGTTGTCCATGACGACGTAGGTCAGGTCGACGTTGCGCCGGCACGCGTGCAGGAAGTGGTTGCCGCCGATCGAGTAGCCGTCCCCGTCTCCGCCGGCGCACAGCACGGTGAGCTCGGGTCGCGCCAGCTTCACGCCGGTCGCCGCCGCGAGCGCGCGGCCGTGCACGCCGTGGAAGCCGTAGCAGCTCGTGTACGCCGGGATGCGCGAGCTGCAGCCGATGCCCGACACGACGACGACGTTCTCCGGCGCGAGGCCCAGCTGCGCGAACGCGCGCGTGACCGACGAGAGCACCGAATAGTCGCCGCACCCGGGACACCAGATGGGCTTCACCGCCGACTTGAACGTCGCGGGCGTGCAGGCGCGCGGCGCGTCGGCGCTGGCGGTGGTGGCGGTCGCGGCGTCGGTCATCGGGTCGTCCTCAGGCAGCGGCGGCGCTGGGCGCGGGCGACGCGCGACGCGCCGCGGCGGTGATCGCGGCGGCAAGCTCGGAGGGCTTGAGCGGCAGCGGTCCCGGGCGGTGGAAGCTCTCGGGACGCCCCGGCAGGTCGACGTTGCCGCGCAAATACCGGAACAGCTGCGCGCCGTGGTTCTGCTCGACCACGATCACGTGGCGCACGCCGTCGAGCGCGCGCTCGAACGCCTGCGGCAGCACCGGCGCGAGGAGCCGCAGCGCGACCAGCTTCGCGTGCACGCCGGACGCGCGCGCGCGGGCGATCGCCTCGCGCACCGGCGCCGTCGACGAGCCGAACGTGATGACCGCCAGCGCCCCGTCGCCCTCGACGTCCGCCCAGCGCTCGCCGTAGTCGAAGCCGCTGACCTTGCGCTCGCGCTTGTCGAGCTGGACACGGTGGTCGCGCGCGCCCGACGACGGCGTGCCCGCCTCGTTCTTCTCCAGGCCGTCCGCCGTGTAGGCGAGGCCGGGCGTGCCGGGCAGCGCCATCGGCGAGACCCCGCTGGGCGTGTCGCGATAGCGCTTGTAGTCGGCCGTTCCCGCGGGCGCGACGACGCGCCCGGCGACGAGCTCGAGGTCGTCGGGGCGGTCGACGATCGCGCGCGACTGGCCCATGAACTGGTCGGAGAGCACGATCGCCGGCACCTGCATCGCCTCGGCGAGATGCACCGCCCATTGCGTCGTCGCGAGGCAGTCGACGATCGACGTGGGCGCCACGACGACGCGCGGCGCGTCGCCGTGCAGGCCCGACACCGCATAGCCCAGGTCGGACTGCTCGCTCTTCGCCGGAATGCCGGTCGACGGGCCGCCGCGCATCACGTCGACGACGACGATCGGCACCTCGGCGCTGACCGCGAGCCCGATGCCTTCGGTCATCAGCGCGAGTCCCGGGCCGGCGGTTGCCGTGAGCGACGGCACGCCCGCGAACGACGCGCCGACGATCATGTTGATCGACGCGAGCTCGTCCTCCGCCTGCAGCAGCGTCCCGCCGACCTGCGCGAGCGCGGGCGCCATCCATTCGAGCAGCTCGGTCGCCGGCGTGATCGGGTACGCGGCGACGAAGCGCACGCCGCCCCGGATCGCCCCGAGACCGGCCGCTTCGTTCCCCGACACGAGCCAGCGTCCCGACGACGGGGCGAGCGACGGCAGCCGGGCGATCGCGGGCAGCTCCGCGGCCGCGGCGAACCCGGCGTCGATCGCGGCGGTGTTCGCCGCGAGCGCGTCGGCGTCGCGCTTCCACGATTCCGCCAGCGCCGCGACCAGCGCCTCGCGCGGCAGCCCGGCGCACGCGCCGGCGACGCCGAGCGCGACCATGTTGGTCCAGCTCTTCGGGATCTTCTTGGCCATCGCCTTGAGCGGCAGCGCGGCATGGCGCGCGCCGCTCGCGAGATAGGTCGCCGGCGCCTCGCCTTCGGACGCATCGCCGACGACGAGGCTCGCCGCGCCGAGCGGGATCTCGTCGGCGAAGCGCTGCACGTTCTGCCAGTCGAGGGCGAGCAGCAGGTCGAAGCCGTCGTCGAGCGAGCCGACCGGGTGCGAGGCGAGGCGCACCAGCGCGGCGGCCTCGCCGCCGCGGATCTGCGGCCCGCTGGTCCGCACCATCAGGCCGTAGGCGCCCGCCTTCGCGGCGGCGGTGAGCAGCAGCGTCCCCGCGGTCATGACGCCGGCGCCGCCGCTGCCGGCGATCGCGATCGAGACGCCCCGGAGGGCGGAAGGGGGAGCGGTCGGGGCGGTCATGGTGCGGCAAGCTTCGCGCGGCGACCGGCGACATGGATTGACGCGGATCAAGGCCCGCGCACGCGAGCGGCGGCAGAGTGCGTCAAATCGGTATCGCGATACCGAATTAACCGGCGCGGCGGTCCACGGGCCGCCCGCCGGTCCCCGTCCAGGAGGCCTTTCCGCCATGCCCATCGCCGCCCACCGCTGGCTCATGACCGCCCCGGGGGCGCCGCTCGCGCGGATGCCCTTCGACGCGACGCCCGGCCCGGGCGAGGTCGCGGTGGCCGTCGCCGGCTGCGGCGTCTGCCACACCGACCTCGGCTACTACTACGACGGCGTGCGCACCAACGCCCCGCTCCCGCTCACGCTGGGCCACGAGATCGCCGGGCGCGTCGTGGCGGCGGGCGAAGGCGCCGAGGGCTGGGTCGGCAGCGCGGTGATCGTCCCGGCCGTGCTGCCGTGCGGCAAGTGCGATCTCTGCGAGCGCGGCCTCGCGCCGATCTGCCGCGGCCAGAAGATGCCGGGCAACGACATCCAGGGCGGATTCGCGTCCCACGTCGTGGTGCCCTCGCGCGGGCTGTGCCGCGTCGACGAGCGCAGGCTCGCCGCAGCCGGGCTCACGCTCGCCCAGGTCTCGGTCGTCGCCGACGCGCTGACGACCCCCTACCAGGCGGTGCGCCGCGCCGGCGTGACGCCGGGCAGCCTCGCGATCGTCGTCGGCGCCGGCGGCGTCGGCGGCTACTGCGTCCAGGTGGCGGCGGCGTTCGGGGCGACCGTGGTCGCCATCGACGTCGACGCCACGAAGCTCGCCTCGATCGCCGCGCACGGCGCGGCGCTCACGCTCAACGCGAAGGAGCACGACGCGAAGGCGCTGAAGGCCGCGATCGCCGCGTTCGCGAAGACGCACGGCCTCAAGCCCACCGAGTGGTTCGTCTTCGAGTGCTCCGGCACGGCGGCCGGGCAGCTCACCGCCTGGAGCCTGCTCGTGCACGGCGCGACGCTGTCGGTGGTCGGCTTCACGATGGACAAGGTCGAGGTGCGGCTGTCGAACCTGATGGCGTTCGACGCGCGAGCGCTCGGCAACTGGGGCTGCCCGCCGGACGCCTACCCGGGCGCGCTCGACCTCGTCCTCGACGGCAAGGTCGCGCTCGCGCCGTTCGTCGAGATGCACCCGCTCGACGACATCAACCGCGTGTTCGACGCCGTCCACCACCACGCGATCCACCGTCGCGCCGTCCTCGTTCCCGATGCCGAGGTTCCCGCATGAACGCTCCCGAGCCCTTCCGCGCCTTCAAGGATCACGCGCTCACGCCCGAGGCCTCGCGCCCGGGCGTGCGCTTCGAGCGCCGCAACGCGCGCACGCCGGACGGCAAGGTGGCCGACGGCCTCTACAACGCCTGGATCACGCTCGACAACGCGTCGCAGTTCAATTCGTACACGACCGACATGGTCAAAGGCGTGATCCTCGCGTTCCGCGCCGCGTCCGAGATGCGCGACGTGAGCGCGGTCGTGTTCACCGGGGCGGGCGACAAGGCGTTCTGCACCGGCGGCAACACCAAGGAATACGCCGAGTACTACGCGGGGCACCCGCAGGAGTACCGCCAGTACATGCGGCTGTTCAACGACATGGTCAGCGCGATCCTCGCGTGCGACAAGCCGGTGATCTGCCGCGTCAACGGCATGCGCATCGGCGGCGGCCAGGAGATCGGCATGGCGTGCGATTTCTCGGTCGCGCAGGACCTCGCGCGCTTCGGCCAGGCCGGCCCGAAGCACGGCTCCGCGCCGATCGGCGGCGCCACCGACTTCCTGCCGGTGATCGTCGGCGCCGAGCGGGCGATGGCGGCCTGCGTGCTCTGCGAGCCGTTCTCGGCCCACAAGGCCTACTGGATGGGCGTGCTCACCGACATCGTGCCGGCGCTGCGCGTCGACGGCCACTACGTCGCCAACCCGCTGGTCGAGACCGAGCGCGTGACCGACGCCTACGGCCGCCTCGCGTTCGGCGAGCCGAAGACCGGCGAGGCGCTCGCGGCGGGCAAGGCGCTGATGGCGCGCGGTACGGTCGACCTGTCGCTGCTCGACGCGAAGGTCGAGGAGCTTTGCGCGAAGATGCTGCTCACGTTCCCCGACTGCACGACCAAGACGCTCGAGGAGCTGCGCAAGCCCAAGCTCGACGCGTGGAACCGCAACAAGGAGAACTCGCGGTCCTGGCTCGCGCTCAACATGATGACGGAGGGGCGCGCGGGCTTCCGCGCGTTCAACGAAGGCACGAAGGCGTCGCGCGAGGTCGACTTCGTCGCGCTGCGCCAGGCGCTCGCGCGCGGGCAGGCGTGGAGCGAATCGTTCACCGACACGCTGATGCCGTCGACCCGGCAAGGCTGACGCCATGTCCACGGCTCCGCTGGTCACCGGGCTCGAGCGCGAGGGCGCGCTCCTGCGCCTGACGCTCGCGCGCCCGAAGGCCAACCTCATCGACGCCGCGATGATCGCCGCGCTGCACGACGCGCTCGCGCGCCACGCGGCGAGCAGGACGCTGCGCGGCGCGATCCTCGACGCCCAGGGGCCGCATTTCAGCTTCGGCGCGAGCGTCGAGGAGCACCTGCCGGCGAGCTGCGGCCCGATGCTCGCGGGACTGCACGCGCTGGTCATGGCGATGCTCGAGTTCCCGGCCCCGATCCTCGTCGCCGTCCGCGGCCAATGCCTCGGCGGCGCGCTCGAGGTCGCGATGGCCGCCAGCCAGATCTTCGCCGCGCAGGACGCGCAGTTCGGCCAGCCCGAGATGAAGCTCGGCGTGTTCGCCCCCGCCGCCTCGGTGCTCCTGCCCTACCGCGTGGGCGTCGCCGCCGCCGAGGACCTGCTCCTGTCCGGCCGGTCGATCGACGCCGCCGAGGCCTGCGCGATCGGCCTCGTGCACCAGGTGTCCGACGATCCCGCCGCCGCCGCGCTCGACTGGTTCGACACCCACCTCGCGCCGAAGAGCGCCGCCTCGATCCGCTTCGCGCTGAAGGCCGCGCGGCTCGCGCGCCTCGACGCGATCCGGGACGGGCTCGCGGCGGTCGAGCGCCTCTACCTGCAGGGGCTCATGAACACGCGTGACGCCAACGAGGGGCTCGCCGCGTTCCTCGCGCGCCGCGCTCCCGCCTGGGAGCACCAATGACCGTCTCCGCCGCTTCCGCCACCGCCGCGATCGTCGCCCGCTGCCAGGCGATCTTCGAGGACCTCGACTTCGGCGCCGTCAAGGCGTGGAAGGCCGCGGCGCCGGGCCGCAAGGCGATCGGCTACATGCCGGTCTACGTCCCGCGCGAGATCGTGCACGCGGCCGGCATGCTGCCGGTCGGCATCCTCGGCGGCGGCGACGCGCTGGAGGTGATCCAGGGCGACGCCTACTACCAGAGCTACATCTGCCGCATCCCGCGCTCGACGCTCGAGCTCGGGCTGACCGGCCGGCTCGACGGCCTCGACGGCATGCTGTTCCCGTCGATCTGCGACGTGATCCGCAACCTGTCGGGCATGTGGCAGATCCTGTTCAAGGACAAGTACGTCCGCTACTTCGACGTGCCGCAGAACTACGAGGACGCGATCGGCGGGCGCTGGTACGTGGACGAGCTCGAGGTGCTGCGTGCCGACCTGGGCCGCCTGCGCGGCGCGCCGATCACCGACGCCGAGCTCAACGCGTCGATCGCCGTCTACAACGACAACCGCGCCGCGATCCGCGACCTCTACGCGTTCCGCGCGGCGGCACCGTGGCAGGCGCCGACCTCCGAGGTCTACCTGGTGCTGCGCGCGGGCATGGTGCTGCCGCCCGAGGAGCACACGGCGCTGGCGCGCGAGTACGTCGCCGCGGCGCGCGCGCACGAGCGGCCGAAGCGCGACAACGCGCGCGTCGTCCTCACCGGCGCGTTCTGCGAGCAGCCGCCGCTCGCGCTGATCAAGTCGATCGAGATGGCCGGCTGCTACGTCGTCGACGACGACTTCATGCTGGTGACGCGCTGGCTGCTCGACGACGTGCCGACCGACGGCAAGCCGCTCGAGGAGCTGTCGAAGGCCTTCCTGCACCGCTCGGCGTCGACCGCGGCGAAGTACGACGCCCGCCGCGAGGACAAGGGCGTGTTCCTGCTGAAGCAGGTGAAGACGCGGGGCGCCGAGGGCGTCGTGTTTGCCGCGCCGTCCTTCTGCGACCCGGCGCTACTCGAGCGGCCGATGCTGCAGGACGTGCTGGCGAAGCACGGCGTGCCCTACACCGCGTTCAAGTACGCCGAGAACACCGGCCAGATGGCGCCGATCCGCGAGCAGGCCGGCACCTTCGCCGACTCGATCAAGCTGTGGAGCGCGGCGTGAGCACGCCCAGCCAGGGTGCCGTCGTCCCCGCGAAAGCGGGAACCCCGCGGCGTTCGCCGAAAGACACTGGACTCCCGCCTGCGCGGGAATGACCGGGGACCGACCATGACGACCACCGCGCCGCTGCCCGCCTCCGCGAAGAAGCCGCAGAACGTCCAGAAGGAGGACGCGATGTGGCTGCAGAAGGAGCTCATCAACCGCAACTACGTCGAGCTCGCCCAGGCGCGCGCACAGAACCGCAAGGTCTCGGCGACCTTCGTGCCCGGCAACCTCAACGAGCTCCTGATGTGCTTCGACTTCGCGCGGAGCCTGCCCGAGACCAACGCGCTGCAGAACGGCATGCGCAAGAAGTCCGGCAAGATGATCATGGACGCCGAGCGCGACGGCCAGTCCGAGGACGTGTGCACCTACGTCAAGGCGGACCTCGGCATGATGCTGGGCGGCGAGATCGGCCCGACCGGCGACCCGCTGCCGACGCCGGACATCCTGCTGCTCTCCTACACCGGCTGCTTCACCTTCATGAAGTGGTTCGAGCTGATCCGCCACAAGTACGGCTGCGAGACGGTGATGCTCCACGTTCCCTACCAGGGCGAGGGCCGCATCGTCCCGGCGATGCGCGACTACGTGGTCAAGCAGCTCAGGGAAACGGTCATCCCGACGCTCGAGCGCGTGTCGGGCGTCAAGTTCGACATCGACCGCCTCCGCCAGTACATGCGCGAATCCGCGAAGGCCGAGGACGACCTGGTCCGCGTGCTGCAGTCGGCGAAGAACCGCCCCTCGCCGATCGACGGCTATTTCGGCGCCGTCTACTACATCGGCCCGATCTTCACCGCGTTCCGCGGCACGCCCGAGGCGACGCAGTACTACGACGTGCTCCGCCGCGAGATCGACGAGCGCGTGCGCGCGGGCAAGGGCCCGATCACGCCGGACGGCGAGATGGGCGAGGAGAAGTACCGGCTGGTCGTCGAGGGACCGCCGAACTGGACCAGCTTCCGCGACTTCTGGAAGATGTTCTACGACGAGGGGGCCGTCGTCGTCTCGTCGACCTACGCGAAGGTCGGCGGCCTCTACGACTTCGGCTTCCGCCACGACCCCGAGCGCCCGCTCGAGTCGCTCGCCGAGTACTGCCTCGGCTGCTACACCAACCTGAATCTGCCGTCGCGGATCGACATGATCTGCAAGTACCTCGACGAGTACCAGGCCGACGGGCTCCTGATCAACTCGATCAAGAGCTGCAACAGCTTCTCGGCAGGACAGCTCCTGATCCTGCGCGAGGTCGAGAAGCGCACCGGCAAGCCGGCGGCGTTCATCGAGACCGACCTCGTCGATCCGCGCTATTTCTCCGCCGCCAACGTCAAGAACCGCCTGGAGAGCTATTTCCAGATGGTGAAGCAGAAGCGCAGCGCGGCGGCGCACGCGCACTGACGCCGGAGACGACCATGCGCTGCTTCATCGGCATCGACCTTGGCTCGACCACGACGAAGGCCGTGGTGATCGACGAAGCACAGAACGTGCTCGGACGGGGCATCACCAATTCGCGCTCGAATTACGACACTGCCGCGGCGATCGCCAAGCAGGAGGCGCTCGTCAACGGACGGTTTCACCTGTTCCGGGAGGCGCTCGCGAAGACCGGCGCGCTGAACGGCACGCTCGACGCCTTCCTGGCCGAGCTCGAGCGCGACTTCCGCCTGGAGCAGTACCTCGAGCAGCTCGACGACCTCGAGGCGACGTGCCAGCGCAACGTCGACGCGACGCGGTTCGGCGACAACGCGCGCGCGGTCGGGCATGCGCTGCGCGAGGTGTTCGCGCGCCTGAAGGCCGAGGCGGCCGCACTCTTCGCGCCCGGCGCCAAGCGCAAGTCCGACTTCTTCCGCGACATCGCGGGCAGCCAGTACCTGGCCACGGGCGAGGCGGTCGCCAAGGACGCGGGGATCCGCTACGACTTCCTGCTGAACGTGTTCGACCGCTCGATCATCGAGGTCGAGAACCGCGTCTACGGCGACTCGATCCGCGGGCACCTGCTCGCGGCACTCGAGCGCGCTTTCAAGGCGCTGCCCGAGACGGCCGGACGGCGCACGCAGGTCGAAGCGCCGATCAAGGGCATCCTCGACACCGAGATGGAGGAGACGTATATCGTCGGCACCGGCTACGGC
>DASTCK010000022.1:0-11521 GCA_035711225.1 Casimicrobiaceae bacterium
CGACGCCGCGGGCCCGATGATCAGGGTACCCAAGGAGGATCGACGTGGAGGCCGCCCGTCCCCTTATGCTTGCCGGCGCGCTAGCGCTCGCCGTGCTCGTCGCGCCGCTCGCCGGCGCCGACGGTGCCCTCGCGGGCAGCACGACCCGCGCACCCGATGCCTCGCGGCAACGCGAGCTTCTGACGCTGCTCCGGCAGGACTGCGGCAGCTGCCACGGCATGCGCCTCACCGGCGGGCTCGGCCCCGCCCTCACGCCCGACGCATTGCGCGAGAAGCCGCGCGACAGCCTCGCCGCGACGATCCAGCACGGCCGCCCGGGCACGCCGATGCCGCCGTGGCGCCCGTTCATGAGCGACGCCGAGGCGGCGTGGCTCGTCACGCAGTTGGTCGAGGGAGTCCCGGATGCGCCGCGCTGATGTCCTGAGCCGTTGGATCGCGGGCGCGGCGCTCGTCGTGGCGACGGCCGTCTCCGCGGGCGAGCTGCGCGGGACCGGCGACCTCGGCGTGGTCATCGAGCGCGCGGCGGGGCGCGTGCAGATCGTCGACACGACGGCGCGCCGCTCGCTCGGCAGCGTCGACGGCCTGGGCGACCTGTCGCACGCATCGGTCGTCTATTCGCGCGACGCGCGCTACGCCTACGTGTTCGGGCGCGACGGCGGGCTCACCAAGGTCGACCTGCTCGAGCGGCGCATCGACCGGCGGGTGATGCAGGCCGGCAATTCGATCGGCGGCGCGGTGAGCCAGGACGGGCGCATCGTCGCGGCGCAGAACTACGCTCCCGGCGGCGTGAAGCTGTTCGACGCCGCGACGCTCGAGCTGCTCGCCGACATCCCGTCGGCGCCGGGCCCGGACGGCACGCCGTCGAAGGTCGTGGGATTGGCCGACGCTCCCGGCCAGCGCTTCGTCGCGAGCCTGTTCGATGCGAGCGAGATCTGGGTGATCGATGCGCGCGATCCGCGCAAGCCCGTGGTCGAGCGGCACCGCGACATCGGCAGGCAGCCCTACGACGGGCTGGTGACGCCGGACGGCCGCTGGTACCTCGCGGGACTGTTCGGCGAGGACGGCCTCGCGTTGCTCGACCTCTGGCATCCCGACCGCGGCGTGCGCCGCATCCTGCCGGGCTACGGGCGCGGCGAGGAAAAGCTCCCGGTCTACAAGATGCCGCACCTGCGCGGCTGGGCGATCGCGGGCGGCTACGCGTGGCTGCCGGCGATCGGGCGCCACGAGGTGCTCGTCGTCGACACGCGGGACTGGCGCGAAGTGGCCCGCGTGCCGGTGGCCGGGCAGCCGGTGTTCGTGATCGCGCGGCCCGATGCCCGCCAGGTGTGGGTGAACTTCGCGTTTCCCGACAACGCGCGCGTCCAGGTGATCGACGCCGAGACGCGGAAGGTCGCGGCGCTGCTCGAGCCCGGGCGCGCGGTGCTGCACCTCGAGTTCACGCCGCGCGGCGAGAACGTGTGGATCTCGGCGCGCGACGACGATCGCGTCGTCGTCGTCGACACGGCCACGCTCGCGACCGTCGCGACGCTCCGCGCCGAGAGCCCGTCGGGGATCTTCTTCACGTCGCGCGCCGCGCGCATGGGATTCTGATGGACGCGCAGACGATGCTCTCCCCGCCCGACGCCTTCGAGCGCCGCCTGCTCGACCGCTTCCAGCGCGGCTTCCCGCTCGACGAGCGCCCCTTTGCGCGCATCGGCGAGCTCTTGCGCGCGAGCGAGCGCGAGGTGATCGGCGCGCTCGCCCGGCGCCTCGCCGACGGCGTCGTGAGCCGCATCGGGGCCGTGTTCAGGCCCGGCGCGATCGGCGCTTCCACGCTCGCGGCGATGCGCGTGCCCCCGGCGCGACTCGCCGAGGCCGCGGCCGCGGTGGGACGCCACGACGCGGTCAACCACAACTACGCACGCGAGCACGACGTCAACCTGTGGTTCGTCGCGACCGCGGAGGACGCGCCGGCGCTCGAGCGTGCGCTCGCGGACGTCGAGCGCGCCGCAGGCTACCCCGCCCTGCGCCTGCCGCTCGTGCGCGACTACTGGATCGACCTGGGCTTCGGGCTCGAGAGCGACGGCACCGGCGCCGCGCCCGAGCGTCGCGTCCCGCCGCCGGTCGTGCCGCTGGCGCTCGACGAACGCGACCGGCGCCTGGTCGCGGCGCTCGAGGACGGCCTCGCGGCGACGTCGCGTCCCTACGACGAGCTGGCGCAGCGTGCGGGCGTGTCGCCGGCGTTCGTCCGCGTACGGCTCGCGGCATGGCTCAACCGGGGCGCCATCGCGCGCTTCGGGATCGTCGTGCGCCACCGGCCGCTCGGCTACACGGCGAACGCGATGTGCGTCTGGGATGTCCCCGACGAGCGCGCCGACGCGCTGGGCGTGTCCCTCGCGGGCGAGCCCTCGGTGACGCTCGCCTACCGGCGCCGCCGTGCCGACGGCTGGCGCTACAACCTCTACGCGATGATCCACGGCCGCGATCGCGCCGCGGTCGGCGCGCGCCGCGACGCCATCGCCGCCGCCCTCGGGCTCGATGCGTTTCCGCACGCCGTGCTGTTCTCCACCGTCGCCTACAAGCAGCGCGGCGCGCGTTACGTCGCGCGAGCGACGCCGCCGGTCATTTCGCTGCCGCACCTCGACGCGGCGCCCGCCCGATGAACGCGCTCGCCGATCCGGTCGACCGCGCGATCGTCAACGCGCTGCAGGCGGACTTCCCGCTGTGCGAGCGCCCGTTCGCGGTCGCCGCCGAGCGCCTCGGCCTCGCGGAGGACGACCTCATCGCGCGCATCGACCGGCTCCTGGCCGACGGCACGCTGACGCGCTTCGGCCCGCTGTTCGACGCGGGGCGGATGGGCGGAGGCTATACGCTCGCCGCGATGGCCGTCGCGCCTCACGACGTCGACCGTGTCGCGGCCATCGTCAACGCCTTCCCCGAGGTCGCGCACAACTACCTGCGCGATCACGCGCTCAACCTGTGGTTCGTCGTCGCCGCCGCGACGCCCGACGCGGTCGACGATGCCGTCGCCCGCATCGAGGCGGCGGCCGGCCTGCCCGTCCTCGCGTTCCCGAAGGAGCGCGAGTACTTCGTCACCATGATGCTGCGCGCATGAACGACGTCGCCGCTCCCGCGCTCCTCGATGCCGCGATCGTGCGCGCGACGCAGGCGGGGCTGCCGCTCGTGGCGCGTCCGTACGACGCCATCGCCGCGTCGCTCGGCGTCGAGCCGCGCGTCGTGATCGAGCGGCTTGGCGCGATGCTCGCAAGCGGCGCGATCCGCCGCATCGGCGTCGTGCCGAACCACTACCGCCTCGGCTGGACCGCCAACGGCATGAGCGTGTGGGACGTCGACGACGCGCGCGTGGATGCGCTCGGCGACAAGGTGGGGGCGCTGCCCGGCGTCACCCATTGCTACCGGCGGCCGCGACGGCTGCCGGCATGGCCCTACAACCTGTTCGCGATGGTCCACGGCCGCACGCGCGCCGAGGTCGAGGCGCAGGTGGCCGACATCGCGGCGCTGCTCGGCGACGCCGCGCGCGCGCACGACGTCCTCTACAGCACCCGCATCCTGAAGAAGACCGGGCTCCGCCTCGCCTGAAGCCCACGGAAAGCGACCCCCATGTTCCGCGTCACCCAGTTCCTCGAGGAAGTCCGCAAGCCCACGCCGCCCGGCCCGAAGCGCGAGCCGCCCGGCCCGGTGGTGATCTGGAACCTGATCCGCCGCTGCAACCTCGCGTGCCAGCACTGCTACTCGATCTCGGCGGACGTCGACTTCCCCGGCGAGCTCGCGACCCCCGACATCGAGCGCACGATGGACGACCTGAAGGCGTTCGGCGTCCCGGTCCTGATCCTCTCCGGCGGCGAGCCGCTGCTGCATCCGGACATCTTCCCGATCTCGAGGCGCGCCAAGGCGATGGGCTTCTACGTCGGGCTGTCGACCAACGGCACGCTGATCGACGATGCGCTGCTTCCGAGGATCGCCGAGGTCGGCTACGACTACGTCGGCATCAGCCTGGACGGGATCGAGGCGACGCACGACCGTTTCCGCCGCAAGGCGGGCGCGTACGCCGCGTCGCTGGCCGCGGTGCGCCGCTGCCGGGACGCGGGGATCAAGGTCGGCATCCGCTTCACGCTGACGCAGGACAACGCGCACGACCTGCCGGCGCTCCTCGAGCTGATGGAGCACGAGGACATCGACAAGTTCTACCTCTCGCACCTCAACTACGGCGGGCGCGGCAACGTGAACCGCAAGACCGACGCGCACTTCCGCACGACGCGCGAGGCGATGGACCTGGTCTTCGACGCCGCGTGGCGCGCGATCGTCTACGGGCGGCGCCGCGAGTTCGTCACCGGCAACAACGACGCCGACGGCGTGTACCTGCTGCACTGGGTGCGTGAGCGCTTCCCCGAGCGGGAGGCCGGACTCCGCGCGAAGCTCGCGCAATGGGGCGGCAACAGCTCGGGCGTCAACGTCGCCAACATCGACAACCTCGGCAACGTGCACCCCGACACCTTCTGGTGGGACTACACGCTCGGGAACGTCAAGACGCGGCCATTCTCGGCGATCTGGCGCGACACCTCGGATCCGTTGATGGCGGGCCTCAAGCAGAGCCCGCGCGCGGTCAAGGGGCGCTGCGCACGCTGCGCGTACTTCGACATCTGCGGCGGCAACACGCGCGTGCGCGCCTGGCAGGTGGCGCGCGACGCGTGGGCCGAGGATCCCGGCTGCTACCTCGACGACGAGGCGCTCGGCATCGCGCCCGGCGGCGAACGCCTCGTCGCGAAGCCGTTCATCCGGTTGCGGCGCGCGGAAGCGGCGGCCGAAGTCACCAACGTGAAGGCCGCGTCGTGACCGCCCGGCGGGGCCTCCTGCCCGGTGTCAGGCACGTGCCTGACACCGGGGGTTCCTGCGGCGTGGCCCGCTGGCGCTGCGCGATCGGCTGGGCGGTGTACGTCGCGATCGCCGCGGTCGTGATCGCGTTCGCCGGGTCGGCGGTGTCGCAGCCCGCCGCAACGGGCCACGCCGCGACGCTCTACGCCACGCACTGCGCGTCCTGCCACGGCATCGACCGCTTCGGCGCGATCGGCCCCGCGCTGCTGCCGGAAAGCCTCGAGCGGCTGCGCAGGCCCGCGGCGGCCGAGACGATCGCGAACGGGCGCGCGGCGACGCAGATGCCGCCGTTCGGCGCCGCGCTCGCGAAGGCGGACATCGACGCGCTCGTCGCGTACCTGTATTCGCCGCCGCCGGTGGCGCCGGCGTGGAGCGAGGCGGACATCGCCGCGTCGCGCGTCGTTCACCACGCGAGCGGCACGCTGCCCGACAAGCCCGCCTTCCGCGCCGATCCGCTCAACCTGTTCGTCGTCGTCGAAGGCGGCGACCACCACGCGTCGGTCCTCGACGGCGACCGCCTGGAGCGCATTGCGCGCTTCCCGACGCGCTACGCGCTGCACGGCGGCCCCAAGTTCTCCCCCGACGGCCGTTACGTCTACTTTGCCTCCCGCGACGGCTGGATCAGCAAGTTCGACCTGTGGAACCTCGCGATGGTCGCCGAGGTGCGCGCCGGCCTCAACACGCGCAACGCCGCGGTATCGTCCGACGGGCGCTACGTGATGGTCGGCAACTACCTGCCGCAGTCGGTCGTGCTGCTCGACGCGGACCTCAACCTCGTCAAGGTGCTGAAGGCGGTCGACCGCGACGGCAAGCAGGTCTCGCGCGTTTCCGCGGTCTACGACGCCGCGCCCCGGAAGAGCTTCGTCGTCGCGATGAAGGACATCCCCGAGGTGTGGGAGGTGAGCTACGACCCGAAGGCGCCCGACATCCCGGTCGGGATGGTCCACGATTTCCAGTATCGCGAGGGCGCATTCGTTCCGGGCTTTCTCAACGTGCGCCGCACGGTGCTGCAGGACACGCTCGACGACTTCTTCTTCACGCCCGACTACGCCGCCGTGATGGGCGCCTCGCGCGAGGCGGGCAAGGGCCAGGTCGTGCACCTCGACGTGCGCCGCAAGATCGCCGACCTCGACCTGCCCGGCATGCCTCACCTGGGCTCGGGGATCACCTTCGTCCACGACGGCCGCGCGGTGATGGCCACGCCCAACCTCAAGGAGGGCGTGGTCACGGTCATCGACATGAAGACCTGGAAGCCCGTCAAGGCGATCGCGACGAACGGCCCGGGCTTCTTCATGCGCAGCCACGACGCCACGCCCTACGCCTGGGTCGACGCGATGATGGGCGCGCGCAAGGACACGCTGCAGGTGATCGACAAGCGCACGCTCGCGGTCGTCGCCGAGGTGACGCCCTCGCCGGGAAAAACCGCCGCGCACATCGAGTTCGACCGCTACGGGCGCTACGCGCTCGCGAGCGTGTGGGAGAACGACGGCGCGATCGTCGTCTACGACGCGGCGACGCTGAAGGAAGTGAAGCGGATCCCCGCGTCGAAGCCGGTCGGCAAGTACAACGTGTGGAACAAGATCACGCGGGAGCCGGGGACGAGCCACTAGCCGGCGGCGACTTCGATTCCCGATGGCGGACGGCGCGCCGAACGGCATGCCGGCGCGCGAGCGCGCAGCACTGCCGCACGGCGGCTAGCCCTCGTACGCCCGAAGCCGCGCGACGTCGTCGATGTGCACCTCGCGCCCCTCGACGCGGATCAGCTCGCGCGACTGCAGCTCGTGCAGGATGCGCGAGAAGTGCTCGGGCGTGAGGTTGAGGCGCGAGGCGACGATCGCCTTCGACACCGGCAGCGTCAGCGTCGTCGGGCCGCTGTCCGCCGCCTGCGCGTCGTCCTGGCGCAAGAGGTAGCCGATCACGCGCTGCGTGCCCGATTGCAGCGAATAGCTCTCGACGTCGGAGATGAGCGAGTGCAGCCGGCGCGAGAGGCCGGCCAGCATCTTGCGCGCGAAGCCGGGGTCGCGCGCGAGCTCGTCGAACACCGCCTCCTTCGCGACGTGGAGCAGCATCGAGTCCGCGAGCGTCTGCGCCATCACGATGTACGGCTTGCCCATGAACATCAGCGCCTCGCCGAACGAGTTGCCCGGCGTGATGATCTCGACGACCTTCTCCTGGCCCGAGGGCGTGACGAACGAGAGCTTCACCTGGCCGTAGATGACGAGGTAGAAGCCGGTCGTGGGATCGCCCTTGTTGAACAGGATCTCGCCGCGCGGCACGTGCAGCTCGGTCGTGCCGGCGGCCAGCCGGTCGAGCTCCGCGAGCGCGAGCTCCTTGAAGAGCGGCAGCGTCGCGAGGAACGCCTGCGTCTTGATCTTCGGCGACATGGGGGGCGGTCGGTGCGGCGGGAAGGGTAGCACGGCGCCCGATCGCCTCCGGGCCGATTCGGCCGGGATTGCGTTCCTCGCCGCATCGGGCGATCATAGTAGGTTCGCCTCATCGAAAGCCGCTTCATGACCGACCGAGCGCTGGACGAACCCCTGACCGACGCCGAGCTCGACGAGCTCGAGGCGTTCCTCGCCTCCGACGCGGTGCCGCAGGACTGCATGGACCTCGAGATGCTCGACGGGTATCTCTGCGCGATCGTCAGCGGCCCCGCGGTGATCCAGCCGTCGGAATGGCTGCCCGGCGTGTGGAGCGAAGGCGGCCGCGCGGCGACGCCGGCCTACGCGTCGACCGAGCAGGCGCAACGCGTCATGGCGCTGATGCTGCGCCACGTCGTCGGGCTGCAGCGCACGCTCGACGAGTCGCCGACGCGCTTCAAGCCGCTGCTCTACCTGGCCGAGCAGGAGCGCGGCGGCAAGGGCGACAAGGCGCCGGGCGAGGCGACCGCGTGGTGCGAGGGCTACATGGCGGGCGTCAAGCTGCGCGACGACGAGTGGCAGCCGCTCTACGAGGCGCGCGAGGCGCGCGACTGGATCTTCCCGCTCGAGGCGCTCGCCTACGGCGACCAGGATCCCGAGTTCTCCGAGTGGATCGACGACAAGGAGAAGCGCGCGTCGCTCGTCGACGAGCTGCCGCTCGCCGCGGTGCTGATCTACCGCTACTGGCACGAGCGCAAGCGCGAGGGCGCCGCGCGCGAGCGCGGCTCGCGGCGCGGGCCGCCCGATACCGGACGGAAGACGCGGGAGAGGTTGCACTAACGCGGCGCCCGGCGCTGCGCGCGGGCGCTGCTCAGGCGATAGGCGATAGGCGATAGGCGATAGGCGATAGGCGATAGGCGATAGGGCGAGCGCGAGATCCCTGACGACAGGGGCGAAGACGCCGCGACCTGGCAGCGTTTCCTATCGCCTATCGCCCATCGCCCATCGCCATCTTTCCCACCTCGTTGCTGATCTCGACGAGGTTCCCGTCCGGATCGCGGACGTACACCGACCGCAGCGGCGACACCGCGCCGGTCTTCGCGACCGGGCCCTCGACGATCGGCACGCCCAGTGCGTTCAGGCGCGCGATCACGTCGTCGAGCGGCACCGTGGTGATCAGGCAGAAGTCGCCCGCGCCTCGCGCAGGCGTCGCCGCGTGCGGCACGAACTCGCTGCCTGACTGGTGCAGGTTGATCTTCTGGCGGCCGAACGCGAGCGCGCGGCGCCCGCCGCCGAACGTGACGGCGTCCATGCCGAGCGTGCGCACGTAGAACGCGATCGACGCGTCGACGTCGGCGCAGTAGAGCACCATGTGGTCGAGCGACGCGATGCTCATCGCGCCCGTCGCCGGCGCGCGTGCGGCGGTCAGGGGCAGCGCGGCGGACATGCCCGCCGTCGCGCCGGCGGCCGCGGGCGGCGGCGCGGGGATCTCGTCGCCGAGGCGCATCGCCCTGCCGTCCCAGTCGCGCCAGCGCGCGGTCGAGAAATGGACGAGCCCGCCGAAGAGCCGCACGAACCCCCAGTAGACCGGCGCGAGCAGGAACGCCGATTCACGCATCAGGAGCAGGAAGCAGCGGTCGGCCTGCGCGCGCGTCAGCGGCAGGTCGTCCGACAGGAACTGGTAGAGCGCGTCGTGCACGAGCGACGCGAAGTAGGTCTTGCGCTGGCCGGTGCGCGCGTTGACGACGCCTTCCGGCGTGCCGAACAACAGGTCGAGCACGCGGAGCTTCGGGCTGCAGCCGTTCCACGTGTAGCCGCGCGTGACGGTGATCGCACCGTTGCGCTCGAGCAGCAGCCGCAACCGTCCCTTCGCGTCGAAGAACGCGTAGTCGGCGTCCTGCCTGAAAGGCGACGTCCAGGTGTAGTTGGCGTCGATCCGGTAGAGCCACTTCGCAGCGTCGACGCTCATCGCGCACCGCCGCGACCGCGCGCGCCGCTCATCGCTGCTCGGACCGCCAGGTCTCGTCGGCGAGCTTCCAGGCGCCGCCCTCGCGGACGAGCTCGACGCGCCCCGACCACTTGACGTGCGCGCTGTCGCGCGCCACCGCGCCGAGCGCGCAACGGTCGCCGGCGACCGCCTGCGCCTGGATCTTCACGCCCGGCGGCGGCACGCGCTTGAGGCGTTGCAGCCACCCGTCCCGCTCGGCCGCGGGCAGGCCCGTCACGACGCGGCGGTAGGTCGCCGAGAGGTGGGGAAGCACCGCATCGGGGCTGGTCGCCTTGGCGACGGCGGCGCGCAGGTCGAGGTAGGCGCGCGCGGGCGAGCCCGGCTCGGTGGAGACGACCGGGTCCGCAGCGGCGGCAGGCAGCGCCACGGCGAGCAACGCGCAGGCGAGCCAGCGCCGGCGGCGCGCGGCGAGCGGCATCGGGAAGCGGGACGTCGTCATCGTGGGCAGCACGGGCCCTCGTGGCCCGCGACCCATCATACGACGGCAGGCGCGCCCGGCGCGAGCGCCGGCCACGCTCACGCCGGCACGGGCTCGTGCGGACGCGGCGCCGCGGTCGGAACGCTCGCGCGCTCGCGATGGAGTCCGAGCGCGACGTAGAGCCGGTCGAACTCGTCCTCGGTCATGACCGGGACCAGGGCGCCTCGCGTCGTGATGTTGGTGTGCGGATGCCCCAGCGGCACGGCACGGCAGAGCGTGCCGGACGGCGCCAGGCGGGGCTCGCCGGCGCGCCAGCCCAGCGTGAACGCTGCGGCGAAATCGGTCGTGGCCTCGAAGGACTCGATGCGCCGCCCGTCGTACACCATCGCGTGGAACGACGCCGGCTCGACGCGCTGCTGCGCCACGTAGTGGCCGGCCGAGCCCGCGACGAATCGCATCAGGGGCGCCCACAGCCGCTCCCAGGACGCGTCGGTGATGCGGCCCTCGCGGTCGAGTTCGAGCGCCACGCCCGCATCGTGCGCGATGTCCGCGATCGCGACCCGCTCGGTCGCATGCGAGCCGTCACGCTCGACGACGCGCGGCAGTCGCTGCGTCGGCCACGACGGCTTGGCGCCGACGATCACCGAGTTGCCGCCGCAGCCGAAGCGCGCCTTGACGACCCAGCGCTCGCGCTCGTCGACGAGCTTGCCGACGGTCGCGTCGTCGCCGCCGACCATGAAGGCCGTCGGTGCGGCCTGCTGGAGCAGCGCGGCATCGGCGGCGGAGAGGCCGAGCGTCGCGCGAAGCGCGTGAGCGTTCGCCTTGTCGACGACGTGCGCCTTGTCGTTCTCGCACAGCTCGCGGCCGGGCCACGCGCTGACGCCGAGCACGCGGCCCTCGAGGAACGCCCGCGCCAGCGCGCGCGTGCGCGGATCCTCGCTGTCCACGGCCCACGCCATCGCGTCCATCGACTCGGTCACGTACAGGTCGCTCCACACGGCGAACGAATGCCGGTCGTCGCCGCCGCGCCGCTTGACCAGCGACATCTCGCGGTCGCGCACGCGCAGGCTGCGGCCGAGCTCGAGGTCGTCGAGCCCGACGAAATAGCCCGCCTCGACGCCGTAGCGGCGCGCGATGCGCGCGGCGATGTGCGGCCCCTCGATGTCGTTGACCATTCGCCCCGCGTAGGCGCCGCTCACGAACGCGAGCGGGACCTGGCCGCGCGGAAACGCGTGCGCGAAGCGCTTCGGCGTCATCCGCTCGGACAACCAGTCGACGAACGACTCGTAGACGTCGTCCACGAGCGCGTCCGGCCGCTCGAAGATGCGCTTGCCCTCGAGCCCGCAGGCGGCGAGGAGCGCGTGGTTGACCGACGAGCAGATCCAGTGGCCCTGCGATCCGCCGTTGTTGACCTCGAGCGGCGCGAAGCGCGTCGCGAGCACCGCCGCGCCGGCGTCGCCCGCCGCGCTCGCGACGCCCGGCCGCAGCAGCGTGTCGACGCGCAGGCGATGGAACGCCGCCTGCATGCGGCTCTCGAGCTCCTGCTCCGTCGCGGGCAGCAGGTGCGCGAGCACCCGCGGATGCCAGCCCTGCATCAGCGCGTCGGCCCGGAGCTCGTCGAGCGGGCGCTTCAGTGCGGCGACCTCCTCGGTCGACGCGGCGAGCGACGCGGTGCGCACGCCCGCGTCGCGCAGCGCGCGCGGCAGCACGAGCGGGACAAGCCCGACGCCGATCGGGGACACCGCGTTGGCGGGTGCAAGCGCAAGTGGCGTGTTCCAGGACGGCGGCGGGGCGGCGCGCTTGACGAGTCCCAGCCGCGGGATCGCCTCGGCGAGCCGCGTCTCGACGAGGTCGAGGTTGTCA
>DASTCK010000023.1:0-15714 GCA_035711225.1 Casimicrobiaceae bacterium
GCCGGCGCCTGCCTGGCCCCCGCGATCACCCCTTCGGCTCCGGCGGGCGGCGGCGACGCGACGAACCCGCTCGCCGCGTCGCTCCCGTTCTTGCGCTCGAGCGGTGCGGCCTCGTCGGCACGCTTCCCGAGCGCGGCGACCGGTGGCGCCGGCGCGCGCGCCGCGAGCCGGTCGTCGAGGGGCGGTGCAGCGTCGTCGCTCGACGTCGCCGGCGCATCGCCTCGCGAGCGCGCTGCGGCCCCTCCGGCTTCCTGACGAATAGGCGCGGGCGCTTGTTCGCGCACGCCCGGCTTCGCCGCGTCCTGGACGATCGGCGCGGGGGATTGCGCGCGAGTCTCGGGCTCCGCAGCTTCGCGTTGGATCGGCGCCGGGGCTTGCACGGTCGCTTCGGGCTTCGCGCCTTCCTGTCGGAGCGGCTCCGGGGTTCGCACGCGCGCGACGTCGGAGCGCGGTAACGGAAGCGGGACGCGGTCGCGCTGCTCGGGCGTGGGCGCGCTCGGCGCTGCGTCCGCCGCGGCCTTCGGCGCCGGCGTGTCGAATCCCGGCGCGGCCATGGTCTTCGCCGGCGCTTCGCCTGACGGTGGCGATGCCGGCGCGGGCGACGCGGGCAGGGACGGCGCACGCCGCGCCGTCGCCGCGTCGCTTACGACCGTGGGCTCGCCCGCGTCCTGCGGCAGGTTCTGCAGCACGCCGATCGCAATCGCGCCGATCGTCGCGGCCGCGGCGAGCGGCATCCACCAGCGCCAGGGCTCGCGCGCCTCGGCAACGCGCGGCTCCGCGCGCGGCTTCGCGCCGACCGCGCGGCGCGCGGCGGCGCGGATCGCGTCGTCGAGCGCGGCGGACGGCGTCTCGCGCATGAGCTCGCCCCACGCGCGATCGACGACGTCGTCGCGAAGATCGTCTCGGTCGGGGCGCGGCGCGCTCATGTCGCCCGCCCGAGGCGAGCTTCGCTCGCTTCCCTCCGGGGGGCGAGCGCCTTGGGGCGGCCCTGCGGCGCGCTCATGTCGTTCCCCCCCGAGGCGAGCTTCCTCCCGGGGTCGAGCGCCTTGGGGCAGCCCTGCGGCGTGCTCATGCGAGGTCTCCCAGCGACGCGCGGAGCTTCGCGTACGCGTAGCGCACCCGGCTCTTCACCGTTTCCTCGCCCGTGCCGGTCAGCTCGCCGATGTCGGCGAGCGACATGCCCGACTCGATGTGCAGCAGGAAGGCCTCGCGCTGCGCGGCCGGCAGCTCGCGCAGCGCGGCGTCGATGCGCTCGCGCGCCGCCTGCGACGCGACGCGCGTCTCGGGCTCGTCGGTGCGCGGGCCGGCCACCGCGTCGACCAGTGCCCCGGTGCCTTCGTCGCCTTCGTCGTCGAGCGAGTCGATGCGCACGGTGCCGCGCGAGCGCCAGTGGTCGACCAGACGGTGGTGCGCGAGCGTGTAGAGCCACGTCGCGAACTTCGCGGTCGGGGCGTAGGTCGCACGCGCGCGGATCGCGTTCATCCAGACGTCCTGGAACAGTTCATCGGCGACACCGGCGTTGCCGACATGACGCACGAGGTAGCGGTACAGGCCGCCTCGGTGGCGGGCGTAGAGCCGGTCGAACGCGGCGGCGTCGCCCGCGGCGTACGCGAGCATGAGCGCCTCGTCGCCGGCGCCGTCGCCTGCGGTCGCCGGCCCGGCCGCGTCGGCGCTCGCCTCGCGCGCGTGCCCTCGAGGGGCGTCGCGTTGCTCGCGCGGGGCGTCGGGCATGGCCCGCAGAGTATGCGGGCGCAGGCTACGCGCGGCAACGCGTCGCATGGCGTGCTGGCGACGGGAATCGGAGCGTGAGGGCCGGGCAGGCCCGGACAGGCCGCACGCGCCTCCCGCGAGGAGGCGCGCGAGGCGCGCTCGGACGCGATGTCCGCTAGCGGGGATCCGCGGCGAAGCCGGGCCATGCCGGGAAGGCGGTCGGCGCGCGGTCGGCGTACCGCGGCCCGGGGAGGATGCCGCGCGCGACGAGCGCTTCGCGGCGGTCGTAGCGGATCGCGATCACCGCTTCGGGCGAGGACGTCGCGCGCTGGAACGCGACGCGCTGCGCGTACGAGGCCTCGCTGCGGCCGTGGCCGGTGCCGAGCTTCCCTTCGTTCGCGTTCTCGCGCTCGCCTGCGAGCTGGCCGGCCTCCGCGCGCTTCGCGGTCGCCCGGGTCGCGTCGGCGGGTGGGCTGGCCGCCTGCGTCGTGGGACTCGACGGGGCATCGGAGCGCTCGGCGCGCCGGTCGTAGATGTTGGGCCGCGGCGCGTACGCGATGGGGGTCCGCTCGCGGAACACGGCCACGCCGATCACGCCGACGTCGCCCGGTCGCCCGGTGCGGGCGGCATAGCTGTCCTCCAGGTTCGTGAAGTAGAACGCCGCCGTGCGCGCGAGGCTCTTGCGCCACCCGCCGATCTCGACGCTGCCGTAGGGTTCCAGCACGTACCCGCTCTGGTCGGGAGACGCGGTCTCGCCGCTGATGGCGTTCACGCCGTCGACCGACGGCACGGCGAGGATACGCGTGCCCGTGTGGTTGCGGATGCGGATCGCGTACTCGTGTCCCGGGGTGCCTTCGATCCATCGCTCGGCGCCGGCGACATGCACCGGCAGCAGCGTGTTGCTCGTTCGGTCGACCACCTCGACGGTGGCGAGGTGGCTCGACACGACGGGCGCCGGCGAATGGGCGCACGCGCCGAGCGGGACGGCGAGGGCCGCGGCGACGACGACGGTGAGCGGCGAGGGGACGGACGTCATGGCAGGGCTCCCGGGCCGGTGTGGATGGCCCCGACCCCTGTCAACGGAGCCGCCCGCTCGGGGGGGTTGAAGCCTCCGGGGTCCGAGCGAATGCTCCGACGCCCGGAAGGCCCGGCCCGCGGGGGCCGTACGCACCAGCGATCAGCCGGCAGCGGATACGTCCCGGCTACCGTGCCACGCGGGGACCGCCCTTACCCCCGTGCAATAATCGTTCGACCTCCCCTGGCGCCCGTGGCGGGCGCGACACGCCGATGAAGGACGCCGCCCAGCTCGCCCCGCTCGTCACCGGGCTCTCGTTCGCGCTCGCGTTCGTGTTCGGCTTCGTCGCGAACCGCGTGAGCTTCTGCACGATGGGCGCGGTGACCGACGTCGTGAACTTCGGCGACTGGCGCCGCATGCGCATGTGGCTGCTCGCGATCGCGGTGGCGATCGCCGGAGCGGCGGCGCTGCAATTCGCGGGGCTGGTCCAGCTCGACAAGTCGATCTACACGGGCGCGCAGGTCCCGTGGCTGTCGCACGTCGTCGGCGGGCTCCTGTTCGGCTTCGGCATGACGCTCGGCTCCGGCTGCGGCAGCAAGACGCTGATCCGCGTCGGCGCCGGGAACCTCAAGTCGCTGGTCGTGCTGATGGTGCTCGCGATCACCGCGTACATGACGCTCAAGGGCGCGTTCGCGGGCGTGCGCGCGTTCGGCCTCGATCCGGTGCGCATCGACGTCGGCGCGAAGGCGTCCGACCTGCCCTCGCTGGTGGGCGCCACCGGCACCGCGCGCCTCGCCGTCGCGTTCGCCGTCGCCGCGGCGATCGCGGCGTTCGTGTTCGCGAGCCGCGACTTCCGCACGACGCGCGAAATGATCGTCGGCGGCATCGTCGTGGGCGCCGTCATCGTCGGCGGCTGGTACGTCTCCGGGCACCTGGGCTATCTCGCCGAGGACCCGGCCACGCTCGAGGAGAAGTTCGTCGCGACGAACTCCGGACGGCTCGAGTCGTACTCGTTCGTCTCGCCGACGGCCTACCTGCTCGAGCTGCTGCTTCTGTGGAGCGACACCTCGCGCGTGCTCACGTTCGGCATCGCGGGCGTGCTCGGCGTGATGGCGGGCTCGCTCGCTCATTCGCTGGTCTCGCGAACGTTTCGCTGGGAGGGCTTCGGTGGCGTCGAGGACGTCGCGAACCACGTCGTCGGCGCCGCGATGATGGGCTTCGGCGGCATCACCGCGCTCGGCTGCACGATCGGCCAGGGACTGACCGGCGTCTCGACGCTGGCGGTGGGCTCGATCCTGGCGCTCGCGTCGATCATCGCCGGCAGCGTGCTGGCCGTCCGCTACCAGGCCTGGCGGCTCGACCGGATGACCTAGGCCGCCGCCGCCCGTCCCCGGTTGTCGGCGCGCGGCCCCGTCCCAACGTTGAAGGCACCATGATCGTCTTCGACCTTCGGTGCGCGCACGGCCACGGCTTCGAGGGCTGGTTCGACTCGGGCGACGCGTTCGAGCGCCAGCTGGCCTCCGACCTCGTCCATTGCCCCGCCTGCGACTCGGCGTCGGTCACGCGTGTCCCGTCGGCGCGAGTGAGCGTTCCCAGGGGAGGCGAAGCCACGCCGCCGGCCGCGGCCGAGACGGTCGCGGGTTTGCCGCCCGAGCTGCTCGCGAAGCTGCGCGAGGCGGTGCGCAACACCGAGAACGTCGGACGGCGCTTCCCCGAGGAGGCGCGCAAGATCCACTACGAGGAAGTGCCGCACCGCGCGATCCGGGGCGTCGCCACCGCGGACGAAGCGCGCGAGCTCGCGGACGAGGGGGTCGACTTCTCGCCGATCCCGCCGATCCTGGGCAGCGACCAGCACTGAAAGCAGCGTCCGTGCGGGCTGGACGCCGGAAAGGCGCCGAAGGTGGCGCGTGCTCGCGGATTCGACTAAAATCGCATGTTTCCCGCGGGCCGTTAGCTCAGCTTGGTAGAGCAGCGGACTTTTAATCCGTTGGTCGCTGGTTCGAATCCAGCACGGCCTACCAGGCCTTCCCCGGTTCGACGCGAGCGACGGGGAGACGCGGGCGCGAACGCGATAGAATCCTGACCCGGCGGGCCGTTAGCTCAGCTGGTAGAGCAGCGGACTCTTAATCCGTTGGTCGTAGGTTCAAATCCTACACGGCCTACCACCGCCTCCTTCGCGCCGCGCGGCGCCGTCCGCCGCGCGACGCTTCGAGCCGCCGCACGGCTCGCCATGCGAACGCCGCGCTTCATCCTGACGCTGTCGTGCACCGACCGCCCCGGCATCGTCGGCGCGGTCGGCACGTTCCTCGCGGACTCGGGCTGCAACATCGTCGAGTCCGCGCAGTTCGGCGACGTCGACAGCGGGCGCTTCTTCATGCGCGTGGTGGCCGAGCAGCTCGCCGGCCACCTCGCGCGCCATCCGCGCGCGAGCGACACGCTCGACGGCATCGCGGACGGGTTCGCGCCGGTCGCGAAGCGGTTCGGGATGCAGTGGGCGATCCACGACGCGTGCGCGAAGCCGCGCGCGCTGATCCTGGTGTCGAAGCAGGACCACTGCCTCAACGACCTCCTGTACCGTACTCGCATCGGCGCGCTGCCGATGGAAGTCGTGGCGATCGTGTCGAACCACGCCGATGCCGCGCCGCTGGCGGCGAGCTACGGCGTCCCGTTCCACCACCTGCCGGTGACCGCGGCGACGAAGCCGAAGCAGGAAGCGAAGCTCCGCGCGATCCTCGGCGAGACGCGCGCCGAGCTCGTCATCCTCGCGCGCTACATGCAGGTGCTCTCCGACGCGCTCGCCCGCGATCTCGCGGGGCGCGCGATCAACATTCACCACGGGCTGTTGCCGAGCTTCAAGGGCGCGAAGCCCTACCATCAGGCCTACGACCGCGGCGTGAAGCTGATCGGAGCGACCGCGCACTACGTCACCGGCGACCTCGACGAGGGGCCGATCATCGACCAGGAGGTGGCGCGCGTCGACTACAACATGCGCGCCGACGACCTGGTCGCGCTGGGACGCGACGTCGAGTGCCTCGCGCTCGCGCGCGCCGTCAAGTTCCACCTCGAGCGGCGCGTGTTCCCCAACGGCGCGAAGACGGTCGTCTTCCGGTAGGCCAGCGGCGGGCAGCGGCCGGCATTGTGCCGCCGCGAAGTCCATCCGCGCCCGGCCGTGCTCGCGGCCGAGCCGTTCGTCGGCACGGCACATGGCTTGCTTGCCGGGGGCTGAATGCCTTCCTGGCCGCCCCGCCGACCGTCGTCGCCCCCCGCGCCTGCGGCGTGGTGCACGCGCCCGTGCGTTCCGCTGCAGTTGCAGGCGGGCTTCACGCTGATCGAGCTCGTGATGGTCGTGGCGATCGTGACGGTGCTCGCCGCTATCGCGGTCCCGATCTACTCGGACCAGGCGCGCCGCTCGGCGCGTGCCGAAGTGCAGGCGCTGATCACGACCGCCGCCACGCGCCAGACGCAGTTCCTCGTGGATCGCCGGCGTTACGCCGACTCGATGTCGTCGCTCAACATGTCGCTGCCGACGAGCCTGTCGGGCAAGTACACGATCGCGGTGGCGACGGCCGACGGTCCGCCACCGACGTTCGCGATCACCGCGACGGCGACGGGCAACCAGGCGAAGGACAAGTGCCCGTCGCTGGTCCTCGACAACGCCGGCAATCGGACGCCGGCCGGGTGCTGGTGATGCGTGCCGGAACCACGGCGTCGCGCGAGCGCCGGCTGCGCACCACGCAGCGCGGCCTCACGATGGTGGAGCTGGCGTTCGTCATGCTCGTCGTCGCCGTGCTCGCCGCCGTGTCGGTGCCGTCGCTCACCAATCTCGTCGTCTCGCAGCGACTGCGGGCCGCGGGGACCGACCTCGTGTCGTCTCTGCAGATCGCGCGCAGCGAGGCGATCAAGCGCAACGGCAACGTGACGGTGAGGCCGGCCGCGGACAGCTGGACGAGCGGGTGGGTCGTGGCCACTGCGCTCGGCGACGCGCTGGACAGCAAGAACGCGCTCGGCAACCGGGTGACGGTGGCCAGCGCTCCGGACGCCGTCGTCTACGGGCCGAACGGTCGGCTCGTCGTTGCCGGCGTGACGCGCTTCCAGTTCGCCGATACGCAGTCCGAATCCGGCGTGCCGTCGCGATGCGTGATCGTCGACACCTCGGGCTACCCGCGCGTCGAGGCGAGATCGTGCCAATGACCACGCGCCTTCGTCGCGCGCGCGAAGACGGGCCTTCCCCTGCCCAAAGCGGAGGAGGGCGCAGCGCGCGCCAGGGGGATCGCACCCACGGCTATACGCTGATCGAAGTGCTCATCGCGCTGGTGGTGCTCACGTTCGGCACGCTCGCGCTCGCACGCATGCTGGCGCGCGCCGGCGACGCCGAGCTCGAGGCCGTGCAACGCACGCAGGCGATGGCGCTCGCGCAGGACATGGTCGACCGCATCAACCTCAACCGGGTGCGCGCCGCCGATTACATCGGCACCTATGTGCCGGGCGCGGACGCCGAGGAGTGCGAGGTCGGCCCTGACGCGCAGGCGGACCCGGCGAAGACCGTCCTGCGCGACCGCTGCCAGTGGACGAACCTGCTGCAGGGCGCCGCGGTCGTCGACGGCGGACGCTCGATCGGCGCGCCGATCGCTGCACGCGGATGCATCACGAGCCCGACGCCCAACGTCTACCTGGTCGCCGTGGCCTGGCAGGGCATCGTTCCCACTGCGCCACCTCCTTCCGACTGCGGCGTGGACGCCTTCGACCGTGAGGCGAACCGTCGCGTGTTCTCGACCGTCGTTCAGATTGCCACGCTGAGCCTCTGATCCCTCCGGCGGGCGCCTTCCCGCCGTGCCGTTCCGGCCCGTTGTAGCCGACGAACGGACGCGACCTGTGGCATTCATGTTGCGCCGATCCTGACATGGTGGAAATTTTTCCCACCATGCCAAGGAGATTTCCGGCCACCACCGACCCGAAGTGACGAAACAAGACACGTCGCTGCCGCTCGGCGTCATGTTTGTTCAGTCGAAAACGCGCTCTCCCGTACACGACAACATGATTCATCTCGTCGCCATGCACCCCCGTCGCCGGCAGCAACGCGGCCTGTCGCTCATCGAGCTGATGATCGCGATGACGCTGAGCCTCATGGTGCTCGGCATCGCCGCGGCACTGTTCGAGGGAACGAGCCGCGGGCGCACCGACATCGAGCGCTCCGACCGCCTCGCCGCGAGCGCCCAGCAGGCGCTCGACTCGCTCGCCGAGGAGATCAGGCACGCCGGCTTCTTCGGCGAGCTCAACTTCACCGGCGTCGCCTGGCAGCTGCCCGATCCCTGCGCGGTGAAGTCGTCCGAACTCGGGCTCTCGTACGCGCCGTTCCAGCTGCCCGTGGCCGTGCGCGGCTACCTTGCCGACGAAGAGCTGCCCGACTGCGTCGAGCATCGTCGCGACGGCACGGCGGCGTTCACGCTGCGCCGCGTCGATGTCGATACGACCGCCAAGGCGTCGGCGTCTGGCGCGGCGTTCCTGCAGATCTCGAAGTGCAACCAGGACATCCCGCCGTATTGGAAGGTCGCGACGAAGGGCGACGACTTCGTGCTGCGCAACATCGACTGCGCAACGCTCGCGGACATCCGTCGGGTGATGGTCCGGACCTATTTCGTCGCGAGCTGCAACGAGTGCGGGCGCGACACGATCCCGACGCTCAAGCGCGTGGAGCTCGTCGACGACAGGATCGTGGAGACGCCGATCGCGGAGGGAATCGAGAACCTCCAGGTCGAGTACGGCTTCGACATGGACGGCGACGGGATCGCCGATCGCTATCGGGCCTCGATCTCCGGCGAACCCGGGGCAGCCGACAACGAGTGGTCGAACGTCGTGGCGGCACGCGTCCACGTCGTCGCGCGCCTGACGCAGGTCGACCGCAATTTCACGCCGAGCGCCACCAAGCAGTTCGACTTCGGGCAGGCCGGCAGCGTCGAGGCCGGCAACGACGCGTTCAAGCGGACGATGCTCTCGTCGCTCGTGCGCATCCCCAACATTGCCGGCAAGCGGGAGAACCCGTGAGAGGGGCTTGCGCTCCTGCCGCCATGCCGGGCCGCCAGCGCGGTGCGGCACTCGTGGTCGTCCTGGTCGCGTTGCTGTTGCTCGCCTTCATGGGGCTCACCGCGTACCGGATGACGGACCAGCACCTTCAGGTGGTGGGCAATGCGCAGACCCACACGCTGGCGGTGGCGGCGGCGCAGCGCGCGGTCGAGCAGACGATCAGCAGCGACCAGTTCGCGCGCGATCCGGGCGCCGTCGCGGCCACGCCGATCCTGACCGACGTCGACGGCGACGGCGAAACGGACTTCACCGCGGTGCTCGATCCGCGGCCGCGCTGTACGCGCGTGCGTCCGATCAAGACGGCGGAGCTCGACGTCCGGCTGCGAAGCGACCGCGTGTGCCTTCAATCGGCGGATACCGGAGGGATGCTCCACGTCGAGCGCCCGGTCACGCTCGTCGCCGCGGGCGACTCGCTCTGCGCCGCGAGCGAATGGGACATCTCGGCGCGCGTCGAGGACAAGGACACCGGGGCGAACGCCGCCGTCCAGCAGGGCATCGGCATTCGCGTGGCGAAGTCCGACGCCGACAGCTTCTGCAAGTGAGCCCTCGAGGAGGCGACGCCATGCGTACTCCGCGTCACTGTCTTGCTTCCCTCGCCTTCGCTGGGGCGCTTGCGATCGGCCCCTCCCCGGTGGCCGCCGAGGACATCGACATCTTTGTCGGCAGCCCTTACGACACCGACCTTCCGAATGTCCTGATCATCTGGGACAACTCCGCCAACTGGAGCGCGAACATTCCGGTACCGAACTGCAGCTACGTCGACGGCGGGGGCCCCAAGGCGGAAAGCCCGAACAAGGAGCAGGGCACGAAGATGGCGATCGAGAAGTGCGCCCTCTACAACGCCATCCACGCGCTGCCGACGGAACCCGATGGCGCCGCCATGTTCAACGTCGCGCTGGTGCTGTTCAACGAATCCCCCGCGGGGATCAGCGGCGGCTACCCGCGGCAGCGCTTCCTTCCGATGACCGCCGCGAACAAGGAAATCCTGAAGGCGACGATCCGCAACATCACGATCGGGGGCGACAAGGGGAACAACGCGGCATTTGCCAAGTCCCTGTACGAGGCGTACCTGATGTTCAGCAAGGCCGTGCCGTACCGCGGTACGTCCGGCGCGAAGTTCGATCCCCTGGCGGTCCTGGATGGGCGCTACGCCGGCCCTCCCGGCACCGGCTGTGGAACCAATCACATCATCTTCCTCGCCAATGGCAGCCCGGGCGAGGTGACCGACAACGAAGCGATGACGCTGCTGGGGGCCATCGGCGGCCGCACGGATCCGCTCACTTATCCCAGCTCCGTCGTCTCCAACAGCGACCAGGGCAACTGGGCGGACGAATACGCGCGCTTCCTGAGCGGCACGGACATCGTCGGGACCAAGGAAGGTACCCAGTCGGTGACGACGCACGCGATCGCGGTCGTGGGATCGTCGTCGGACGGCCGGTACCCGAACTTCATGCGCGCGATCGCGACCGCGGGCGGAGGCCAGTACTACGCGGCATCCAACGTCTCGGAGCTCTCCAACGCGCTGTTCAACATCATCCCTCCCCTCAAGAGCGCGAAGAACTCGGCGTTCGCCTCCGCGAGCCTCCCGGTTAGCGCGAACGCGCAGGGGAGCTACAAGAACCAGGTACTCGTCGGCATCTTCCGGCCCGACCCGGGTGCGCGGCCGCGGTGGGTCGGCAACCTCAAGCAGTACAAGATCGCCTACGACCGCGTGACGGACACGATGCAGCTAGTCGACAGTCTGGGCTCGCCTGCGCTCACCTCCGCGACCGGCTTCTTCCGCGGTTCCGCGATCAGCTACTGGACGGAGGAGAGCACGTTCTTCCTCAACGATCCCAAGGGCGACCCGAAGTCGGCGTCCGACCGGCCGGACGGCTGGGTGGCCGAGAAGGGCGCCGTTGCGCAGGGGATCCGGACGCTCTACGCATCCGACCAGGCGGAGCGCACCGTCTACACGTGCGTCGGATGCGCGAATGGAACCGTGCTCCGGTCCGCGGACACCGAGCGGTTCGTGGCCGACAACGGCCTACTGACAAAGGAGAAATTCGGCGTCTCCACCAACGCGGAGCGCGATCTGCTGATCGCATGGATCCGCGGCAACGACAACGTGGGCGACGAGAAGGGGCCGGGCGGCACGACGACGGTGCGGCCGAGCGTCCACGGGGACGTGCTGCATTCGCGCCCCGCGGTCATCGACTACGCCGGGTCGATCGGCACCGTGGCGTTCTACGGCAGCAACGATGGCGTGATCCGGGCCGTCGACGCCAACCAGACCGGCGAGACCGCCGGCAGCGAGCTGTGGGCCTTTGTCCCCGAAGAATTCCTGGGGAAGTTCAAGCGCTTCCGCAACAACCTGCCCTACATCCGCTTCCCGTCGACCCCGACGGCCGCGAATGCCGTGGCGCGCGACTATTTTATCGACGGTCCGGTCACCGTCTATCAGCGTGTGGACGAGACCGGCGCGACCGTGAGCGTCCAGATCTTCGTGTCGATGCGACGAGGGGGGCGCCTGCTGTATGCGTTCGACGTGACCGACCCGCTCTCGCCGAGGCTCATGTGGCGCAAGTCGCACGCGGACATCGCCGGTCTCGGGCAGACCTGGTCGGAGCCGCGCGTCACACGGCTCAAGGGCTATTCGCGGCCGGTACTTGTGATGGGCGCCGGCTACGACGCGATCGCGGAGGACGCGCTGCCGCCCGGGACGACGACGATGGGCAATGCGGTGCTCGTTCTCGACTCGAGCGACGGGTCGGTGGTCGGACGCTTCGCGACGACGCGAAGCGTGCCCGCACCGCTCGCGTTGCTGGATACGGATTACGACGGCTTTGTCGACCGGGCCTACGCGGCAGACGCCGGCGGGAACGTGTACCGCATCGACTTCGAGACCGCGGCAGGCGACGGGAGTCCCGGGGGCTGGACGATCCGGACCTTCGCGACGCTCGACGGCGGCCTGGGGCGCAAGTTCTTCTACGCGCCCGACGTCGTGCACACCAGCCTGTTCACGGCGGTGATGCTTGGAAGCGGCAACCGCGAGCGTCCGCTCGCGACGACGACGAACGACCGATTCTTCACGCTGTTCGACTACAAGGTCACGAAAGGCACGCCGACGGCATCCGCGATCGCGAACGACACGCTGGTGCCCTATTCCGCGGACTTCGAGCTGACCAGCTCGGTGACCGGTTGCTACCTCCCGCTCGAGGCCGGTGAGAAGGTCGTGACCTCCGCCGTGACGACCGGCGGGAACACCTACTTCAGCACGAACCGGCCGACTCCTCCCGCGCCGAACGCCTGCTCGAACCTCGGCATCGCGAAGGGCTACCGTGTTCCGCTGTTCTGCGGCGCCCCCGAGTGGTCGGAGTTCGCGGGAGGCGGCTTGCCACCGTCGCCGGTGATTGGCGAGGTCGAACTGACGGTGCCCGGCCCCGACGGCGGCGAGGAGACGCGGAAGCTGCCGTTCATCATCGGCGGGGTAAACCCCGAGCTCTCGGGCTTGAGCGTGTCGCGCGTGCCGATCAAGGTCGACCCGAAGCGCAAGCGCACGTACTGGTTCAATAAGTTCTTCAAGTAACGAGCGTTCCCGCGCCCGCGGGAACGCTCCTGACTCGGGGTCAGACCGACGTCCGCGACGCAGTCGCGCACGTTGCTCTGACCCCCGAAGTTCGACGTCGCCCGGGCGGCTCCGACTCCCGAAGTTCGCCGTCGCGCAGGTTGCTCCAGCCCCCGACGTTCGGGTCGACTCCTCACCGCAAGCCCATTCCCCACCTCCCCACCCTCGGCCCCACCACGTTCACCGCGAGTCCCGCGAAGACGAGCGCGCCCCCGACCGCCTGCATCGGCGCGAGGCGCTCGCCCAGGAACAGCGCGCCGGACGCAAGGCCCGTCACGGGAATCAAGAGCGCGAACGGCGAGATCAGCGGCGTCGGATAGGTGTGCAGCAGGCGGTTCCACGCTGCGAAGCCGAACAGCGTCGCGACCCACGCCATGAAGGCGACGCACGCCCAGGCGAGCCAGGACGCGCTTGCGACCGCGAGAGCGGCGTCGGGTCCGCCTTCGAACGCGAACGAGGCGAGCGCGAGCGGTACCGGGGGCACCAGGCTCGACCAGACGACGAGCGAGAACGCGTCGACGTCGTGGTCGGCGCCCGCGCGCTTCGCGATCACGTTGCCGACGCCCCAGGCGAACGCCGCCCCGAGGATCGCGACGAAGCCGGCGAGCGTGCCCGACAGCCCGCTCGCGAGCTTGTAGGCTCCGAGCACGACGATGCCGGCCGCCGCGACGAGCGCGCCGAGGGCGTTCCACCGATGGAACCGGTCGCCGGCGAACGCGACGGCGAGCCCGATGGTGAAGAACACCTGGACCTGGATGACGATCGACGAGAGCCCGGCCGGCATGCCGAGCCGCATGCCGAGGAACAGCAGGCCGAACTGGAAGACGCCGATGGCGAGCCCGTAGGCGGCCACGCCCGCCCACGGCATGTCGGGCCGGCGCACGAGGAAGACCGCCGGAACCGCCGCGAGCGTGAACCGCAGCGCCGCGAGCATGAACGGCGGGATCTCCTGCAGTCCCACCTTGATCGGGACGAACGAGAAGCCCCAGACGGCGACGACCGCGAGCGTGAGCGCGAGGTCGGGGGCGGAGAGTCGATGGGTCACGGGGGGCCGGGGCGTCGCGGTCGGGTCGCCCTCGCGGAACCGGTGTTCCGATCGGGACCGCCGTGGAAATTGCGTTTCACCGGCGGCCGGCGGACAATCGCGATCCTACCGCAGCGCCCCTTCCGGCCTTCCCCCGATGCGCAACGCCACGACCTTCGCCGCCGGCCGCGATTTCGACGTGCTGTGCCTCGGACGCTTCGCCGTCGATTTCTACGCCCAGCAGATCGGCGCGCGGCTCGAGGACGTCACGAGCTTCGCGAAATACCTGGGCGGATCCTCGGCGAACACGGCGTTCGGCTGCGCGCGCCTGGGATTGCGCACCGGCATGATCTCGCGCGTCGGCGACGACCACCTGGGGCGCTTCCTGACCGAGACGCTCGCGCGGGAAGGCTGCGACGTCAGCCACGTGAGCGTCGACCCGTCCCGGCTCACCGGGGGCGTGGTGCTGGGCATCAAGGACCGCGACACGTTCCCGCTCATCTTCCTGCGCGAGAACTGCGCCGACATGGCGATCGCCGACGAGGACGTCGACGAGGCCTACCTCGCGCGGAGCCGCGCGCTCCTGATCACCGGCACGCACTTCTCGACGCCGCACGTCGACCGCGTCAGCCACCTCGCGCTCGAGCGTGCGCGCCGCCACGGCGTGCGCACGGTGCTCGACATCGACTACCGGCCGGTGCTGTGGGGCCTCACCAAGCGCGGCGACGGCGAGACCCGCTACATCCGCTCGGAGACCGTGACCTCGCACCTGCAGCGCATCCTGCCGCGGTTCGACCTCGTCATCGGCACCGGCGAGGAGTTCGCGATCGCCGGCGGCAGCACCGACCCGATCGAGGCGCTCCGCGCGATCCGCAAGCTGACGCCGGCCACGCTCGTGGTCAAGCGCGGCGCGATGGGTTGCGTCGTCGTGGACGGGCCGATCCCGCGCTCGCTCGACGACGCCTTCCAGGGACGCGGCGTCGAGGTCGAGGTGCTGAACGTGCTCGGGGCCGGCGACGCGTTTTCGGCGGGATTCCTCTCCGGATGGGTGCGCGGCGAGGACTACGAGGCGTGCACGCGTTACGCGAACGCCTGCGGCGCGCTCGTGGTGTCGCGCCACGGCTGCGCGCCCGCGATGCCGACGCGCGTCGAGCTCGACCACTTCCTCGCGCACGCGGCGGAGATCCCGCGGCCCGACCGCGACGCGACGCTCACGCGGCTGCACCGCGTGACCGCGCCGCGCACGCCGCGCGACGACCTGGCGGTGTTCGCGTTCGACCACCGCAACCCGTTCTTCGAGCTGGCGCAGGAGGCGGGCGCCGGCGAGGAGCGGCTGCCGCACCTCAAGAAGCTGTGCGTCGAGGCGGTCGCGGAGACCGAGCGCGCGCGCGGGCTCGCCGGCCGCGTCGGCATCCTGTGCGACGACCGCTACGGGCAGGATGCGTTGAACGCGGCGACCGGCCGTGGCTGGTGGATCGGCCGGCCGGTCGAGCTGCCGGGCAGCAATCCCGTGGTGTTCGACCGCGGGCGTTCGGTCGGCACGGCGCTGCTCGCGTGGCCGGCCGAGCACGTCGTCAAGTGCCTGGTCGCCTACCACCCCGACGACGTGATCGATCGCCGACTCGAGAACGAGGCGCAGATCCGCACGCTGTGCGAGGCGACGGACGCGAGCGGCCACGAGCTCCTGCTCGAGATCATCCCGGCGCGCGGGCTGCCGCGGCATCCGGACACGGTGCTGCGGGCGCTGAAGCGGCTCTACAACCTCGGCTTCCGGCCCGAGTGGTGGAAGCTCGAGCCGATGGGCGCCGCGGAGTGGCGTGCGATCGACGCGCTGATCGCCGAGCGCGACCCGTACTGCCGCGGCGTGCTGCTGCTCGGCCAGAGCGCCGAGGTCGAGGCGCTCGCCGAAGGATTTCGCGAGGCGCGCGCGAGCACGAGCTGCCGCGGCTTCGCGGTCGGGCGCACGATCTTCCAGGCGCCCGCGCGCGCGTGGCTCGCCGGCGAGATCGACGATGCGACGTTCAAGGCGCGCGCCCGCGCGACGTTCGAGGCGCTGATCGACGCATGGCGCCAGGCGCGCCACCCCGCCGCCGGGGTCGGATTCGAATCCGACCCCGGGGTAGGACGGGCGGCATGACCGCGTCGATCCGACTGACCGCGGCGCAGGCACTCGTGCGCTGGCTCGCCGCGCTGCGCGTCGAGAGCGGCGAGCGGCTCTTCGGCGGCGTGTGGGCGATCTTCGGCCACGGCAACGTGGCGGGCATCGGCGAGGCGCTG
>DASTCK010000024.1:0-7205 GCA_035711225.1 Casimicrobiaceae bacterium
CCTCGATCTCTTCGCGTTCGACGACAAGGAGCAGGCGTGGGAGCCGGTCCAGGAGATCGGGATCGAACGCGTCAGGAGCGTCACGGACATGGTCGGCATCTCGTCGCACCGCGCCGGCGAGCGCGTCGCGGTCATCGCCCCGGCCGAGCGCATGACGACGCAGGCGGCGAACGCGCTGTTGAAGACGCTCGAGGAGCCGCCGCCGCGCACGACGCTGCTCCTCGCGTCGAGCCAGCCGGGGCGGCTCATGAGGACGATCGCAAGCCGCTGCGTGCACGTTCCCGCGCCGGTGCCGGCGCACGACGAGGCGCTCGCGTGGCTGGCCGGTCAGGGCGTCGACGATGCGGCGGCGGCGCTCGCCGAAGCGGGCGGCGCGCCCCTCGCGGCGCTCGCACTCGCCGAGGAGGGCGGCCGCGCCGAGCGCAAGGCGTGGTTCGACGCGCTCGCGCGTCCCGACCGGCTCGCGCCGATGGCGCTCGGCGCGCGCATCGACGCCGCCGGCAGGGACGAGCGGAAGGCACGGCTCGCCGCGGGCCTCGACGCGATCGTCGCCTGGTCGGCGGACCTGGCGCGCGTCGCGGCAGGAGGCCGCGCGCAGCGGCTGCCGGCCTACGAGCCGGCGCTGGCCGCCATCGCGCCGCGGGTGGCGAGGATCGGGCTTTGTCGCTATCATCGTTCGGTGCTGTTCCAACGCGCCCATCTCGCGCATCCGCTGACGCCGCGCCTCGTCGCCGAGGCGCTGCTCGCGGACTACCGCGCGCTGTTCGCCTGACCATGGCCGACCCCAAGGCTCCGTCGGGCGCCGCGGTCGCGCGGCCCGGGGTGCTCTCGCTCAACATCCGCGAGAAGGCGGCGCTGTACGCGGCCTACATGCCGTTCCTGCGGGGCGGCGGCATCTTCATCCCCACGTCGCGCTCGTACGCGCTCGGCGAGGAGGTGTTCATGCTGCTGTCGCTGATGGACGACCCCAACCGCATCGCGGTGCAGGGGAAGGTCGTCTGGATCACGCCGGAAGGCGTGCAGGGGAGCCGCACGCAGGGGATCGGCGTCGAGTTCACGCTGGACGACACCGGCAAGTCCGCGCGCGCGACCATCGAGAAGATCCTGGGCGAGACGCTGGCGTCGAACCGGCCGACGCATACGCTGTAGCGCGGGGATCGGACGTCGGAGATCACGCCTCGGAAGCGCGGCGCCTGCCGCGCGGCGGGCGGACCGATCCCTGATCCGTGATGCCTGATCGCTGATCGCCGAATGTTCGTCGACTCCCACTGCCACCTCGACTTCCCCGAGCTCGCCGCGGCGTTGCCGCAGAAGCTCGAGGCGATGCGCGCGGCCAGGGTGACGCACGCGCTGTGCATCTCGGTCGACCTGCCCGACTGGCCGCGCGTGCACGCGCTCGCGACGGCCCACGACAACCTGTTTGCGACGGCCGGCACGCATCCCGACTACCCGGACACCGTCGAGCCGACCGTCGCCGCGCTCGTCGACCTCGCGGCGAAGCCCAAGGTCGTGGCGATCGGCGAGACCGGCCTCGACTACTACCGGCTCACCGGGGATCTCGCCTGGCAGCGCGAGCGCTTCCGCACGCACATCCGCGCCGCGCGCGAGTGCGGGAAGCCGCTCGTGATCCACACGCGCGCGGCGGCCGAGGACACGCTCGCGATCATGCGAGAGGAACGCGCCGCCGAGGTCGGCGGCGTCATGCACTGCTTCACCGAGTCGTGGGAGGTCGCCGCCGCGGCGATCGACCTCGGCTTCCACATCTCGTTCTCCGGCATCGTCTCGTTCCGCAACGCGGCTGCGCTGCACGACGTGGCGCGCCGCGTCCCGCTCGAGCGGATGCTGATCGAGACCGACAGCCCCTACCTCGCCCCGGTGCCGCATCGCGGCAAGCCCAACGAGCCCGCGTGGGTCGTGCACGTCGCCGAAGCGGTCGCGCGGCTGCGCGGCATCGACCTCGCCGCGGTGGCCCGCGCGACCTCCGACAATTTCTTCAGCCTCTTCAGGATCGATCCCCATGCGGCTTGACCCCTGGCGCCTGGCGGCGGTCCTCGCGTTCGCGTGGCCGCTGCCGCTCGCGGCGCAGAACCTCCTCGACGACTTCTTCATCGCGGTGGGCAACGACCGCGCGTCCGACGTGCGCGCGATGCTCGCGCGCGGCGTCGACCCGAACAGCGTCGACGCCAACGGCGACCCGGCGCTCGTCGTCGCCGCCCGCGGCGGCAACGCCGCGACCGTCGACGTGCTGCTCGCGGCGCGGGCCAACCCGGAGCAGCGCAACCGCTTCGGCGACACGGCGATGATGATCGCGAGCCTCAACGGCCACCTCGGCATCGCGAAGGCGCTGCGCATGCGGAACGCGTCGGTCGACGGCAAGGGATGGACGCCGCTGATCTACGCGGCCACCGGGGGCCACGACGAGCTGGTGCGCTGGCTGCTCGGCGAAGGCGCCGACATCAACGCCGCATCGCCGAACGGCACGACGGCGCTGATGATGGCGGTGCGCGAGGGGAAGTACTCGACGGCGATCCTGCTGATCGCCCGCGGGGCGGATGTCAACCGCCGCAACCAGGATGGCGCCTCCGCGCTCGACTGGGCGAAGCGCGCCGACGATGCCCCGATGGTCGAGCGCCTGAAGCGCGCGGGCGCGCGCGACTGACCGCGCCCAAGCGGGCGCCGCCTCGCCGACCCAGGAGGTGAGCCGGCGCCGCGCGGCGCCGTCGGTTCAGCGCGCCGCGGCCGCCGGCGCGTCGACGATCGTCGACGCCTCGGCGCTCTGCACGAGGCCCGGGAGCACGCCGACCAGGCGCCGCGCACCGTTGAAGTGCTTGCGCCAGTAGCCGTTCGACAGCTCGGCGATCTCGACCTCGCTGCCGCGCGAGGGCGCGTGGATGAAGCGGTCGTCGCCGAGGTAGATGCCGACGTGCGAGAACGCGAAGCGCCGCGTGTCGAAGAACACCAGGTCGCCGGGCTTGAGATCGCCGCGCTGGATCGGCGCGCCGATGCGCGAGAGCTCCTTCGAGGTCCTCGGCAGCGTCACGCCGGTCACCGTCTGGAACACATGGCGCACGAGGCCGCTGCAGTCGAGCCCGCTGTCGGGCGACTCGCCCCCCCAGCGGTAGTCCACGCCGATCATGCCGAGCGCGTAGATCGCGAGGTCCTGGGCGCCGTGCCACACGGTCTCGACGGTCGAGCGCGTCGTCGCCGCGAGCGCGTCGCCGCGCGACGAGCCGGCCGTCGCCGGGAGCGCGGAGGACGACATGGCGAGGGCGAGCGCGGCGGCCAGGGCCGCCCGCGGGAACGGGACGCGGGGCACGGCCGCGATTGTCGTCGAATCCCGACGTGGGCGCCAGTCGGACGTCGTCCGTCAGTTGCGCCCGCGCCGCCCGGGGGCCTTCGCCGAGGGCGATGGAGGCTGCAAGGCCGCGCGTGCGCGGCGCGCCGCCTTGGCATCGACGAGGAGCGGTCGGGTGATCTCCACCCGGTCGCCGGCCCGCAGCGGGGTGGCGGGATGCGCCGCCTGGCCGAAGATCGCGAAGCGCGCGTCGCCCGCGTCGACGCGCGCGCGCGCCAGCGCGTCGGATCGCCGCACCGCGTCGGCGACGCTCGCACCTTCGGGCAGGTCGACCTCGACGCTGCCCCGGGACGCGGGCGAGGCCCAGGCGACGGTCACCCTCATCGCGCCCCGTACGCCGACGCGGCGCGCTTCACGAAGGCCTCGACGAAGGTCGACGCGACGTGGTCGAACACCGGGCCGATCGCGCGCTCGAGGAGCCCGCTCGAGAACTCGTAGGCCAGCTCGAACTCGACCTTGCAGGCGCGCTCGGCGAGCGCGCGGAAGCGCCACTCGCCGTGCAGGTGGCGGAACGGCCCGTCGATCAGCGTGATCACGATCGATTCGCCGGGCACGTCGACGTTCGTCGTCGTGAAATGCGCGCGGACGCCGTGGTAGGCGATGTCGATGCGCGTGGTGCGCTCGCCGTCGCGGCTCTCGAGGACGCGCGAGCCCCCGCACCAGGGCAGGAACGTGCAATACGACTCGACGTCGGCGACGAGGTCGTACATCTCCCGGGCCGAATAGGGCACGAGGACCGAGTGCTGGATCCGCTTCATGGGCCGGTGGAGGGCGTTTGGCTACAATCCGGCCATGAGCATCGTCGACAACCGGAAGGCGTTCCACGACTATTTTATCGAGGAACGCGTCGAGGCCGGCATCGCGCTCGAAGGCTGGGAGGTGAAGTCGATCCGCGCCGGCCGCGCCAACCTGAAGGAAGCCTACGTGATGGTCAAGGACGGCGGGATCGTGCTGGTCGGCGCGCACATCTCGCCGCTCGCGCAGGCGTCGACCCACGTGCAGGCGGACCCGACGCGGACGCGCCGCCTCCTGATGCACCGCGACGAGATCGACCGGTTCGTCGGCCGCGTCGAGCGCGCCGGGTACACGCTCGTCCCGATCGACCTGCACTACAAGAAGGGACGCATCAAGCTGGAGATCGGGCTCGCCAAGGGCAAGAAGCAGCACGACAAGCGCGCGGCGATCCGCGAGCGCGAGTGGGGGCGCGAGCAGCAGCGCCTGTTGCGCGAGCGCGCCGGAAAGCCGTCGGCGCGTTGAGGGACGAGCTCCGCATGGCCGACGCGCCGCTCCCTGCCGATCACCGGTTCGTCCGCGGCCTCGCCGCGGGACCGGCGAACCACGTCCCGCTCACGCCGATCGATTTCCTGGCGCGGAGCGCCGCCGTGTGGCCCGACCGCGTCGCGGTGCGCCACGGCCGCCTCGCGTACAGCTACGCGACGTTCGACGCCCGCGTGCGCGCGCTCGCCAGCGCATTGGCGGCGCGCGGCGTGCGTCGGGGCGACACGGTGGCCGTCATGGCGCCCAACGTGCCCGCGATGCTCGAGCTGCACTACGCGGTCCCGGCGCTCGGCGCGGTCCTCAACGCGCTCAACGTGCGCCTCGACGCCGCGGCGCTGGCGTTCTGCCTCGCGCACGGCGACGCCAAGGTCGTGTTCACCGACCCCGAGTACGCGCCGGTGATGCGCGAGGCGCTGCGCCAGCTCGGCCGCTCGCCGCTCGTGGTCGACATCGACGACAGCGAGGGCCCGGGCGGCGAGCGCCTGGGCAGCGCCACGCACGAGGGGTTGATCGCGGGCGGCGACCCGGCGTTCGCCTGGCCCGGCCCGCTCGACGAATGGGATTCGCTCGCGCTGCTCTACACGTCCGGCACGACCGGCGATCCGAAGGGCGTCGTCTACCACCACCGGGGCGCGTACCTGAACGCGCTCGGCAACGCGCTCGCGTTCCGCCTCGCCGCGGACAGCGTCTACCTGTGGACGCTGCCGATGTTCCATTGCAACGGCTGGACCTACACGTGGGCGGTCACGGCCGCCGGCGGCACGCACGTGTGCCTGCGCCGCGTCGAGCCGGCAGCGGTGTTCCGGGCGATCCGCGACCATCGCGTGACGCACCTCTGCGGCGCGCCGATCGTGCTGTCGATGCTGATCCACGCGCCCGCCGCGGCCAGGGTGCCGTTCGACCATGTCGTCGACGTCGCCACCGGCGGCGCCGCGCCGCCCTCCGCCGTGATCGAGGCGATGGAGGCGATGGGCTTTCGCGTGACCCATCTCTACGGACTGACCGAGTCGTACGGTCCCGCGATGCTGTGCGTGCCGCAGGACGGATGGGCGGGCCTGACGCTCGCCGAGCGCGCGCGCCGGATGGCGCGCCAGGGCGTGGCGATGCCCACGCTCGCGGCGATGCGCGTCGTCGACCCGGCGTCCGGCCGGCCGGTGCCTCGCGACGGCGCGACGATGGGCGAGCTCGAGCTCCGCGGCAACACGATCATGAAAGGCTACCTCGACAATCCCGCCGCGACCGCGAAGGCGTTCGCCGACGGCTGGTTTTCGACCGGCGACCTCGCCGTGTGGCACCCCGACGGCTACGCGGAGATCCGCGACCGCAGCAAGGACATCATCATCAGCGGCGGCGAGAACGTGAGCTCGCTGGAGGTCGAGGAATGCCTGTACCGGCATCCGCAGGTGATGGAGGCCGCGGTGGTCGCGCGGCCCGACGAGCGCTGGGGCGAGACGCCGTGCGCGTTCGTGACGCTGAAACCCGGCGCCGCAGAGGTGAGCGCCGGCGAGATCGTCGCGTGGTGCCGCGAACGCCTCGCGCATTTCAAGGCGCCGAAGACCGTCGTCTTCGGCCCGCTGCCCAAGACCTCGACCGGCAAGATCCAGAAGTTCGCGCTGCGCGAGCGGGCAAGGGAGCTGTGATCCGGGAAACGGGGACGACCTCGAGCTCGCCGCCGGCTCCGGTAACGGACCCGGTCTGAAGCACGGTGCCTGACAGCCGAGGGACTACGGCACGGCGAGCGCACGAGCCATGGCGCGCCCGGCGGCCTCGCCGCTCGTGACCGCCGCCTCGAGCGTCGCGGGCAGCATCGGGTCGAGGTAGTCGCCCGCGAGGTGCAGGCGCCGTCCGAGGGCCGCGGCGGGGCGGCGCAGCCCGGGCGTGCACGCGAAGGTCGAGCGTCGCTCGACGATGACCTGGGACCACACCGGCATCGGCATCGATGGCTTGAGTCGCCGCAGCTGCGCGTGCACGCGCCCGGCCATCGCCTTCGCGTCGAGGTCGTCGTGCGCGCCGGACGCCGAGATGACGACCGCCACGAGCCCGCGCAGGGCGCGCGCCCCGGCGGCTTCGGGCGCGCGGTCGAGCACGTCGTGCCGGTCGAACAGCCACTGGCCGGGACCGTCGTCGAGCCGCGCGATGCGCGACGGGACGCGGAACGGCTCGCGGAATCCCAGGTAGATCGTCGCGGTCGGCTCGAAGCGCATCGCACCGGTGGCCGCCAGCGCGTCCGCGACCGCCGGTTGGACCGCGACGCCCGGCGCGAACACGTGCGCGAGCTGGTGCGGGCCGACCGCCACGATCGCCGCGGACGCCTGCCAGGTGCTGCCGCCGGCATGGATGTCGACGCCGTCGTCGCGCGCTTCCGCGACGAGCGCGGTCGAGCGCAGGCGGATCTCGCCGCCGCGCGCCTCGATGCGGCGGCCCGCGGGCTCGGGAAAGAGCTCGGACAGGTCGAGCATCGGCACCAGGAAATCGGACGCGCCGCGGCCGCGGGAGATGAGCCCGAGCAGGTGGGCGAACACCTGGGCCGAGCCGCGCTCGGTCGGGGTGTTGAGCGCGGCGAGCGCGAGCG
>DASTCK010000025.1:0-51841 GCA_035711225.1 Casimicrobiaceae bacterium
TCGATGCGAGCGCGACGTCGCAGGCGGGATACCGGCTGTACCTGTTCTACCCGTGACGGCGGGATCGGAGAGCACGCCCACGAGGCGCCCGTGGCCGCAGGCTTCGATCCCCCGTCGACCGACGGCACCACGATGGTGCGCGCGCGTGCCTGCGTGCTTCCGCGGATCGCTTCGGTGCGACGAAGCGAACCCGTTCCGGGTCAGGCACTTGTGTCGACTCACTCGGACTTCGTGGGCGCGACCATGCCGCCCGCGGCATCTGCTGCGTGCACGGGTAGCGACGTGAGCCTCCGATTCAGTCGCTTTCCCGAGTACCGGCGCCAAATTGGTGCGACCGCGCGCAGCAAATGCTCCATAATGGGGCGTCTATGCGCCCCCGGGCGATGCCGGCACCGAAATTTCGCGCGCCCTCAGGGGGTTGGGGCGGCGTCCCCGATGGCATAGTTATCGCTAAATCGCCCCGCGGCGATTCTGCAACGCAGCGTCATCCCTTCCCGTTCGAACAAGCCCCGTCAGGAGATCTGCATGGCCACAGCCGCCGACGTCCTCAAGATGATCAAGGAAAAGGAGGTCAAGTTCGTCGACTTCCGCTTCACCGACACGCGCGGCAAGGAGCAGCACGTCTCGGTGCCGGCCAAGGTGGTCGGCAACGACAAGTTCGAGGACGGCCACGCGTTCGACGGCTCGTCGATCGCCGGATGGAAGGGCATCGAGGCGTCCGACATGCTGCTGATGCCGGACCCGGCGACCGCGTACGTCGATCCGTTCCTCGACGAGACGACGCTCAACATCACCTGCGACGTGGTCGAGCCTTCCGACGGCAAGGGCTACGAGCGCGACCCGCGCTCGCTCGCGAAGCGCGCCGACGCCTACCTCAAGTCGACCGGCATCGGCGACGTCTGCTACTTCGGCCCGGAGCCCGAGTTCTTCATCTTCGACTCGGTCGAGTGGTCGGTCGACATGTCGGGCAGCTACTGCAAGGTGTTCAGCAGCGAAGCCGCGTGGTCGTCCGGCGAGAAGTTCGAGGGCGGCAACATGGGGCACCGGCCCGTCGTCAAGGGCGGCTACTTCCCGGTGCCGCCGGTCGACTCGCTGCAGGACATCCGCTCCGCGATCTGCCTCGCGCTCGAGCAGATGGGCGTCGAGGTGGAAGTGCACCACCACGAGGTCGCGAACGCGGGCCAGTGCGAGATCGGCACGAAGTTCGCGCCGCTCGTCCAGCGCGCCGACTGGCTGCAGATCCTCAAGTACGCCGTGCACAACACCGCGCACGCGTACGGCAAGACCGCGACGTTCATGCCGAAGCCGATCGTCGGCGACAACGGCTCGGGGATGCACTGTCACCAGTCGGTGTGGAAGGGCGGCAAGAACCTGTTCGCGGGCGACGGCTACTCGGGACTGTCGGAGTTCGCGCTCTACTACATCGGCGGGATCATCAAGCACGCGAAGGCGCTCAACGCCATCACCAACCCGGGCACGAACTCGTACAAGCGCCTGGTGCCGGGATTCGAGGCCCCGATCAACCTCGCGTACTCGGCGCGCAACCGCTCGGCCGCGATCCGCGTTCCCTACGTCTCGAACCCGAAGGGCCGGCGCATCGAGGTGCGCTTCCCGGACCCGACCGCGAATCCGTATCTCGCGTTTTCGGCCATGCTGATGGCGGGCCTCGACGGCGTGCAGCACAAGATCCATCCGGGCGACCCGATGGACAAGAACCTGTACGACCTCGAGCCCGAGGAGGCCGCGAAGGTCCCGCACCCGTGCGCGTCGCTCGACGAGGCGCTCGATCACCTCGACAAGGACCGCTCGTTCCTCACCAAGGGTGGCGTGTTCACCAACGACATGATCGACGCCTACATCGCCCTCAAGATGGAGGAGGTCACGCGCTTCCGGATGACCACGCACCCGATCGAGTACGAGATGTACTACTCGCTGTAAACCCGGGGCCCCTCGGGGGCGTTGACGTGGGAGCGACGGGGGCGGGCCGGCGGCCTGCCCCTTTCGTCGTCGGACGCGCGTCCGATACACTGCGACGACATGGCCTCCCGGATGACCGCGCTCGCCTGGTGCGCCGCCGCCCTGCTCGGGGGCGCGGCCGGGGCGGCGCACGCGCAGACGCTCGCGCAGAAGGCGAAGGACGAGGGCTGCACCGACAAGCCGGTGCGGCTGTCGGGCAGCGAGATGTACAAGTGCACGGCGAAGAGCGGCAACGCGTCCTACTTCAACGTGCCCGACGCGGGATCCGAATCCCCCGCGCCCGTGCGGACCCCCGGCTCGTCCGCGACGCGCTCGGCGAGCGTGCCGACGCCGTCGAGCTTCCCGAAGGTGGACGCGGGGACGCAGAAGTCGCGCGACGACCTGCGCCGCAAGGTGCTGCAGGACGAGCTCGCGAGCGAGGAGAAGCAGCTCGCCGAGGCGAAGGCAGCGTGGGGCGACGGCTCGCCGCTGCCGCTTCCCGAGGAGCGCACCAGCGCGCAGAAGTACGCGGACCGCATCGCGCGAATGCGACAGGCCGTGCAGCTGCACGAGCGCAACATCGAGGCGCTGAAGCGCGAGCTCGCGGCGCGCTGACGCGCCGCCGCCCCGCGTGCGCGTCTCGCGCACGCGTGTGCGCCGTCCCGGCGCGGTTATTGCTAAACCCTCGTGGTCGTGCGCGCCGCGACGCCCGCGGTGCGCGCCGCCTCCTCACGTGATCCGCATCCCCTTCCTCGAGCCCGCCACGCCCGCCGCCTGCGCCGGGCTCGAGCTGGTCGCGACCGCCGTGCTCCTGATCGCTCCGGACGGCCGCATCGCGTGGGCGAACCCGGCGGCCGAGAACCTGTTCGAGCTCTCGCGCAAGAAGCTCGTGAAGCGGCGCCCGTCGCAGGTGTTCGGCGACAGCGCGGCGCTCGACACCTCGATCGCCAAGGCGAGGACGAGCGGCGCGTCCTACACCGAGCAGGAGATCGAGCTCGCGGCGACCGGCAAGACGAAGCTGCACCTGTCGTGCACCGCGACGCCCGTCGACCTCGACGACGCCGACGTGCTGGTCGAGTTCCGCCACATCGACCAGCAGCTCAAGATCGCGCGCGAGGAGCGCCTGAACGAGCAGCAGCAGGCGAACCGCGAGCTGATCCGCAGCCTCGCGCACGAGATCAAGAATCCGCTCGGCGGCATCCGCGGCGCGGCGCAGCTGCTCGAGCGCGAGCTCGACCGACCCCCGCTCATCGAGTACACGCAGGTGATCATCGGCGAGGCGGACCGCCTGCAGTCGCTGGTCAACCGCCTGCTGACGCCGCACCGGCTGCCCGCGTTCCGCCCGATCAACGTGCACGAGCTGCTCGTGCGCGTGAAGGGCGTGGTGCAGGCCGAGTTCCCGCAGATCCCGATCGCGCTGGACTTCGACATCTCGCTGCCCGAGTTCGACGCCGACCCCGAGCAGCTCACGCAGGCGATCCTCAACATCGTCCGCAACGCGGCGCAGTCGCTGGCCGGCACGACCGCCGACCCGCGCATCGTCGTATCCACGCGCGTGGCGCGCAACGCGATGCTCGCGAAGAAGTTCCACCGGCTCGCGATCGCCATCGGCGTCGCCGACAACGGGCCCGGGGTCCCCGAGGCGCTGCGCGAGAAGATCTTCTTCCCGCTCGTCTCCGGCCGCGAGGGGGGCAGCGGGCTCGGGCTGACGATCGCGCAGACCTTCGTCGCGCAGCACGGCGGCGCGATCGACTGGGAGAGCCGGCCCGGCCACACCGTGTTCACGATCGTGCTGCCGCTCGACCCGCGCGGCCATCCCTGATCCACGAGGAAACGCCCCGATGCATGCCTACGACTACGAGCCGCCCCGCAGCGGCGACGCGATGCGCGCCGTGTGGATCGTCGACGACGACCGCTCGATCCGCTGGGTGCTCGAGAAGGCGCTCGCGCGCGAGGGCATCCCGTACAAGACGTTCAGCTCGGCGTACGAGGTGCTGCAGGCGCTCGCGGTGAGCCAGCCGCAGGTGCTCGTTTCCGACATCCGGATGCCCGGCGAATCCGGCATCTCGCTCCTGTCGAAGGTGAAGGAGCGCTACCCGCACATCCCGGTGATCGTGATGACCGCCTACTCGGACCTGGACAGCGCGGTGCAGGCGTTCCAGGGCGGCGCGTTCGAGTACCTGCCGAAGCCCTTCGATGTCGATCACGCGCTCGCGCTGATCCGCCGCGCGACGTCCGAGACGCCGGTGGCGGCGCCGAGCGCGGCGGCCGTCGCCGAGCCCGCCGAGATCCTCGGCCAGGCGCCCGCGATGCAGGAGGTGTTCCGCGCGATCGGCCGGTTGTCGCAGTCGAACGCCACGGTGCTGATCACCGGCGAGTCGGGCACCGGCAAGGAGCTCGTCGCGCGCGCGCTGCATCGCCACAGCCCCCGCGCGCCCGGCCCGTTCGTCGCGATCAACACCGCCGCGATCCCGAAGGACCTGCTCGAGAGCGAATTGTTCGGCCACGAGCGCGGCGCGTTCACCGGCGCGCAGAGCGCGCGGCGCGGGCGCTTCGAGCAGGCCGAGGGCGGCACGCTGTTCCTCGACGAGATCGGCGACATGCCGCCGGACCTCCAGGTGCGGCTCCTGCGCGTGCTCTCCGACGGAGAGTACTACCGCGTCGGCGGCCACGCGCCGCTGAAGGCCAACGTGCGCGTGATCGCCGCGACGCACCAGTTGCTCGAGGAGCGCGTGCGCCAGGGGCTGTTCCGCGAGGACCTGCTGCACCGCCTCAACGTCGTGCGTCTGCGGCTGCCGCCGCTGCGCGAGCGCCCCGAGGACGTCCCGCCGCTCGCGCGCCATTTCATGCAGAAGAGCGCGCGCGAGCTCGCGGTCGAGCCGAAGGCCCTGTCCGACGAGGCGATCAAGGTGCTCCAGGGCTTCGCGTTCCCGGGGAACGTGCGCCAGCTCGAGAACGTGTGCCACTGGCTCACCGTGATGGCGCCCGGGCAGCGCATCGAGGCGGTCGACCTGCCGCCCGAGGTGCGCGAGCCCGCGATGCCGCCGGGCGTGCGCCCCGGCGAGGTGGGCTGGCAGCAGGTGCTCGACCGCGAGCTCGCCGCGGCGCTCGCGCGCGGCGAGAAGTCCGTGGGCGACCGGCTGGAGCGCGAGTTCGAGATGACGCTGATCCGCCGTGCGCTGACGCACACCGGCGGGCACCGCATGGACGCCGCGCAGTGGCTCGGCTGGGGCCGCAACACGCTCACGCGCAAGATCCAGGAGCTCGGGATGGAGGACGAGCTCCGCAAGGGCGAGCGGTAGCTCGCTAGGGGCCGATGCCGCGACGCGGGCCGCGAACGAGGTAATCGGGCGCGATCGTGCCGCGCGGCTGCGCGAACCAGCCCGGCGCGATGACCTGGTAGCCGTCGAACACGCCGATGCCGTCGTCGGGACCGATCGTGAAGTCGAACTTCGCGTCGCGCGACCACAGCAGGTAGAGCGTGTCGGGCGCAAGCCTGCCCTCGTTCAGGGTCGCGGTCATCGCCGCGTTGGCCGCGTCGATGCGCGGGAACGACGGACGCGAGAACTGCCCGGTGTTGATCGCCATGCCGTGGTCGACGGCGTAGAGCGAGAGCCACTCCCAGCCGCGCGCCATGTTGGCGACCGGCGCCATCCTGATCACGTGGTAGTGCCTTGCCGCCTCGGCCCAGAACGGTGAGCGCAGCGGGCTCGAGCGCGCGGCGGGCGCGACGATGAACCGGTCGTGGAAGTAGCCGCGCATCGCGACGAAGCGCGGCGACAGGTCGGCGAGCTGCAGCGCGACGGCGCCGGCGATGAGAAGCGTCGCCGCCGGAGGCGAGAAGCGCGCGGCGACGATCGCCGCGGCGGCGAACGTCAGCGCGTACATCGCGACCCACAGCAGGCGGCCCGACGCGCGCAGCGTGGCGACGAGGTCGAGCAGCTTGCCGCCGATCGGCACCTCGAGCACGACGCGGTCGCCCCACGCGATGCGATGAGACAGCGCGAGCATGACGAGGACCGCCGCGATCGCGATCAGCGGAGCGTAGGGACGGACGTTCGCCGCCGGAGCGCCCGGCTTGAGGAACGACAGCAGCGCGACGGCGAGCAACGCGAGCACGCCCGCGCCGAGGTAGCCGTGGCCTTCGAGCTCGGCGCCCTTCATCACCGGCAGGTTCGGCAGGAAGCGCGAGCCCCAGCCCGGGTTGAAGAACGCGTTGAGGTTGGCCGCGTACTTGCCGTAGTACGCGCTGCCGCCCGATAGCGCGTGGCCGGGCAGCACGAAGTAGCCGGCGAGCGCCATCGTCACGCCCAGCGCGATCGCGACGACCGTCACGTGGCGCAGCCACTCGCCCACGTCCGGTCGCGGCAGCGGGTCGAAGTGGCGGCGGCGCAGCACGTCGGCGACCCACAGCGCGAGCACCATGTAGAGCAGGTAGGCGTGCACCAGCGACGCGATGCAGGTCACGGCCACCCAGTGGCCGGTCGCGAGCTCGCGACGCGGCTGCAGCGCGAGCCACAGCCCCCACAGCACGAGCCAGTGCGACATCAGCGCGTAGTGGCCGATCGCGCGGTCGAGCAGCGGCCAGCTCGCGACGAACAGGAGCGTTAGCGCGTAGCGGTCGAGCGGACGGTCCGAGGCGAGCGCGGCGAGGAGCCCGCCGAAGAAGCCTTGCAGCACGAAGCACAGCAGCGCCCAGAGGCCGAAGTACTGGAACGGCTCGGGCAGCCACGCGGAGGCGAGCTTGCCGGCGAACGCCGCGATCGGGATCGAGTCGGTGAACGGGATCGCGCTGCCGATCTCGAGGCCGTAGCTGCGGATCGCGCCCGGCGGCCACTGCCACGGCTCGACGCGGAAGAAGCGCCAGCCGAGGTACTGGGCGGCCGGATCGCCCTCCATCAGCCAGATCCAGTAGGACGGGTCGAGAAGGCGCGGGTCGAGGACCAGGAAGTAGACGACGAGGCCCGCGAGCGCGCCGAACACCGCGGACGCAGGAAGGCCGCGGGCGTGATCCGCGGGATCGATGACGATCACGCCGCGCGGGGCCCGAAGTCGGCGATCACCGGCGCGTGGTCGGACGGCTTCTCGCCCTTGCGCGCGTTGCGGTCGATCGTGCACGACCGGCAGCGAGCCGCGAGCGCGGGCGACGCGAGGATGTGGTCGATGCGCAGCCCCATGTTCTTCGGGAAGGCGAGCATCCGGTAGTCCCACCAGCTGAATGTCTTCGGCGGCTGCTCGAAGAGGCGGTAGGTGTCCTCGAGGCCGAGCGCGATCCAGCGCGCGAACGCGTCGCGCTCGGGCTGCGAGAACAGCACCTGGCCCTCCCATGCGGCCGGGTCGTGCACGTCGCGAGGCTCCGGAGCGATGTTGAGGTCGCCGACGAACGCGAGGTCCGGGAACGCGGCGAGCGCGTCGTGCAGGTACGCCTCCGCCGCCGCGCACCAGCGCAGCTTGTACTCGTACTTGTCGGACCCGACCGACTGGCCGTTGGGAACGTAGGCGCAGACGACGCGCACGCCGTCGACCGTCGCGGCGATCACGCGCTTCTGCTCGTCGTCGAAGCCGCGGAGCCCGGTGGCGACGTCGCCGACCGGCACGCCGTCGCGCACGAGGATCGCGACGCCGTTGTAGGTCTTCTGGCCGAACACGTGCGAGCGGTAGCCCGCCGCCTCGAGCTCGGTGCGAGGATACTTGTCGTCCTCGAGCTTGAGCTCCTGCAGGCACAGGACGTCGGGCTGGTTGGCCGCGAGCCAGTCGAGCACGCGCGGCAGCCGCATCTTGAGCGAGTTGATGTTCCAGGTGACGAGCTTCATCGCGGCCCCGGCTTCGATCCCAGGGCGCCATGATGCCATCGCCGCTCTAGCGGGCGAAGCGCTCGGCGACGCTCGCGACCAGCGGCAGGAGCAGCGTGGCGAGGATGACCTGCATGCCGAGCGCGAGGCCGGCGTACGCGCCCGCGTCGGGATGCACCTGCATCGCGCGCGCCGCGCCGATGCCGTGCGAGGTCGTGCCGAGCGCGAAGCCGCGCACCTCGGGCGACGCGATGCGCAGCGCGTCGAACAGGTATTTCGCCGACAGCGCACCGACCAGCCCGGTGAGCACGGCGAACACGGCGGCGAGCGCCGGGATGCCCCCGAGGTGCTCGGCGATGCCCATCGCGACCGGCGCGGTGACCGACTTGGGCGCGAGCGAGCGCAGAAGCTCGGGGGTGAGGCCGAGCGCCCAGCCGATCGCCACCGCGCTGCCGGCCGCGACCGCGCCGCCCGCGAACGCCGACAGAACGAGCGCCGCCGCTCGCTTGCGCAGCTCGGCGCGCCGCTGCCACAGCGGCCACGCGAGGGCGACGACGGCGGGCCCGAGCAGGAAGTGGATGAACTGCGCGCCGGCGAAATACGCGGGATACGCGGTGCCGGTCAGCGCGAGCAGCGCGACCAGCGCCAGCACCGTCCACAGCACCGGGTTCGCCCACGGCGCCTGGCCTAGCTTCACGTACGCGGTGTGCATCACGACGTAGGTGACGATGGTCGCGGTGAGCCCGAACAACGGCGTCGCGGCGAGGTAGATCCACAGGCTCACGAGCTGGTCCACGGCGTCACGCGCTCCTTCGCCACAGTCGGGCGAGCACCAGCGCCGTGGCGGCCATCCCGAGCAACGTCGACACGATCACCGCCACGGCGAGGCGCCAGCCGTAGTCCGCGAGCAGCGCGAGATGGACGATCACGCCGACGCCGACCGGCACGAACAGCAGCGACAGGTGCGCGAGCAGTGCGTTCGCCGCGGCCTCGACCGGCTCGCGCACGACGCGGACGTTGAGCGCGCCGAGCAGGAGCAGCATGCCGATCACCGGGCCGGGCAGCCTGGCGCCGAGGCCGCGCGCGACGAGCTCGCCCGCCGATTGGCACAGCAGGAGCCAGCCGAAGCCGCGCAGCGCGTCCATGATGGCCGGAGGAGCTGGGCTTGCGCCGCGGCCGGGTCAGCGCGAAAGCGCGCCGGATCGGCGGGCACGGCCGGTGGAGCGCGAGCGATCGCTCACGCGCCGGCCTGGATCACGCCGCGGCGAACCTGGTCGCGCTCGATCGATTCGAACAGCGCGCGGAAATTGCCCTCGCCGAACCCCTCGTCGCCCTTGCGCTGGATGAACTCGAAGAACACCGGCCCGAGCAGCGTCTGCGAGAAGATCTGCAGGAGCAGGCGCGGCTTCCCGCCCTCGGTCGTGCCGTCGACGAGGATGCCGCGCGCGCGGAGCTCGCTCACCGGCAGGCCGTGGCCGGGCAGGCGCTCGTCGAGCATCTCGTAGTAGGCGTCGTTGGGCGCGCTCATCATCGGGACGCCCGCCATCTGCAGCCTGTCGATCGTCGAGAGCAGGTCGTCGGTGACGAGCGCGACGTGCTGGATGCCCTCGCCGTTGAACTGCATCAGGAACTCCTCGATCTGCCCGGATCCGCGCCCCGACTCCTCGTTCAGCGGGATGCGGATCCTGCCGTCCGGCGCGGTCATCGCGCGCGAGGTGAGCCCCGTGTACTCGCCCTTGATGTCGAAATAGCGCAGCTCGCGGAAGTTGAAGAGCTTCTCGTAGAACCCGGCCCAGTAGGCCATGCGGCCGCGGTACACGTTGTGCGTCAGGTGGTCGATCAGCTTGAGGCCGTGGCCGGCGGGATGGCGGTCGACGCCCTCGACGAACGCGAAGTCGATGTCGTAGATCGCGCGGCCTTCCTCGTAGCGGTCGATCAGGTAGAGCGGAGCGCCCCCGATGCCCTTGATCGCCGGCAGCCGCAGCTCCATCGGGCCGGTGGGCATGTCGACCGGCTGCGCGCCGAGCTCGAGCGCGCGCGCATACGCCTTGTGCGAGTCGCTGACGCGAAACGCGAGGCCGCACGCCGACGGCCCGTGCTCGGCGGCGAAGTACGCGGCCGCGCTCCTCGGCTCGCGGTTGACGACGAAGTTGATGCCGCCCTGCCGGTAGAGCAGCACGTCCTTCGAGCGGTGCTTCGCGACGAGCGTGAAGCCGAGCCGCTCGAAGAGCGGCTCGAGCACATGGGGCGTGGGCGAGGCGAACTCGACGAACTCGAATCCCTGCAGCCCCATCGGGTTGTCGGGCAGGTTGGCCATGGTCCTGGAGGGGCGGATGGCGCGAGCGGCGCCGGGAGGATGCGCGTTGCAGGCGGGCGTGGCGCCGGCCGGGTCGGGGCCCGGGCAGGCGCTCCGACGCCGGGCCAGGGCCGTTGCCCCGACCGCCGGCCCTACTGCGCCGGGTACCCGCCGCCCTTCGGGGCAGGCGCCGCGCTCTGCGTCTCGGCGCGTGGCGGCTCGGGCGGTCGCGCGCCCGGGACGGTGCGCCGGGGCGGGGGCGCCTTCGGGTAGCCGGCCTCGTCGAGCATCGCGGTCCAGCGCGCCTCGTTGTAGCCCTTCGCGACGAGCTTGTCGCCGACCTGCAGGACCGGCGCCGTCATCTCGCCGGTGAGCGCCTGCAGGCGCGCGGCGTTGGCCGGCTCCTCGACGTTCACGGTCGTGAACGGCACGCCGCGCTTGTTCAGCAGGCCCTCGGCGGTCTGGCACACCTCGCCGCACGAGAACGTGTAGAGCGTCACCGGGAAGCGCTCCACCGCCTGTTGCGTCGCGAGCGGCGCGGCATCGGTCTCGACGAAGTTGGCGCCGACGCGCTTGGCCTGCGCCTTCTTCGCGTCCGCGGGGGGCGGGCGATCCGAGTAGTACACGCGGCCGTTCGCGTCCTCGTAGCGGTAGACCTGGTTGCCCTGCGCGAGCGTCGCCGTCGCGACGACGAGCGCGAGGGAGCCTGCGATGCAGGCGAAGACCCGACGTCTGCGGATGGCGAGGGCCATGGACGACCTCCTCAGGCCAATGACGTTGTCATCCCATTATGCCGCAGAAGGGCGTCGAGTTGGGGCTCCCGTCCCCGGAACGCGACGAACGACGCCATCGCCGGCCGGCTGCCGCCCTTCGCCAGCACCTCGTCGCGGAAGCGCCGGCCCGCCTCGGGGGACAGCACGCCCATCTCCTCGAACAGGCTGTAGGCGTCCGCCGAGAGGACCTCGGCCCACTTGTAGCTGTAGTAGCCGGCGGCGTACCCGCCGGCGAAGATGTGGCCGAACGCGTGCATGAAGCGGTCGTAGGGCGCGACCGGCAGCACGCGGACGTCGGCGCGCACCGCGTCGAGCACGGCCTGCGGCGACGCGTAGCGCCCGCCGCCGCCCGGGACGTACGCGCTGTGCACGAGCATGTCGAACAGCCCGAACTCGAGCTGCCGGACCGTCCCGAGCCCGCTCTGGAAGTTCTTCGCGGCGAGCATGCGGTCGTAGAGGTCGCGCGGCAGCGGCTCGCCGGTGTCGACGTGCGAGGTCATGTGCTCCAGCACGTCCCATTCCCAGCAGAAGTTCTCCATGAACTGGCTGGGCAGCTCGACCGCGTCCCACTCGACGCCGTCGATGCCCGACACGCCGAGCACCTCGACCTGCGTGAGCATCTGGTGCAGGCCGTGCCCGAACTCGTGGAACACCGTGATCACGTCGTCGTGCGTGAACAGCGCCGGCTTGCCGCCCACCGGCGCGGGCAGGTTGCACGTCAGGTACGCGACCGGGATCTGCACCGCCGTCCCGGTGCGGCGGCGGTTGATCGCGTCGTCCATCCACGCGCCGCCCTGCTTGTGGTCGCGCGCGTAGTTGTCGAAGTAGAACTGCGCGATCGTCGTGCCGGCGCGGTCGGCGATGTCGAAGAAGCGGACGCTCGGGTGCCAGGCCTCGGCCTTCGACTCGCGGATCTTCACCCCGTAGATCGTCTCGACGACGCGGAACAGGCCGGCGAGCACCTGGCTCTCCGGGAAATACTGGCGCACGAGCTCGTCGGAGAACGCGTAGCGCTCGTTCATGAGCTTCTCGCTCGCGTACGCGATGTCCCAGGGCTCGAGCCTGTCGATGCCCAGGCGGTCGCGCGCGAACGCCATCAGCTCCGCCAGGTCCCGCTCGGCGTACGGCTTCGCGCGCCTCGCGAGGTCGCGCAGGAACGCCAGCACCTCGTCGGTGCCGCCCGCCATCTTCGGCACGAGCGACAGCGTCGCGTAGTCCGGGTAGCCCAGCAGGTGCGCGGCCTCGAGCCGCAGCGCGAGCACGCGTTCGATCAGCGGGCCGTTGTCCCACTCGGCGCGCGCGCCGAGGTCCGAAGCGCGCGTCGCCTGCGCGCGGTGCAGCTCGGCGCGCAGCGTCCGATCGTCGGCGTACTTCATCACGGGCAGGAAGCAGGGCATCCGGACCGTGAGCTTCCAGCCTTCGCGCCCGTCGGCTTGCGCCGCCTCGCGCGCCTCGGCCACGACGTCGTCGGGCACCCCGGCGAGCCGCCGCTCGTCGTGGACGAAGAGGGCGTAGTCGTTGGTCGCGTCGAGCACGTGGTCGTCGAACGTCGCGGTGAGCGACGCGAGCTCCTCCGAGATCGCCTTGAAGCGCGCCTTCTGCGCGGGCGGCAGCTCGGCGCCGGTCAGGCGGAAGTCGCGCAGCTCGTTCTCGATCACCCGGCGGCGCGCGTCGTCGAGCGAGGCGAACGCGCTCGACGCGGCGAGCGCGCGGTACTTCGCATAGAGCCGCTCGTCCTGGCCAAGCTCGGTGTAGAACGTCGTGATGCGCGGCAGGTTGCCGTTGTAGGCGTCGCGCAGCGCCGGCGTGCTGACCACCGCGTTCATGTGGCGCAGCGCGCCCCACGCGCGATGCAGCCGGTCGAGCGTATCGGCAATCGGCTCGGCGACGGTCTCCCAGGTCGGCGCGCGCGCGTCGCTGACCACGCGCTCGATCGTCGCGCGCGCGTCGGCGAGCAGGCGATCGATCGCCGGGGTCGCGTGCTCGGGACGGATCGACGCGAAGCGGGGGAGGCCCGAGAAATCGAGCAGCGGATTGTCGTTCATCGCCTCGTCCTTCGAAGGCTCCGGGTCGGAGCAGTGTTGTCGCGGCGTCACGCGCCTTTCGCGAGCGCCGTCTCGAGCCGGGCGAGGTCGTCGGGGGTGCCGAGGTTCGCCCAGGGGCCCGAATAATACTCGCCCGTGGCCCGTCCGTGGTGGATGCAGTCGAGCATCAGCGGCAGCAGTTTGAGCTTGGCGCCCCGGGGAAGTTCGTCGAACAGCGCGGTGTCGTAGAGGCCGATGTTGCCGTAGGTCAGCGCATTGCGACCATGCGGCAGCAGGCGCTCCGCGTCGAGGCCTTCCAGCGCCCCGTCGAGCGCGAAATCCCCCTGCGGGTGGTAGGGCGGATTGGGAACCATCACCAGGTGGATCGCGCGCCCTCGCGCTGCGTCGACGCGTTCGCGGTGACGGCCGATCGACGCGTAGTCGTACGCGGTCCACAGGTCGCCCGACACGATCAGCACCGCGCCGTCGGCGAGCAGCGGGCGCGCGGTGGCGATGCCGCCGAGCGTTTCCAGCGGCTCGGGCTCGATCGACCAGTGCAGCGTCGCGCCGAACGTGCCGCCGTCGCCGAGCGCGTCGACGAGCTTGCCGGCGAGGTGCGACGCGTTGATCGCGATGTCGCGATGGCCCGCGCGAGCGAGCGCTTCGATCTGGTGGACGACGAGCGGCTTGCCGGCGACGCGAAGCAGCGGCTTCGGCAGCTCGTCGGTCAGCGGCCGCATGCGCTCGCCGCGGCCGGCCGCGAGGATCATCGCCGTCGCCTTCCCCATGGTCAGAACGTGTAGCCGGCGGCCGGCGCGCGGCCCTCGATCGCGTCGAGGAGCCGCGAGAGCGGATCGAAGGCGGCGTAGCGCCTGCACGCGCCGCGCAGGTAGGCCATCACGCGCGGCATGTCGGCGAGGTAGCCGGACTTGCCGTCGCGGTGGAAGAGGCGCGCGAAGATGCCGAGCACCTTGAGCTGGCGCTGGACGCCCATCCACTCGAAGTCGCGCCAGAACGTGCCGAAGTCGGCGTCGACGGGCAGGTGCGCCGCGCGGGCGCGCTCCCAGTAGCGCGCCGCCCAGTCGAGCTGACGCTCCTCGTCCCACGCGACGTACGCGTCGCGCAGCAGCGAGACGAGGTCGTAGGTGATCGGCCCGTGGACGGCGTCCTGGAAGTCGAGCACGCCGGGGTTGGGCGAGGCGAGCATCAGGTTGCGAGAATGGTAGTCGCGGTGGACGTAGACGCGGGGCTGCGCGAGGTTGTTGGCGAGCAACAGCGCGAACGTCCGCTCGAGCGTGTCGCGCATCGGCGCGTCGACGGCGACGCCGAGGTGCTTCGCGAGGTACCAGTCGGGAAAGAGGTCGAGCTCGCGGCGCAGCAGGGCCGCGTCGTAGGGCGGCAGCTCGCCCTCGCGCGAGGCGCGCTGCCATCGCACCAGCGCCTCGATCGCGTCGAGGTAGAGCGCGTGGGCGCTAACCGGGGTCAGAGTCGAATCCGACCCCGACCCCGACGACGCCGACAGCGCGTCGAGGTAGGTCACGCTGCCGAGATCGTCGAGCAGCAGGAAGCCGCGCGCGAGGTCCTGCGCGAGCACGCGCGGGGCGTGCACGCCGGCGTCGACCAGCAGCTTCGCGACGTGGACGAAGGGCCGGCAGTCCTCCATCGGCGGCGGCGCGTCCATCGCGACCAGCGTGCGCGCGCCGAACGCTTCACGCGCGAGCGACACGCGGAAGTAGCGGCGGAAGCTCGCGTCGGCGGACGCGGGGGCGAGCGCATGGCCGGCGCCGTCGAGCACGGTCGCGAGCCACGCGTCGAGCGCTTCGAGACGGTCGGCAGCGGTCATCGGGGGGGCCTCGAGAGGCCGCTGTCGGAAAGGACGGAGGATCGTCGGGAACGGGAGTCGACGCGCGAAGCCCGGGCGCGCGAGCGGATTCGCGCGCGCGTTGGGTAGAATGGCCATTCTAGCAAACCGCCGCGTCGCTTCCCACGTGCAACTCGTCCGCCGGCTCGCTCCGCGCGCGCTTTCCGCCGCCCTCGCGGCGGCGCTCGCCGCGCCCGCGGTGGCGCAGCAGGCCGCGCCGCCGGAGCCGCCGCTGACGCTGCGCCCCTCGCGCGAGATCGCGCCACCGCTGCCGCCTCCGCGGGCCGCACCGCCCGGGACCGCGGCTCGGCCCCAGCGCCCGTCGCTGCGCTTCGACGACGACACCGAGCGCGGCGTCGTGTTCCTGCGCGCCGACCGGCTCGAAGGCGTCGGGCAGCGCGAGGTGTCCGCCGAGGGGCGCGTCGAGCTTCGCGCCCATCGCGAAACCGTGCTCGCCGAGCGGCTCGTGTACGACCTCACGCGCGACGAGGTGCACGCGACCGGCAACGTCGTGCTGCGCAAGGGCACGGACTTCATCACCGGACCCGAGCTCACCTATCGCCGGGAATCGCAGACGGGCTCGTTCCGCTCGCCCGTGTTCCAGATCGGCGAGACCGGCGCGCGCGGCGACGCCTCGACGATCACGTTCGCCGGGCCCGACCGCTACACGGTCAGCGACGGCCGCTACACGACCTGCGTCGCGCCGCGCGAGGACTGGTTCCTGCAGACCGCCGAGCTCGACCTCGACACGCAACGCATGGTCGGCACGGCGCGCGACGCGACGGTGCGCTTCTTCGGCGCGCCGATCTTCTACGCGCCGTGGATCGAGTTCCCGCTCAGCAACGAGCGCAAGAGCGGCTTCCTCGTGCCCACCGCGGGCTCGTCGGGCGCGCGCGGCATCGAGTTCGCGCTGCCCTACTACTTCAACCTCGCGCCCAACTACGACGCGACCGTGACCCCGCGCATCATGAGCAAGCGCGGGCTGCAGCTCGGCGGCCAGTTCCGCTACCTGCTCGGCAGCGACGGGTGGCAGAACGGCGGCGAGGCCGACGCGCAGGTGTTGCCGGACGACCGCCAGACCAACGACACGCGCTACGCGCTGGTGTGGCGCCACCAGCAGCAGATGCCCAGGGGGTTCGGCGCCTACCTCGACCTCAACAAGGTCAGCGACGACAAGTACTTCGCCGACCTGGCCGACCGCATCGCGATCACGTCGCAGACGACGCTGCCGCGCGAAGCGGGCCTCACCTACGGCAACGGCCCGTGGAGCGCGCTCGCCCGCGTGCAGACCTTCCAGGTGCTGCAGGACCCGAACGCGCCGATCGTGCCGCCCTACCACCGCGTGCCGCAGATTGTCGGAACGCTGGCGGAGACGCCGTGGGCGGGGCTCTGGTTCTCGGGCTTCGGCGAGTATTCGCGCTTCCGCTCCGACACGCTGGTCGAGGGCGGTCGCGCGGTGCTGTATCCGCAGGTCGCCTGGAAGCTGGGCACGCCGGGCTGGTTCCTCGCGGCGCGCACGGGCATCCACCTGCGCCGCTACGACCTCGACGCGTTTCCGGGCGACGACCCGGACAACCGCCACCGCGACCTGGCGATCCCGATCACGAGCCTCGACGCGGGGCTGGTGTTCGAGCGCGAGTGGAACCTGTTCGGGATCCCGTTCACGCACACGCTCGAGCCGCGTGCCTATTACGTCTACATCCCGTTCCGCGAGCAGAACTCGCTGCCGGTGTTCGACTCGGCGATCGACGACTACAACTTCGGGCAGCTGTTCACCGAGAACCGCTACCTCGGCAACGACCGCATCGGCGACGCGAACCAGCTCACGGTCGGCGTGACGTCGCGACTGCTGCAGCCCGGGACGGGCGCCGAGCGACTGCGCGTCGCGCTCGGCCAGCGCTTCTACTTCGAGGACCAGCGCGTCACGCTGAACGAGGTTCCGCGCTCGGCGTCCTCGTCCGACATCCTGCTCGCGGTCGAGGGGCGTATCTCTGAAGCGTGGGCGATCGCCGGCCTGGTGCAGCAAAACCTCGACCGCGGCCAGAACGAGCGCTTCAACCTCGCGGTGCGCTACACGCCGTCGCCTGGCAGCGCGGTCTCGGCGAGCTACCGGTTCACGCGGCAGCTCGTCAACCCGAACGGCTCGGCCGAGCAGATCAAGCAGATCGACCTGGCGGCCCAGTGGCCGGTGGCAGGGCGATGGACGCTGCTCGGGCGCTTCAACTACTCGCTGTCGGACCGCAAGACGCTCGAGGCCATCGCGGGCGTCGAGTACAATGGCGACTGCTGGGCGCTCCGCGCGGTGCTCCACCGCCTCGCGACGACGGTCGACCAGACCAACACGTCGTTCTTCATCCAGCTGGAACTCAACGGCCTCGCGCGGGTCGGAACCAGTCCGCTGGACCTGCTCCGCCGCAGCGTCCCGGGGTACGTGCCGGTGAACGACCCGGTGCTGATGCAGCGCGATCGCACCGCCGATCCGCTGCCCGAATTCTAGAAGGTGCAACGATGACGATGCTTCGTCGCCTCCCCGCCGCCGCCCTGGTGCTGCTGGCCGTGCCGCTCGCCGCGCTGGCGCAGCCCGCGACGCCCCCCGGCGTCCGCCCGCTCCCGCCCGCGTTGCGCCCGGCGCAGGCCGCCGCGCCGGCGTCGAACGCGCCGCTCGCGCTCGACCGCGTCGTCGCGGTCGTGAACGACGAGGCGCTCACGCAGTTCGAGATGAACGAGCAGAAGCGGATCCTGATGCAGCAGCTGCGCGAATCCCGGCTGCAGCCGCCCGCGCCGGACGTGCTGGACAAGCAGGTGCTCGACCGCCTGATCACCGAGCGCGCGCTCCTCCAGTACGCGAAGGAGACCGGCATCCGCGTCGACGACACGACGGTCGAGCGCACGATCCTGCGCATCGCCCAGGAGAACAAGCTCACGCCCGACGAGTTCCGCAAGGTGCTCGACCGCGAGGGCATCGCCTACGGCAAGTACATCGAGGACGTCCGCCGCGAGCTCGTCATCCAGCGGCTGCGCGACCGCGAGATCGACAGCAAGATCTTCGTGTCCGACGCGGAAGTCGACAACTACCTGGCCACCGTCGCCGCGCAGGCCGGCGGCGAGACCGAGTACCTCGTTTCGCACATCCTGGTGCGCGTGCCCGAGCAGAGCTCCCCCGAGCAGATAGCGCAGCGCCTGGCGCGGGCGAACGAAGCGCTGGCGAAGGTGCGCGCCGGCGAGGACTTCGCGCAGGTCGCCGCCACGTGGTCGGACGCGAACGACGCGCAGCAGGGCGGAAACCTCGGCTGGCGCACGCCGGCGCGCCTGCCGTCGATCTTCGTCGAGGCGGTGCGGTCGCTGAAGAAAGGCGAGGTCTCTGAGCCGCTGCGCAGTCCCGCGGGTTTCCACATCGTCAAGGTCGTCGACGAGCGCAGCCGCAACGCCCCGAACGTCGTCCAGCAGACGCGCGTGCGGCACATCCTGGTCAAGGTGAACGAGCTCACCTCCGACGTCGAGGCGAAGGCCAAGATCGACCGCATCCGCGAGCGCATCGAGACCGGCGCGAAGTTCGAGGACCAGGCGCGCGTCAACTCCGAGGACGCGTCGTCGGCGAAGGGGGGCGAGCTCGGCTGGATCACGCCGGGCGACGTGGTCCCCGACTTCCAGCGCGCGATGGAGAACCTGAAGATCGGCGAGCTCTCGGCGCCGGTGCGCTCGCCCTTCGGCTGGCACCTGCTGCAGGTGATGGAGCGGCGCGAGCAGGACGTGTCGAAGGAGCGCCAGCGCGACCAGGCGCGCCTCGCGCTGCGCCAGCGGAAGGCCGACGAGCAGTTCGCCGACTTCGTGCGCCAGACGCGCGACCGCGCCTACGTCGAGATCAAGGCGGACGAGCGCTGAGCGTCCGCCGGGCCGCGGCGTTTGCGCCCGACTGGCCGTCGACCGGTCCCGAGCCGGCGAGGCTGACCACGCCGGCGACTGCGAGCCGCGCGAGCATCCACGCGACGACGATTGCGAGCGGCTCGCGCATCCACCCGGCACCGTGTTCCTCGCGCCTCGGCCAGCGCGCCCGGTCGAGGAACGCGCGCTCCACCAGCGCGTACGACAGCGCACTGAGCGCGAACGCCGCCGGCCAGACGGCGAGCGCCAGTCGGCCGAAATCGCCCAGCGACCCATCGCCTCGCAACGGAACCAGGCGATGGTCGACGGCGAACTCGATCACGGCGAAATGCCACAGGTACAGGCTGTAGCTGACCGCGCCGGTCCACACGGCCGCACGGTTGCCGAAGATCGAGGCGCCGAGACGACCGGCCCCGGGGATCGCCACCGCGAACAGCATCGCGGCGATGGCGAGCGACAGCGCGACCATGCGGGCGAACGTCAGGATATCGCCGGTCCACCAGGCGAACTCGAACCGACCCGAGACATACGCGATCGCCGCCAGCGCCACGGCGCCGGCGACGAAGATCGCATTCGCGCGCGCGGATCCTGCGTCGCGCGAGCGCGCCGCGAGGCTGGCCGCCGCCATGCCGCTCGAGAACTCGATGCCGCGGAACACCGTCCACGGCATGAGCCACGCCATGTCCCGATCGATCACCAGCCAGTGCACCAGGTAGGTGGTGGTGAGCGCAAGCACGACCAGTGGCCACGCGCGTCCGTGCGAGAGGATCCACGCCCCGGCCGGGAACACAAGGTAGAAGTGCCATTCGATCGGCAGCGACCAGAACACGCCGCTGATCGTGCTCACGTAGGCCGGCACGAGGTTGTGCGTCATCACGAGGTGCAGCGCCGTGTCCGCGAACGACGGCGCCGTCCAGCGTCCGATGCCGAGCCACGAGAGCGGCAGCAGGATCGACAGACAGGCGAGGTAGGCCGGGAAGACGCGCAGCACGCGGCGGCCCACGAAGCGCAGGTACGCCGTGGCACCGCGCCATGGTTGCAGTGCTGCACTGCGCTCGTGCTCGACCTGCCATTGCAGGACGAAACCCGAGAGCACGAAGAACACGTCGACGCCCAGCCAGCCGGCGCCGAGCAGCGGATCGATGCGCCAGGGGAACTCCGCGGCAGGCCACCCGATCGCAGGCCGGCCCGCGGCGAGCCACGTGTGATAGGCCATGACCCACAGCGCCGCGAACGCGCGGACGCCGGTGAGCGCGGGAACGTCGGCGCGGTGTTCGCTCACGTCGGTGTCGTGCAAAGACGACACCGTGCCCGCTCATGGCGAGCGGAGATGACGACGGCGTCCCGACTTCGACCGACGTTGCGGTTGCCGGTTCAACGCGAGGTGCAAAGGTCGCATCGACATCAAGGCGAGCGGGCGCCGGCCAAGGGTGTCGCGGCCGCACGACGCCTGAGGCGCAGCGCGGGCGCCTCGATCGCGTGCCAGCTCGCGACCGCGAGCGCGAGCACGATCGGATAGGCGATGCCGAACAGGAGCCACGGCGACACGACGCCGACGAGCGCCGCGATCGCCTGCTGCGTCGGGAACGCGTAGACGTAGATCCCGTACGAATAGTCGCCGAGGCGGCGGAACGCCGGTACGTCGAGCGCCGGGTGGTACGCGGGCACCAGCGTCGCGTAGGAGATCCCGCCGAAGAGCGCGTACACCTCGACGGCCGTGTCGAGCAGGGCCGCGCTCGCGGCGAGCCACCCGAGCGCCAGGGCGATCGACCCCACGGGCCGATGACGAACGTCGCGTAGACGGTGGCGATCACGTACGCGGGCAGGATGCGCAGCGCGCGCGAGCGGGTGTCGTCGAGCACACCGGCCGAGCTGTCGAAGCTCCGCGCGACGAGGTAGCCGCTGATCGCGAAGAACACGATGACGGCGAGCGACGCGAAGTCGACGATGCGCGTCAGTCGCGCGCGCGGCTCGTCCCGCAGGTGGCCCGACAGCGGGTAGCCGTGCGAGAAGACGACGAGCTACGCGGCGACGAAGCGCAGCAGGCTCAGGTTGTTGTCGCGACCGCGGTCCAGCGTGCCCAGCGCGGCGATCCCGAAGCGCCCGGTCGGGCGCGCGAACGCCGGGGAGGCGGCGTGGGCCAACGGACGCGGCGTCAGCGTCCGCGGATGCCGCCGCGGTAGGCGTCCCGGGCCGGGTAGAGCAGCACGCGGTCGACGCGCGCGGCCGCGACGTCCGCGCCGTAGGCGATCTCGAGCTTCACCTGCACGGCGATGGCGTCGCGCCAGTCCGCCGGCCAGCGCAGCGGGACACGCTCGCCTCCCGCGGCGCGGCCGATCTCGCGCCACGGCGTGTCGGGGGCGACGCGCGCGTGCACGGCGATCGATTGCGGCGCCGGTCCCGACCATGCGCGAACGACCGCGAGGTCGATGCGCTTCGCGCGGATCACCTGGTCGACCGGCGACACCAGCTCGACCACGCCGCGATCCGGGGCGACGGCGAGGTGGCTTCGTCCGGGCGTCAGCGTCCCGCGCGACGTCGTCCAGCCGTCGTCGGACGCGAGCCGCGCCGTGCCGAACGTCCACAGCTTGGCGCCGAACGGCAGGTCGGCGTGCGAAACGAGGAAGTCGCGCATCGCGTCCTCGTTGGGCGTGTTGCGCCAGGCCGTGTAGGGCAGGTAGTCGGGATGGTCCTCGTAGATGCCGTTGCTGCCGTTCCACGCCATGATCGACACTTCGCGCGCGCTGTAGTTGAACATGTCGCGCAGCGACCCGTAGGTCCACGCGTAGGGCGGCTTGAGCTTCGGCGTCTTGAGGTCCGCCGAGTTGAACTCGACCACGCCCCAGCCCTCGTCCATGCGGGCGAAGGTGGCGAACATCGTGTGCGGCACTTCCATCGGCAAGTCGTTGCGCGCGGCCTCGCCGTAGATCACCGCGCCGAGGTGCCCGTCGCGCGGAATCGCGCCTTCGACCGACACGCCGGACGAATCGTAGTTCTGGAGGTGGCTCGCGAGCGTCACGGCGAACGGGTTTCGGCCCGGGTCGGGGCGGATGAAGCCCTGCGCCGAGAAGATGCGATCGGGCGGGATGCCCGTCTCGCGCACCCAGGTCGATAGCTCGTCGTAGTGCAGGTCGACGACGTGCTTGCGGAACTCCTCCCACAGGTGCCACCACGGGTCGTCCCAGATGCGCAGCTTGCCGGGCGGGATCTCGGGCGTGATGTACGAGCCCGGAAACTCGCGCGGCGGGTCGACCTGGTCCCACGACGTCCACGGCTGGCGTGCGATCGCGGCGACCTGCGCCAGCGTGTACACGGTCTTGCGCCGGTACGCCCGGAGGTCGGGCGCGCCGTCCGCGGGGAGGCCCGCGTAGGGTCCGGTGCCGCGCAGCCAGTCGTGGTACTGCCGCAGCATGCCGGGGTTGTAGTCGAAGATCTTGTGGCCGCGGAAGAACGGGTTCATGTAGGTATCGGAATCGAGCACGATCCCGATGAACAGGTCCGGGTGCTCGCGCGCGAAACGCGCCACCAGGCTCGCGGCGGCCTTCAGGTTGCGCCGCTTGTAGCTCCGCACCGACGTCGCGTAGACGTTGTAGGTGAGGCTCCGTGCGAGCTGCGGCGATTCGGTCGAGCCGGCGTGCCCCTTCAGGTAGTCGTCGGGGAAGACCTCGTCCTTCTCGGTCCACTGGCAGTTGAGCTTGTCCTGCTCGAGATGGTCGGTGAGGTCCCACTCGGGCGTCTCGCACGACGCGTCGCCCCAGATTCCGCCGTTCAGGATGAACTGCACCGGCACGCGCTTCTCGACCGCGAAGCGGAGGACGCCGTTCAGCGTGTCCTCGGCGACCGCGTGGTTCGCGCACTTCGTGCCCTTGGTGTCGAAGTCCGGGTCGAACACCCAGTCCCCGGCCCTGCCCCGCGTCGTGCGCATGTAGAGGATCGGCACCGACATGCCGACCTTCTGCGTGCGCGAGCGGTAGTCGACGTACTGCGAGTCGACCTCGTGCGCGCCGCCGAGGCCCACGCCCGACGTCATCATCAGGAACGAAAAAGGCTGGCGCGCGAGCGCGGGACGCTCGTCGAGGAGCGCCTTCCACTGCGTCATCGCGGCGGGAGGGATCAGGCTCCGGCGCGCCAGAACCGCCTCCCGCCCGTTCTTCGCGATCGCGACGACGACGACGTCGTGTCGCATCGGCGACAGGTCGCCGAAGTCGCCCTCGAAGGTGAAGCCGCCGTTCGGGTTGTCCGGGAAGCCCGGCTTCACCTTCGCCACGTCCTCGCGCGCGGTCCCGTAGCGCGCCTGGTAGATGCGGTCGTCGACGCGCACCTCGACGCGCGCGATGCCTCCCTGCGCGAGCGCCCACCCGTTCATCGCGAGCTTCGTGCCGACGATGCTCTCGCTCGCCGGCGCGTCGAGCCAGCCTTCGGGGGCGGGGAGGGCTGCCGGGGCGACGGTCGGCGTCGCGCCGGTCGTCGCCGGCGCGGGTGCGGTCGCGACCTGCGCGGGCGGGGCGCCGACGCGGCCATATTTCTGGACCGCATAGAACTCGACACCGGCGAGCGCGACGATCGCCCCGAGGATTCCGACGATGACCTTCGGAATGCGGCCGTTCTGGTGGAGGCGGGAGGAGGGCATTCGTGGCGTCATGACTTCGGGAGTCGGGTGCGCAAACCGACCCCGACGGATCAGGTTGCGAACCCGACTCCATCGGATCTGGTCGCCAACCCAACCCGGGAATTGTAGCGGCGGTCGTCAGCGCAAAGGCTTGGTCATGATCGCGCAGTCGAGCCACGCGCCGGGTGCGAGCTCGTGGCGAGCCGGACATTCATTGCGCCATCCCAGCGCCTCGTAGAACGGCACGGCGTTCAGCGATGCATCGAGGGTAAGCGCCGAGCGCCCGTGCTCGCGCGCTGCTCGCTCGATGCCTTCCATCAGCGCGCGACCGACGCCCTGCCGGTCGAAGTCGGGATCGACGTAGCACGCCTTGACGAGTCCTTCCACGGGATCGAGCTCGGCGAATCCGGCGATGCGTCCACTCTCGTCGCAAGCGACCAGCACGACCTGCGTCGCGATCGGCACCAGGTACGAAGAGGGCGTCGTGCGGCCCGACCAGGCGACGATCGTGTCGGCGCCGTAGTGCGCCGAAGCGGTCTCGCGGATCGCGCGCGTGTGGATGGCCCAGAGGGCCGGGGCGTCCGCCGGGACGGCGGAGCGCAGGCGCCAGCGCGTCGACGTGCCGGCGCGCTCAGAGCTCGCTGAAGTAGACGTACGAGCTCTGCGGGACGCGGCCTTCGTCCATGCGGTTGCGCTCGGCGAGCTCTCGCGGCGTCTTGTCCCACCAGATCGCGCGGCCCTTCTTCTGCTCGGCGACGACCTCGGGCCTCTTCTCGAGCACCTCGCGGATGAACTTCGTGTGGTCGGAGACGTAATGGCGGGAGGGAAGCATTCCCATGGCGGGCTCGCTGGAGGGTGCGTCAACCCAGCATTCTACGCTTCGAGCCTGCCGCTGACGATCCGGTACGCGTAGAGGCGGCACTCGATCGCGCCGTTCCACAGCGGGATGCGCTTGTCGGCCTTGAGCCCGATCTTCTTCGGGAGCTCGGTGTCGCCGGAGAAGAGCCACGCGCTCCAGCCCGCGAAGCGCGCCTTCAGCGCGTCGCCGAGCTTCGGGTACATCGCGGCGATGCGCGCCTTGTCGTCGAGCCGGATGCCGTACGGTGGATTGGCGACGATCACGCCGGCGGACGCGGGCGCGGCACGCACGAGCACGTCGGCCTGCTCGACGTGCAGGAACGCGTCGACCTGCGCGAGTGCGGCGTTGGCGCGCGTCGTGGCGACGGCGGCGGATAGCCGGTCGCTCGCGAACACGAGCGGCGACGCCGGTGCAGACTTGATGCGGTCGCGCGCCCGCTGCTTCAGCCGCTGCCACGTCGGCCCGTCGAACCACGCGAGCTTCTGGAAGCCGAAGGTGCGCGCGAGCCCGGGCGCGCGATCGGCGGCCATCGACGCGGCCTCGATCGCGATCGTGCCGCTGCCGCACATCGGGTCGAGGAAGGCGGTGTCCGGTTGCCATCCCGACAGTGCGATCAACCCCGCAGCGAGATTCTCGCGGATCGGCGCGTCCTCGGCGTCGCGCCGCCAGCCGCGCTTGAACAGCGGCTCGCCCGAGGTGTCGAGGTAGAACGTCGCCTCGCGGTCGGTGAGGTAGGCGTTGATGCGCACGTCGGCCGCGCGCTTGTCGACCGACGGCCGCTTGCCCTGCTCGTCGCGAAAGCGGTCGCACACCGCGTCCTTGACCGTCAGCGTCGCGAACTCGAGGCTGCGCAACGGCGAACGCGTCGCCGCGACGTCGACGCGGATCGTGCGGTCGGCGCGGAACTGCCTGGGCCAGTCGATCGCGCGCGCGAGCGCATTGAGCTCGCGCTCGTCGCGGTAGGGGCCGATCCCGACCTGCCACAGCACGCGGCTCGCGAGGCGCGACTCGAGGTTGACGCGGTAGGCGAGCTCGAGCGGGCCCGCGAAGGCGGCGCCGCCGTCGACTGGGGCGATCGACTGTGCGCCGAGGCGGCCGAGCTCCTCGACGAGCGCGCCTTCGAGCCCGCGCGGACAGGGCGCAAAGAAACGTTCAGCCATGCAGCGGGCTCTGCAACGTCATTCCCGCGAAGGCGGGAAGCCAGCATCGTTGCCGGCACGACGGAGAGTCGCCGGGTTTCCGCGTTTGCTCGACCGTCGATCGGGGGCCATCACGAATGCCCGCTTCCGGGGCTAGAACGGCTTCATGACGGCGAGGAACACGGCGCCGATGAGGATCGGCAACGCGGGGATCTCGTTCAGCCAGCGGAAGAACACGTGGCCGTGGCGATTGCGATCGAGCGCGAAGTCGCGCACGAGGAATCCCAGGTAGGCGTGGAAGACGACCAGGACCACCACGAGCGCGACCTTGGCGTGCAGCCAGCCGCCCGCGAAGCCGTAGCCCAGCCACAGCCACAGGCCGAAGACGATCGTGAGCACCGCGGACGGCGTCATGATGCCGCGGAAGAGCTTGCGCTCCATCACCTTGAAGCGCTCGTTGCCGAGGCGGTCGTCGGGTGGGGTCTGCGCGTGGTAGACGAACAGCCGCGGCAGGTAGAAGAGCCCCGCGAACCAGGCCACCATGAAGATGATGTGCAGCGACTTGACGATCAGCATCGGAAGGGGTCGGGTTCGCAGCTCGGGTCGGGTTCGCAGCTCAGACGTCGGGTTCGCAACCTGACCCGCCGTCGGGGTCAGGTTGCGAACCTAACCCCCGAAGCCGGGGCAAGTGGTAGTGAGAAGAGGGGCCGGGTTTCGAACCAGGTTGCGAAAGCCGCCCCCGGAGGTTGGCGCTCACTTGAGCAACCGCCTGCGCGTCAGCACGACCGCCACGTAGAACGCCACGACCGCGTACGCGACCAGCACCGCGAGGTGCAGCACGACGCCATCGGGGACGCGCGCGAGCATCAGCGGGCGCGCGATGTCGATCGCATGCTTGAGCGGCAGCACGTTGGCGGCCGTCGCGAGCCAACCGGGCATCTGCTCGACCGGGAAATACACGCCGGAGAGGAGCAGCATCGGCGTGATCACCAGCGTGAAGAAGTAGGTGAAGAAATCGTAGCCGGGGGCGAGCGCGTTCATCACGAGGCCGAACGCGCCGAACACGAGCCCGACCAGGAAGCCGAGCGGCAGGATCCACAGCGCGAGCCAGGTGTGGCCGAAGCCGAGCGCCATGATGACCGCCAGGATCGCCGTCGTCGACATCACCGCCTTGGTGCCCGTCCACACCCACTCGGCGAGCACGACGTCGTCGAGCGCGATGGGCGCGTTGATGATGCCCTCCCAGGTGCGCTGCACGTGCATGCGCGAGAACGCCGAGTACATCCCCTCGAAGCTCGCCGTGAACATCGCGCTCTGGCAGACCATGCCGGTGCCGATGAACGCGACGTAGGGCATGCCGCCGACGTCGCCGACCAGCGCGCCCAGACCATAGCCCAGCGCGAGCATGTAGAGCAGCGGGTCGGCGATGTTGCCGAGGATGCTCGCGAACGCGAGCTTGCGCCACACGAGCAGGTTGCGCCGCCACACCGGAACGAAGCGCAGCGACAGGCCGGGGAGCTCGATCAGGCGGGTGGGAAGCGCAAAGGAGGAGGCCATCGTCGCGGCGATTCTAGCTTGGCTCGCCGGATGGTACGCTGAAGCGTCCTGCTCGCCACGGAGGAGTTCCCATGCGTACGCTCTTGCTGGGTGCGGCGCTCGCCCTGTCGTTCGGCCACGCCGGCGCCGCCATCAAGGAAACCCCGGTCACCTACCGCGACGGCACGACGACCCTCAAGGGCTACGTCGTGTACGACGACGCGACCCGCGCCAGGCGGCCGGGCGTGCTCGTGGTTCCCGAGTGGTGGGGGATCACGCGCCACGTCCGCGGCGAGGCGCGAAGGCTCGCCGAGCAGGGCTACACGGCGTTCATCACCGACATGTACGGCGACGGGAAGACCGCCGACAACCCGACCGACGCCGGGGCGCTGTACGCGAGCGTGATGGACCGCCCGGCCGTGATGCAGTCGCGCTTCAACGCGGCGAAGGACGCGCTAGCGAAGCATCCGACGGTCGACCGGTCGCGGATCGCGGCCATCGGCTTCTGCTTCGGCGGCGGCGTCGTGCTCAACATGGCACGCACGGGAGCGGACCTCAAGGGCGTCGCAGCCTTCCACGCCGGCCTCGGCGCGAACGTCCCGGCCGCGACGCCGGGCAAGGTCAAGGCGAAGGTCCTGGTGCTGAACGGCGCGGAAGACCCGTTCATCAAGCCCGAGGAGGTCGGCGCGTTCAAGCAGGAGATGCAGATGGCGAAGGTCGACTACCGCTACGTCGACTACCCGGGCGCGGTGCACGCGTTCACCAACCCGGACGCGACCGAGGCGGGCCGGAAGTTCAAGCTTCCCCTCAGGTACGACGCGAAGGCGGACAAGCAGTCGAAGGCCGAGGCCGACAGGTTCCTGGCCGCGGTCCTCGCCAGATAGCCGGCCTAGTCGCGCAGCTCCCGGCCAGTGAGCTTGATGAACAGGTCCTCGAGGTTCGCCGGCCGGTGCAGGTAATGCACGCCGTCGCGCAGCGCGAGGTCGGCGAGCAGCGGCTGCGCGTCCATCGCGTAGCAGAACGCGGTCTCGCCGGCGAGCTCGAGGCGCTTGGCGAGCTTGCGACCGTGCTCGTCCGCCCACGCCTTCGCGCCGTCGCCGTACACCTCGACCACCTCGGGCTCCACGTGCTCGGCGATCAGCGCGCGCGGCGCGTCGCAGGCGATCATGCGGCCGTGGTCGATCACGGCGAGCCGCGAGCACAGCCGCTCCGCCTCGTCCATGAAATGCGTCGTCAGCAGGATCGTCTTGCCTTGCGCGAGCAGCTGGCGCAGCCCGTCCCAGATCAGGTGCCGCGCCTGCGGATCGAGACCGGTGGTCGGCTCGTCGAGGATCAGGAGCTCGGGATCGTTGACCAGCGCGCGCGCGAGCGTGAGGCGGCGCTTCATGCCGCCCGACAGCGTCCGGATGTGCGCGCGTGCCTTCGAGGCGAGCCCCGCGAACTCGAGCAGCCCGGGGATGCGCTTCGCGAGCGTCGCGCGATCGATGCCGAAGTAGCGCCCGTAGACGAGCAGGTTCTCGGTCACCGTGAAGTCGGGATCGAGGTTGTCCATCTGCGGCACGACGCCGACGCGGATGCGCGCCTCACGCGCGGCCCTGGGCACCGGCTCGCCGACGAGCTCGATCGCGCCGCCGTCCGGGTCGACGAGGCCCAGGCAGCAGCGCAGCGTGGTGGTCTTGCCCGCGCCGTTGGGGCCGAGCAGCCCGAAGCATTCGCCGCGGCGGATGTCGAACGACAGGCCGCGGACGACCTCGGTGCCGCCGTAGCGCTTGACGAGCCCTTGCACCGACAGAACCCGGTCGCGCTCGCCGCTCGCGCGACGGGGCAGGACGCGCTCGACGATCGAGTCCATCAGTGGCCCGGCGCGATGCCGCGATGCCACATGCCGGCGATCGTGTCGCGCAACTGCGGCAGGCGGCCATGGAAGAAGTGCGTGCAGCCGGGGAACACGACGATCGGCAGCGACTGCGGGCGTGCCCACTCGAGCACGTCGGCCAGCGGCACGATCTCGTCCTGCTCGCCGTGGATGACGATCGTGTCGGCGGGCACGTGCTCGATGGGGAAGCGCATCACCGCGGGACCGACCAGCACGAGGCGCTCGGCGTCGAAGCGCTTCGCGATCCGCGTCTGCACGTACGCCCCGAACGAGAAGCCCGCCAGGGCGACCGGAAGGTGCGCGCCGTAGGTCGATCGCGCGTACGCGAGCGCGGCGAGACCGTCCTCGGTCTCGCCCTCGCCGTGGTCGAACACGCCCTGCGAGCCGCCGACGCCGCGGAAGTTGAAGCGCACCGCGACGTAGTCGAGCCCGTGGAACGTCTTCGCGAGCGTCTGCGCGACCTTGTTGTCGAGCGTGCCGCCCTGCTGCGGATGAGGGTGCGCGACGAGCGCGATCCCGCGCCGCGCGCTGTCGGGTGCGCTGACGACGACCTCGAGGTCGCCGGCGGGCCCCTCGATGAGCACCCTCCCGGTGGCGGCGGCGAAGCTTTGCACGATGGGGCGTTCGCGCGCGACGGTTCGCGCGGCGCGGTGCGTCAGATGCGGAGCCTCTCGACGACCTCGCCGTTCACGACGTGGCGGTCGATGATCTCGTCGATGTCGCTCCGGTCGACGTAGGTGTACCAGACGCCGTCCGGATAGACGACGACGCAGGGACCCTCCTCGCAGCGGTCGAGGCAGCCGGCCTTGTTCACGCGCACCTTGCCCTCCCCGGCGAGGCCGAGCGCCTTGACGCGGTCCTTCGCGTATTTCTGCATCTCGGCCGCGCCCGCGTTCGCGCAGCACTTCTCGGGCGGGTCGCGCTGGTTGAGGCAGAAGAAGACGTGGCGCTGGTAGTAGCTCATCGAAGGAGGGGGTGGCGCAAATGGGAATTGTAGCCGTTGGGGATTCGTGCACCGTCGGCGGCTCGCCAACAGGGGAGTGGGAGCCGACGCCGACCCGGCGATGAAACCGGGGTCAGACCAGGGTCCGACCCCGATGAGACCGGGGTCAGACCCTCCTCTGACCCCAGCGATGAGACCGGGGCCAGACCCTGCTCTGACCCACCGGCCCAGCGATGAGGCCGGTGTCGGACCCTACTCCGGCCCCACCGGGGCGCCCCACGCGGGACGTCCCGACAGCGCGAACAGCCACGCGGCCGCGGCCACGGGCCAGAGCAGCAGCACGGTATGCGTGAGGCCGTTGAAGTTGAGCAGTTGGCCGTAGCGCCAGCTGAACAGCGTGAGCGGCGCGCGCGCCGCCAGCAGGTCGGAGGCGACGAGCGGCGTCAGCAGCGACGAGAGCAGCGCGATGCCGGTGATTGCGATCATCGCGGGACGCGGGAGAACGATCGCGGCGAGCAGCGCGAGCGCGCCGACCGCGATGCCGGTCGAGATGCCCGGCCGCAGCCATCCGTCCCACGCCGCCGGCTTGAGCAAGAGGACCGCCGCGATGCCCTTCAGCATCAACGCCGCGCCGATGAGAAGCAGCACCGCGGCGCCCGCGTGACGGCGATGGCGCACGAGCAACGCGAGGAACAGGCCGACGCCGAGGACCTGGAACGCGCTCTCGGCCGCTTCGATCACGGCCGCAGCCGCGTCCGATTCCTGCGCCGCGCCGGCGATCATGCGCTCGGGCGCGGGGTCGTAGGCGATCGCGAACAGCGGGATCGCCGGATTGAGTTGCGCGGCGAGCCACGCCGCGAGCAGCGCGAGGCCGACGTCGCCGAGCACGCCCGGCAGGAACAGCCCCGTCCGCCAGGCCGACAACATCGCGCGCGCATCGGGCCGCCTCGCGATCGCCGCCGCGAGGGCCGCCCCGAGCGTCGCGCCGATCGTGTTGGAGACGAGGTCGATCACGTTCGCGTCGCGCGGCGGCATCCACGCCTGCAGCGATTCCATCGCGAACGACATCGCGAATCCGACCGAGGCCCCGAGTGCGACGCGCATCGCGGGCGCCGCGCGCCGCGGCATGAGCGCGACGAAGGCCCCGAGCGGCAGGTAGGCGACCAGGTTCGCGATGACGTCGAAGCGCGGCGAGCGCAGGTGGCCCGGCGTGAACAGCCAGAACGGCGCGCCGTCCGGCGGCGCGATCCACTCGCCGAACGGCTGCAGGCTCGCGAACACGATCGCCAGCGCATACACGGCGGCGAACCAGTGGGGCAGCGTCGAACGGGCGACCTTCCCTGCCGGCGCCGTCGGCGCGGGAGCGTTCACGTCGCCAGGCCGGCGGACGCGAGGCGCTTGCGCACCACCGCGAGGTCCGCGGTCTCCGTGACTGTCGTGAACCCGCGCGAGGCGAACAGCGCCGCCGGTCCGTGGTAGTGATCGGCGGGCGACACGCTGTCGCCCGCCTTGAACGGAAACGCGTCGACGATCGCGATCCCGCGCGCGGCGAGGTCGGCGAGCGCGCCGTCGAGCAACGCGCCCGCGACGCCGCGCCGCCGCCACGCGGGCGCGATCACGAAGCAGACGATCAGCGCGGCGTCATGCGGCGGGACGTCGATAGGCGGCGGCTCCACGCCGAGTCGCTCGAGCGCATGCGGCAGCTTGTGGCGCGGCGCGGCGTGCAGCCACCCGACGGTCTCCGCGCCTGCGCGCGCGAGGTAGCCCTCGGCCTCGCCGCACGAAATCGCCGCGCCCGCGGCGAGGCGGTTCTGGTCGCCGTTCAGCGTCTTCCAGTCGATCGCGGGGGCGGTGCGGTAGAACTGGCAGTAGCAGCGCGCCCAGCCGGGATTGTCGGCGAACGCGGGCCCGCGCTCGTGATCGAAGAACGCGAGGTACGCCTCGCGCGTCGCCGGCGAGAGGCGGTCGACCGTGACCGTCGCGCTGTCCTGCATCGTGCGATCATCGCACGCCCACACCGGGGTCGGATTCGAATCTGGCCCCGGTGTCGGCTCAGCGAGCGGCCTTGATCTCGGTCCAGAGCCGGTTGCGCAGGCGCCGCTGCGCGGCGGTGAGCTCGTTCAGCTGCTCGAGCTTCGCGGCGACGTCCTTCGGCGGGAACACGGCCGGCAACGCCTTGAGCTCGGGCTTGATCGTCTTCGCGGCCTCGAGGTTCGGGTTGCCCGACCCGATCAGGTTCGTGAGCTCGGCGGAGTTGCGGCCCTCGAGCATGAAGTTGATGAACTTGTGCGCGAGGTCGGGGCGCGGCGCCGCCTTGTGGATCACCATGTTGTCGACCGCGAGCACCGCCCCCTCCTTCGGCATGCCCTGCAGGATCCTGAACTTGCGCCCCGCGGCCTTCGCATCCTGGTTCGCCTGGAAGATGTCGTTGCTGTAGCCGTGCACGAGCCAGATGTTGCCGACCGTCAGCTCCTTGATGTACGACGACGCGTTGAACGCCGCCCAGTACGGCTTCGCCTTCTTGATGAGGTCGGCGGCTTCGCGCCAGTGCTTCTCGTCGACGTCGTTCGCCGGGTAGCCCAGGTACTTGAACGCGGCGGCGAAGAGCTCGGCGGAGCTGTCGAGCACCGTGACGCGACCCTTCACCTTGGCGAGGTACCTGGGGTCGAAGATCACCGCCCACGTGTCGGTGGGCAGCCCGAGCTCCTTCATCTTCTCGTCGTTGTAGCCGAGGATCGTCGTCGACATCGCGTAGGGCACCGAGTACTTGTTGCCCGGGTCCCATGCCGTGTTGAGGTACGCGGGGTCGACGTTCTTCAGGTTCGGGAGCTTCGACTTGTCGAGCGGCTGGAGCTGGCCGCCCTTGATGAGCGCCTCGACCGTGTTGCCGGTCGGCACCATGACGTCGTAGCCCTTGGCGCCGGCGGCGAGCTTGGCGAGGAGCTCCTCGTTGTCCGAGTAGTAGGTCTGGACGACCTCGCACTTGCACTCGGCCTCGAAGCGCTTGACCGTTTCCGGGGCGATGTAGTTGTTCCAGTTGTAGAGGTGCAGCTTGTCGGCGGCCGCGGCCGGAAGGGCGAGCGCGGCGAGCAGGACGAACGGGGCGGCGAGCGTGCGGAGCGTCATGGGGCACCTATTCCGTGCGAAGGAGGCTGGGGGAGATCCGGGTCGCGACGACGATGAGGACCAACGTCAGGAGCATCAGCAGCGTTGACACCGCGTTGACCTCAGGCGTCACGGCGATCTTGATCATCGAGTAGATCTGGAGCGGCAGCGTCACCGTCCCGGCGCCTGCGGTGAAGAACGTGATGACGAAGTCGTCGATCGACAGCGTGAACGCCATCAGGGCGCCGGCGACGACGCCGGGCATGATCAGCGGGAGCGTGACGCGCCGGAAGGCCTGCCAGGGCGTGGCGCCGCAGTCGCGCGCCGCCTCGATCAGGCTCTCGTCCATGCCGGCGAGACGGGCGCGCACGACGATGGCGACGAAGCCGATGCAGAACGCGATGTGCGCCAGCGCGACCGAGACCAGCCCAAGCGTGACGTTGAGCAACACGAAGAAGATCAGCAGCGCGACGCCCATCAGGATCTCGGGGATCGCGATCGGCGTCAGCACCAGGATCGGCAGCACGCGCAGCCGGTAGCGGTGCATGGCGACGCCGGCCATCGTGCCGAGCGCCGTCGACACGACGCTCGCGACCATCGCGATGGCGAGCGAGTTGCCCGCCGCGGCGATCATCTCGTCGTTCTGCGCGAGCTTGCGGTACCAGTCGAGCGTGAAGCCGACCCACTCGGCGTTCAGGCGCGAGTCGTTGAACGAGTAGACGACGACGATCGCGAGCGGCAGGTAGAGGAACGCGTAGGCGGCGATCGCCGCCGTCCACAGCGCGGCCTTGCGCCGGCTACGCACGGGCGATCTCCGCGCCGCCGCGCCGCCCGACCCAGGCGGCGAGGCCCGCCAGCGCGAGCGCCGCGACGGTCAGCACGATCGACAGCACGCTGCCGAACGGCCAGTCGCGCGTCTCGAGGAACTGCTGCTTGATCAGGTTGCCGATCAGGCTGTCGTTGGGGCCGCCGAGGATGTCCGGGATCGCGAAGATGCCGAGCGCCGGGATGAAGACCAGCGCGGCGCCCGCGTAGACGCCGGGCAGTGAAAGCGGGAACGTGATGCGCCAGAAGCGCTGCCACCCGTTCGCGCCGAGGTCCTGCGCGGCGTCGAGCAGCGCGCGGTCGTGCTTCTCGAGGTTCGCGTAGAGCGGGAGCACCATGAACGGAAGGTGCACGTAGACGAGGCACACGAGGACGGCGAACGAGCTGAACAGGAGCGGCACCGGCTCCGCGCCGAACGTCGAGAGCACGCCGTTGACCGCCTTCGCGAGCGCCGCGTTGGGGCCGAGGATGATCATCCAGGCGTAGACCCGGATCAGGAAATTGCTCCAGAACGGCAGGATCACGAGCAGCAGCATCAGGTCCCGGTACTTCCTCGGGCTCTGCGCGATCAGCACGGCGAGCGGGTAGGCGAGCAGCAGGCACGCGAGCGTCGTGACGAGCGCATAGACGACCGACTTCGCGAAGACCTCGAGGTAGACGGTGTCCTCGAGGAGGCGCGCGTAGCTCTCGAGGTTGACGTCGACGCGCCCATCCGGGCCGACCAGCGGCGCGAGCCCGCCGAAGTCGCCGGGCGAGCGGAACGACGCCATCACCATGATGAGCGTCGGGATCGCGAAGAACACGACGAGGTAGGCGAGCGGTGGCCCGGTTACCGCCCACCGCTCCCAGCGCGAGTCGCGACGTGCGCTCATCGCCGCGTCATTCCGGGATCGTGTGGCCGGCGTCGACGGCCCACGAGAGCTCGACCGCATCGCCGACCTCGAAGAACTTCGCGCGCCCGCTCTGCGAGTTCGCGAGGAGCGCCTCGAGGCGCGCACCGCCTTCGGTCTCCACCTTGTAGACCGTGACGTCGCCCATGTAGAGGAAATCCGCCACGCGCCCGCGCACGTGGTTTTCCGGCGTGTCCGGCGGGGTGGAAGCGAGGATGCGGATCTTCTCCGGACGCAGCGCCACCGTTCCGCGTGTCCCTTCGGAAGCGCCCGGCGCCATCGTGCGCACGCGCCCGATGCCGGGCACGTCGAGCGTGGCGACGCTGCCGTCCCGGGCGACGACCGGCCCGGACAGCAGGTTGCACTGACCGATGAAGTCGGCGACGAAGCGCGTCGCGGGCGACCCGTAGATGCGCGAGGGCTCGTCGAGCTGCTCGACGCGCCCGTGGTTCATCACGGCGATCCGGTGCGACAGCGCGAGCGCCTCGGTCTGGTCGTGCGTCACGTAGACGAACGTGATGCCGACCTCGCGCTGCAGGTTGATGAGCTCGATCTGCATCTCCTCGCGCAGCTTCGCGTCGAGCGCGGCGAGGGGCTCGTCGAGCAGCAGCACCGCCGGATGCGTCACCAGCGCGCGGGCGATCGCGACGCGCTGGCGCTGGCCACCCGATAGCTCGTGCGGCATGCGCTTGCCGAAGCCCGTCAGCCGCACGTCCTCGAGCGCGCCGGCGATCCGCGAGGGCATCTCGGCGGCCGGGACGCGCGCCATCTGGAGCGGGAACGCGACGTTGCCCTCGACGGTCATGTGCGGGAACAGCGCGTAGCTCTGGAACACCGTGCGCACGTTGCGGCGCTCCGGCGGCCGGTCGGCCAGGTCCTGGCCGTCGAGCACGATCCGCCCGGCGTCCGGCAGGTCGAAGCCGGCGACCATCCGCAGGAGCGTGGTCTTGCCGCAGCCGGAGGGACCGAGCAGCGTGAAGAACTCGCCGGCCTCGATCGCCAGGCTGACGCCGTCGACGGCCGTGAAGTCGCCGAACCGGCGCGTGACACCCTGGATTTCGAGCAGCGCCACGGGCGCGGTCCTCCGCCACTGCGGTCTGTTGCGTGCGCCGGATTGTAAGGCATCCCGCACTGCGTCATGGCTCGCCGGGGCGGCGGCACGACCCTTGCATGAGAGACGTCCTCGGGTTCGAAGACGCGCGGTATCGGCGCGTCCGGATGGCCGAGGAGGCCGCCGTGCCCCCTGTGCTACCTTCGAGACGATGAGCGCCACCAAGCCCAACGGATCGCTGCTGGAGACGCTGCGTGCCCAGTCGGATGCCGTCCGCGGGCAGGGCGACGCCGCGCGCCGGCCGGTCGAGGAGGCGCTCCGCGAGATCGACCGACGCCTCTGGCGGGCGTTCAAGTGGCTCGACGAGGCGATCGCCCACCTCGAGGTGATCAAGCCGGTCACCGCCCACGAGTTCCGCGCGGGCGACCTCCTGACGATCAGCTCGCCGAAGTTCGAGAACGGCTTCCTGTCGTTCCGCCGCAAGCCGGTCGCCGGGCAGGACGCGATCGAGCAGATCGAGTTGTTCTACAAGCTCGCCGGCGACAAGCCGGTGACGCTCCGCGTGCCCGCTCCGCAGGTGAGCGCTGTCGAGAGCCGGCTTGCCGCCTGCCAGCTCCGCTACCAGTACCGCACCGAGATGGACGAGACGCGGACGCAGCGGTTCGGCGTGTTCAGCGTCGAGCAGGGTGTCGTCGCGCTCGTCCGCTTCGTGCCCGATTACCGGCGCCAGACGGTCGAGGTCACGATGCGCAACGTCGACCGCTTCGAGTCGGTCGCGCTCGAGTTCCAGGCGGCCGCGCTCGAGGAGCCGGCGCTCGAGGACCTCGTCCGCCTGATCCTGGGCGAAGCCAACACGTTCCTGCGCCGCGCGCCGCTCGCCGGCGTCGGCGCCGCGCGTCGTGCGCCCGAGCTCGCCGCCGAGGTCTACCGGGTCGAGAAGACCGTCCGGCCGCGCTAGTCAGCGGTCTGACGTCGGGCTCTGATGTCGGGGTCTGACCCCGGCTTCATCGAGGTCTGACCCCGGTGTCGACGTCGGAATCTGAATCCGGTGTCGGCTCGACCCGTCACCCCCCTCGCCGCACCAGCAGCTCCACCAGCACCAGCACCAGCAGCACCGCGACGATCGCGAGCCAGCGGTTGCGCGTGCGCTGCGCGGCCGCGAGCTCCATCAGGGCGAGGTCGCTGGCCGGCGGCGGCGCCTGGAGCTTCTGGTGGATGAGGCGCGGCAGCTCCGGCAGCGCCGCGATCAGGTAGGGCGCCTCGGCCTCGAAGCGGCGGGCGAGCGCGCGCGGGCCGATCTGGTCTTCCATCCAGCGCTCGAGGAACGGCATCGCGGTCGTCCACAGGTCGAGGTCGGGGTCGAGCTGCCGGCCGAGGCCCTCGACGTTCAGCAGCGTCTTCTGCAGCAGCGTGAGCTGCGGCTGGATCTCGACGTTGAAGCGCCGCGACGCGCTGAAGAGCTGGACCAGAACCTTGCCGAGCGAGATCTGCGACAGCGGCCGGTCGAAGATCGGCTCGCACACGACGCGGATCTCGGCCTCGAGCTCGTCGACGCGCGTGCCCGGCGGCACCCATCCTGACTCGACGTGCGCGGTCGCGACACGGTGGTAGTCGCGGCGGAAGAACGCGAGGAAGTTGACCGCGAGGTAGCGCTTGTCGACGTCCGACAGCGTGCCGACGATGCCGAAGTCGACCGCGACGTACTTGCCGTGGTTCGGCGGGTCGACCGCGACGAAGATGTTGCCCGGGTGCATGTCCGCGTGGAAGAAGCCGTCGCGGAACACCTGCGTGAAGAAGATCTCGACGCCCGCCCGCGCGAGGCGCCTGAGGTCGATCCCGGCGGTGCGCAGCTCGTCGATGCGGCCGATCGGGATGCCCGCCATGCGTTCCATCACGAGCACCTCGCGCTCGGTGTAGTCCCACCAGATCTCCGGGACCAGGAGCAGCGGCGAGTGGCGGAAGTTGCGTCGCAGCTGCGAGCAGTTCGCGGCCTCGCGCGTGAGGTCGAGCTCGTCGCGCATCGTCTTCTCGAACTCGGCGACGACCGCGCGCGGCTTCAGGCGCTTGCCGTCCGACCACAGCCGCTCGACGAGCATCGCGGCGGTGTCCATCAGCGCGAGGTCGTTCTCGATGACGCTCGCGATCGCCGGCCGGAGGACCTTGACGGCGACCGGCGTCGGCGCGCCGCCGTCCTTCGCGGGGACCTCGGCGAAATGCACCTGCGCGACCGACGCGCTGGCGACCGGCACGCGGTCGAAGCTCGCGAACACCTCGCCGACCGGGCGGCGGTAGACGCGCTCGAGCGTCGCGATGACCTGCTCGCCCGGGAACGGCGGAACGCGGTCCTGGAGCTTGGCGAGCTCGTCGGCGATGTCGGGCGGCAGCAGGTCGCGGCGGGTCGACAGCACCTGGCCGAACTTGACGAAGATCGGGCCGAGATCGGTGAGCGCGAGGCGCAGGCGCACCGCGCGCGGCGCCGACAGGTCGCGCCAGAACATCAGGCCGTTGACGAACGGGCGCAGGCCGCGCACGCGCTCGTGCCCGAGCAGGAACTCGTCGAGCCCGTGCTTCAGCGAGACGTAGAAGATGCGGAGGAAGCGCAGGAAGCGCATCCCCCATTCTAAGGGGCGCGGGCGCGAGGCCCCGGAACCCGGTTCGGAACCTGGGATCCGGAACCAGGTCGGGAACCTGGTTCGGAAGCGGGCCCCCTACAGCACGAAGCGCGGCTTGCGCTTGCGACGCGCCTCGAGCGGCGACATCGCCGGATCGCCTGCGGTGGCGGACGCGGTCGCAGTCGGTGCGGCCGCGGGTGCGGGCGGCGCTCGCCGTCCCCCCGGGGCGGGAGGCGTCGCGCGCGGCGTCGCCGCGTCCGCGCGACGCCGTCGTCGTCGGTCGGCGCTCATTGCGGAGGCGCGGGGAACACGACCACCGGCCCGGCGGCGTGCTGTCCCGGCGGGAGCGAGACCGGCGCCGGCTTGCCCGCCGGTCCGAGCGCGCGAACGTAGCGATAGATCGCGCGGAGATCGTCGTCGGTCATCGCGCGCAGGCTCGGCGAGGGCATCGGCGGGCGGAACGCGCGGGTGCGCGCCTCGACGAGCCACGCGTCCTCGTCGACCGAGGCGAAGTGCAGCCGCACGTTGGGCGCGTAGGTGGTGCCCCACGGTCCCTGCCAGCCGAGCGCGTCGCCGGTGAGCCAATCCTTCTCGGGCACCTTGCCCTCGGTGGCCATGTAGCCCGCGGTGTGGCAGTCGTTGCAGCCGGTGGTTGCGATCAGGTAGCGGCCGCGCGCAAGGGCGTCGCTCGCCTGGGCGCCGGGCACGGGCTTCGCGGCGTGCACGACCGGCGACTGCCCCCAGGCGTGGACGAACGGCGTGATCACGGCGGCGGCGCCGAGCGCGCCGGTCGCCACCGTGACGATGAACGTCGAGACACGGTTGAACATCGTTGCTCCTCCTTCGGTGTTGGATGTCGACGCGCTCACGCGGTCGACGACAGCGCCATCGCGATGGCGCGCGCGACGTCGACGTCGATCGCGTCGAGCACGTCGCACGGCGCAGCGATCGCGAGGCCCGAGGCGGCGAACGCCACCACGAAGATCGCGACGAGCGCGAACGACAGCTCGGCCACCAGTCTTCCCAGCGTGGGTCTCATGGCCGCCTCACGCCGCCAGGGCTTCGATCGTCGGCAGGAACGCCGCGTCGCCGAGCTCGCGCATCACCAGCCGCGCGAGCTCTCCGTCGGTCCGCGGCGCCATGCCCGCCGGGAACACGCGCAGGAAGCGCGCGAGCGGCTCGGCGCCACGCCGGGCGTAGGCGTGCACGGCATCGCGCGTCGCTTCGATGCGCTCGACCACGTCGCGCACGCCGGCGTCGGCGAGCGCGTACGACGGAGGCAGCGCCGCGCCGACCGTCTCGGCGAGGTGCGCCTGCACGGCGAGCGCGTCCGGATCGGCTTCCGCCAGCGTGACGATCCTCGCGTAGGCGCCGAATGCATTGGCGATCCAGCGGCGCGGGAACGCGCTGCCGGCCGCCGAGGCGAGCGCAGCGGCATAGGCGTCGATCGCGAACGTGTGCGCGATCGGCGACAGGTCGAGGGGACCGGCGGCGCGCCCCATCGACTTGCGGAGCAGCAGGCGCGAGCGCTGCGGCAGACGGTCGTCCAGCATGCGCGCGAGCTCGCGCCAGCCCGGGCAGGGCTCGGCGGGGATCCACAGCGTCGACTCGGGACGCAGCGAGCGGGCGCCGATGCACGGGCCGTCGACGACCAGCACGCGCACCGGCACCGTCACGCCGAGCCGGCGCGCGAGCACCTCGCGGGCGCGGTGGACGGACAGCGCGACGGCGTTGGCGGCCGTTTCGGCGTCGGGGGCGTGGCGCACCTGGAACGGCGTCCAGGCGAGCGGCGTCCAGCGCTCGGCCGGCATCCCCATCGAGGGGACGGTCGGCAGGTGGCGCTCGGGATGGGCTTCGACATAGCTGTTCATGGCGGTCTTTCGTGGCAGGCGATCGGTGAACGGGCCGCATGGTGCAGCGCAGCGTCTGGCGGATCGCTCACCGATCGGGGGCGAAGATTCGCGTGGCGCTCGGATCCGATAAATCATTGATTTATTTATGCTATCGGCCGACCTGACGCCGCGGCAGCGTGGCGGCGGCAAGACGCGCGACCGACTTTCGGACGACTGACGGATCGCTGACCGCGGGCTGACGCAGGCTGCGGCCGGTCCCCGCGACGAGGGGCCCGAGGGTGCGACGCCGTGGTCAGAGGGTCGCGAGGGTGCGGCGGACCGCCTCGGTCTCCGCGGCGGGAGCGCGGCCGAGGACGATCGACAGGAGCTCCCGGCAGCGGCGGTAGGTGAGCATCGCGCCCGCCGCGTCGCCGAGCTCGCGCTGGCAGACCATGAGCCGCCGGTAGACCGCTTCGGCGAGGTTGTCGCGCTCGAGCACCGCCTCGTACAGCGCTCGCGCGCCCGCATAGTCGCCGCGGGCCTCGCAGGCCTCGGCCTCGGCGGTCACGGCGCGGACGAGCCGCGTCTTCAGCCGATCGCGGGCGCGCGCTGCCCACGGCAGCGTCGCCTCGTCGGCGAGGAAGTCGCCGCGAGCGAGCGCGAGCGCGCGCGTCGCCGGCAGCGTGCCGTCGTCGAGGATCGCGTCGAGCGCCAGCGCGTCGACCCACACGAGCGCGGGGTCGAGCGTGAGCTTGCCTTCCGAGAGCTGGATCGCGCCGTCCACGTCGACCAGCTTGCGAAGCCGGTAGAGCGTGCTGTCGAACGACGCCTTCGCATCGTCGCCCTCGGCCTCCGGCCACAGGAGCGCGGTCAGCATCGCGGTGTCGACGCGGCGCCCCCCGTGCGCCACCAGCGCCTTCAGGAGCTCGAGCGGCTTCTTCTGCGCCTTGCCGCGCGAGACGACCGGCTCACCGTGGCGCAGCAGCTCGAAGCGGCCGAACGTGCGGATCGCGAGCGGCCACGGCCAGTCGACGAGGTCGGGGGAAGGCGCCGGAAGCTGGCGCAGCCGCACCAGCGTGCGCGTGTAGTCGGGCTCGATGCCGCGCCCGAGCGCGAGCGCCACGAGCCTCGACACGCCGTGCGGCGTCTGCCGCATGAAGCCGTAGAACTTCGCCTCGCGGCAGGCCGCGAACAGGGTGCGAAGGATAGCGATCGCCGCCGCCTCGTCGCCCGCCTCGAGCGCGAAATGGGCGCGCGCGAGGTCGCGGTGGAACGAGAAGCTGCGCCGGTCCACCGGCGCCGCCTGCGCGAGAGCCTCGTCGTAGCGCGCGAGCGCCTCGTCCCGACGGCCCGCGGCGACCAGTGCATGCGCGCCGAGCATCATCAGGTGCGGGACCTGCATCGCCGGCATGCCGACCTCGCGCGCGATCTCGACCGCGACGCGCGACTTCTCCGCGGACTCGTTCGCCCGTCCGTTGATCAGCAGGAGGATCGCCTCCTGGTGGCGGAAATAGGCGACGTCCATCCGGCGCGCCGGGTTGAGCACCGAGCGGAGCTTCTCGAGCGCGGCCTCGGCGCCGGCGAGGTCCCGCGCGGCCGAGGCGGCGCTCACGTCAGCGTGGTAGATCTCGAAGAGCACCGACGACAGGCCGTGCTCGCGCGCGATCGCCTCCGCCTCGGCCATGCGCTTGCGCGCCTTCGCGTACTGGCGCGTGATCTGCTCGTGGAACGCGAGGTGGACGAGGAACCAGACGCGGTTGAGCGGCGTCGCCTGCGGGTCGTCGAGCCACGGCAGCGCGAGCGCGATGAGCGCGTCCGCCGACTCGCCCTTGGTGGCCCAGTTGTAGTAGTTGAACAGCACCGAGGCGGCCGACAGGCGCACGTTCACCGGCGCGGCGGCGATCGCGTCGCTCGCCAGCAGGCTCGCCACCGCGTGCGCGTGCGCGGCGAGCTCCGGATGCGCGGGCTGGCGGAACAGGATCGCGAGCAGCAGGCTCGCGCGCACGCGGAGCTCCTCGGCCGGCGAGCGCAGCGGCTCGCCCGAGGCGAGCCCCCGCTCGAGCACGCCGATCCAGCGGTCGAGCGGCGCGAAGTCGGCCCACTCGTGGTAGTGGCAGTCGATCGACGCCGCGGCGGCCAGCATCGCGCCGCGGACGTCGCCCGCCGCGGCGAACGCGTCGTGCGCGCGTGCGAGCAGGGACTTCGCGAGCGTCGGATCTCCGTAGACGTGCGTGACGGCGAGCGCGTACACGAGCGCCGGGTCGTCGTCGCGAAGCGCGGGCGGCAGCGCGACGATCCAGTCGCGCAGCCGCTCGTGCCGCCCTTCGCCGATCAGGCGCACCGACTGGTCGCGCGCGAGCGCGGCGAGGTCGTTCCACGCCCCGGCCTCGCGGTAGATCGCGGCCGCCGCGTCGACGTCGCCGCGGTCGACGAGCATCCGCGCCGCGCCGGCGAGCGCGGCGCGGCGCTCCTCCTCGGGCAGGCGCGCGCGCCCCTCGGCGAGCAGGAACTCGCGGAACAGCCCGTGGAAGTGGTAGACGTTGCGCTCGCCCGCGCGCCGGCGATCGACGAAGAGGTGACGGCGGTACAGGTGCTCGAGCAGGCGCTGCGCCTCGGGATTGCCCGACAGCGCCTGCGCGTCCTCGGCCGTCACCGAAGGCAGCAACGCCGCGAGCATCAGCGTGCGGCGGTTCTCGGGCCGCGCGCGCGCGAAGATCTCGCCGGTGAAGTACGCGAACACCGACTCGCGGCTGTCGTCGAGCGCCGAGGTATCGCGGAGCGGTTGCGCGTCGGCGATCGTGAGGCGCGACAGGTGCTCGCGCATCAGCACGAGCCCCGCGGCCCACCCGTCGCTCGCGCGGTGGATCGCCTCGACGATCGCGGGCGTCTCGCCCACCCGGCCGACGACGTCCGCCGCCTCCGCGGCGGTGAAGCGCAGCGACTCCCAGCCGAGGCGGACCATCGCCTGCGACGCGAGGAGCCGGCTCATCTCCGGCGGCGGCTCGGCGCGCGACAGGATCATCATGTTGACGCCCGCCGGCAGCTCGCCCAGCGCATCGGAGAACGCCGCCCGCCACTCCGGCGCGCCGGCCGCCTCGTGGAAATTGTCCACGACGAAGATCGAGCCCGACGGGAACAGTGCGTAGAACTCGCGCATGAAGCGCCGCGTGAACGCCGCGAGGTCGTTCGCGTACCCCGGGTTCCAGCGCGGGAGCGCGGACGCCTTGCGCGCGCCGCGCGCGCCGCCGAGCGTGGCGGCGGCGATGCCGACGTAGTGGAAGAACGTCGCGGGATCGCTGTCGCCGATGTCCGCCTGGAACCACAGGCCCGGCGCGCGCCGCGACTCGAGGTAGCTCGCGACGAGCGTCGACTTGCCGGCGCCGGGCGGCCCGGCGATGAAGACGATCGGGTGGGCGCGCGCCTCGTCGAGCGCGCGGAACAGGCGGTCGCGCTTGACGACCGCGTAGAGTCGCGGCCGGCTGAACTTGGCTAGCGTCGGGGCGTTCGACATGCGGGTCCGGGGGCGACGACCCTCGGGGACCCGCTACGTTACCTTCGGCCGACGACTCCGTTCAACGCCGCCGGCGAGCGCCGCGACGCGTGCCGCCAGCGACTCCACCCGCGCGTCGAGCGCGGCGACCTCGCGCGAGAACGCATCGACGTCGTGACGCTGCGCGACCAGGTCCGCCTCGCCGGCGAATTGACCGAGGCTCGCCGCCGCGTGGCCCGAGAGCGCGGCCGGGATCGCGAGCAGCGTGCGGCCGGCGTCGGCGAGCGCTTGGCCGGCGATCGGCCCGAACACGGCGGCGAAGGCGCGCTCGACGAACCATGGCGCCGTCTGCGCGATCGCCTCGAGCGTGGCGGCGAGCGCTGCGTCGCCTTCGGCGCGGACGTCCTGCCGGAAGCGGGAGGGGTCCGCCGCCACCGCCGGCAGCGCCAGCGGCGAGACCTTCAGGCGCAGCGCCACGTCGGCGTCGCGCGGGGCGGGGGCGAACGTGCCGTCGGCGCCGATCAGGAATGCCGCCTCGAGCGGACCGGACACGACGGCGAACGACTGCCCGGCGTGCACCGCGAGCTGGTCGCGCGCCCACGCCTCGCCGGCCAGCGCGCGGTTGGCCGCGCGCGCGGCCAGCGACCCGGGCGTGCGGGCCCGCCCGGTCACGAAGGCATCACTTGCTGCTGGATGCCGGCGATCAGCCAGCCGGTCGTCCCGTCGACGGGCTTCACCAGGTTCCACACCTCGTCGAACGGCTCGAGGACGCCGCCTTCCCGGGCGGTGCCGGCAAAGCGGACGCTCACCCAATGCCTGTCGCGCTCGGTCGCGACGTCCACGACCTCGGCGTCGACCTCGACGATCTCGGTCGGGCGCGCGGCCCCGCTCGCGTCCATCTCGCGGACGATCTCCCGGTGGAGCTCGGGGGTCATCACCTCGGCGAGCGCCTTCGCGTCATGCCGGTCATGGGCTGCCTGGACGGCCAGGAACTGCTTGCGCGCTTCGCGGGCGAAGCCGGCCGCATCGAAGCCGGCCGGCACCGATCCGCGCATCGGCGCGCTGCCCGTGTGAGCGACGGTCGGCTCGATCCGCGCCGGCGGCGGAGCCTGCGTCTCGTAACCTCCGGGCGTCGTGCCGAGCCCGGCGCCCGCCCCGGCATAGGGCATCGCGGCGCGCATCGGGGTGCGCCGCGACAGCACGAGCCGCGCGACGACGACGGCCGCCATCACGAGGAGGCCGATCAGCAGGAGGCTCATGAGCTCCTCGGAGAAGCCCAGGTGCGCGGCGAGCGCCGCCAGCCCGAGCCCGGCGGCCAGCCCGGCGACCGGGCCGAGCCAGCTCGAGCGGGCCGACGCGGGCGCCGCGGCGGCGCCCGTCGGCCGCGGCGCCGAGGTCGCGGCGGCATTGGGCGGCATGACCGGATTGCTGGCGGGACCGGCGCCCGGCGGTGTCGCCGGGGCGGCGTTGGTGGCGGTGCCGCCCGCCGGCGCGCCGGCCTGCGACGGCGGCGTGGCGGGTTGCGTCGGGGTCGAGCCCGGGCGCTGCACGCCAAGGCTGCGACCGCCCGACAGGCGGCGGGCGTCGGCGAGATCCGCGGCCACGAAGGCGGCCAGGGCGGCGACGGCGAGTCCAACGGCGAGACGGTGGTTCACGAGCGATCTCCAGCTGGTGTTCGATGAACCCGCGCCGCGACGGCCGCGGGTGCGTAAGGCCCCGGCCGGCGCGCGGCGGCGCGTCAGTAGACGCGCCCCACGTGCAACGCGACCACGCCGGCGGTGAGGTTGTGGTATTCGACCGACTCGAAGCCCGCCTGTTCCATCATCGCCTTCAGCGCTTCCTGGTCGGGATGCATGCGGATCGATTCCGCGAGGTAACGATAGCTCGCTTCGTCGCCGGCGACCAGCCTCCCGAGGCGCGGCAGCACCGAGAACGAGTACCAGTCGTACGCCGGCGCGAGCGGCGCGGCGACCTTCGAGAACTCGAGGACCACCGCGACGCCGCCCGGCGCGAGGACGCGGCGCATCTCGGCGAGCGCGTTCTCCTTGCGCGTCACGTTGCGCAGCCCGAACCCGATCGACACGACGTCGAACGCGCCGTCGCGGAACGGCAGCCGCTCCGCGTCGCATTGCACGACGTCGAGAGCGAGGCCGCGGTCGATCAGCTTGTCGCGACCCTCCGCGAGCATCGCGCCGTTGATGTCGGTCAGGACGACCCGCCCGGTCGGGCCGGCAGCGTCGGCGAACAGTCGCGCGAGATCGCCGGTGCCGCCGGCGAGATCGAGGACGCGCGCGCCCGGGCGGACGGCGGCCGCGCCGACCGCGTAGCGCTTCCACAGCCGGTGGAGGCCGCCGGACATCAGGTCGTTCATGATGTCGTAGCGGCGCGCGACCGACTCGAACACGCCGCGCACGCGGCGCGACTTCTCGTCGGGCGCGACGCGCTCGTAGCCGAAGTCGACCGGCTCGTCGCTCATGGATTGCGCCGCTCGTCGCCGAGCGCCTTGACGAACAGGAGGTCGAACGCGCCCCCCACCACGAGCGCGACGATCCCGGCGGTCGTGTAGCCGTTCATGAAGAGAAGGACGGCCGCGACGACGCACACGGTGCCCAGGCCGAGCGCGAGGAGCTTGTTCACTGCGTCCTCACGCCTTCTCGCGCGTCGCGCCGGCCTGCGCGAGCCGGTCGAGGTAGCGCTTCCACAGCTCGGCGTGGCGCTCGCCGAGGTCGTACAGGTAGTCCCACGAGTAGATGCCGCTCTCGTGCCCGTCGGAGAACTTCGGCCGGATCGCGTAGTGCCCGACCGCCTCGACCTCGGCGATCTCCACCTCGCGCTTGCCGACCTGCAGCGTCTCCTGCCCAGGCCCGTGGCCGCGCACCTCGGCGGACGGCGAGTAGACGCGCAGGTACTCGTAGGGGAGCCGGAACGCGCGGCCGTCGTCGAACGCGATCTCCAGCACGCGCGAGGCCTGGTGCAGCGTGATGGCGGTGGGGTGCATCAGGAGCCGGGAATCAGGAGGTCCGATGACGGTGGCGTCGCGTCGCCTGGCGCGACGCGAGTCGCGGCGAGCGCTCGACGAAACGAGAGGGACTCACCGCGCATGCGACATTCTACCCGCGGTGAGCACGCCATCGACCGCAAGCCGTCGCGCTGATCGGGGCGAGGGCAGGTATCCTACAAGCGACTGGATCGTCCGCCCGCGCTCGAAGCGCGGCCCCGGGTGACGGGACGCGACTGTCATCTGACTTCTGACGCCTGACTCCTGGTGAAGCGCCCCGAGTACCTCAGCCAGTCGCCGCTGCGCCACAAGGCGTTTCGCGTCTTCTACGCGGGCGCCATCGGGACCGCGCTCGGCTACACGATGCAGACGACGGTGGCCGCGTGGCTGATGGCGACGCTGTCGACCTCCCCGGTGATGGTCGCGCTCGTGCAGACGGCGAGCACGGCACCGGCGCTTGTCTTCGGGCTCGTCGGCGGCGCGATGGCCGACATCGTCGACCGCCGCAAGGTGATCCTGGCGACGCAGGCGGTGCTGATCGCCGCGACGGCGCTCCTCGGCGTGCTGACGATCGCCGGCTGGGTCGGGCCCGCGTTGCTGCTGGCGCTCACCTTCCTGGTCGGCGCGGGATTCGCGTTCTACCAGCCCGCGCAACAGGCGAGCGTCAACGACCTGGTGTCGCGCGCCGAGCTGTCGCAGGCGGTGTCGCTCAACGCCGTGGCGTTCAACGTCTCGCGCGCCATCGGGCCGGCGTTGGCGGGCGCCGTCACCGCGTGGCTCGGCAGCGGCAGCGCGCTGATCGCGAGCGCGGCGTTCTTCGGCATCATGACCGTCGCCGTGCGCACGCTCAAGCCGCGCGAGAGCGTGCTGCCCGGCGTCCCCGAGCGATTGCTGTCGGGCGTGCAGATCGGGCTCCGGTACGCACGCCATTCGCCGTCGCTGCGCGCGTTCATCCTGCGCACGCTCGCGTTCACCGCGTGCGCCTCGGCGCTGTGGGCGCTCCTGCCGGTCATCGCGCGCGACCAGCTCGGCCTGGGCGCCGGCGGCTACGGGTTCCTGTTCGGCATGTTCGGCATCGGCGCGGTCGCCGGCGCGGTCTCGATCCCGCACCAGCTGCGGCAGCGCTCGCTCAACCGGGTCGTCTACGCGGGCACGGTGCTGTGGGCGATGGCGTCGCTGCTGATCGCGTCGTCGACCTGGACGGCGCTCGCGGCCGCCGGCACGTTCTTTTCGGGGGCCGCCTGGGTCACCGTGCACGCGAGCCTCTCGGCGGGCACGCAGAGCTCGGTCCCCGGCTGGGTGCGTGCGCGCGCCGTCGCGATGAACCTCGTGGCGGTGCAGGCCTGCCTCGCGCTCGGAAGTCCCGCGTGGGGCGTCGTCGCGTCGTGGAGCGACACGCGCGTGGCGATCGCGGTGTCGGCGGTCATGCTGTTCGTGCTGATCATGCTGGTGCGCGATGTCCGCGTGCGCATGGGCAGCGAGGCCGACGTCACGCCGGGGAGCGAGCTGCCCGCGCTCGCGCTCGCCGCGGAGCCGGAGCCCGACGACGGCCCGGTGCTGATTCAGATCGAGTACCAGGTCGACGCCGCCGACCGCGAGGAATTCCTGCGCGCGATCGCGAAGGTCGGCCCGACGCGCCAGCGCAACGGCGCGACGAGCTGGCGCGTGTTCCGCGACCTCGAGACCGAGGGGCGCTTCGTCGAGCGCTACATCATCGAGTCGTGGGCCGAGTACGTGCGGCTGCGCTCGCGCATGACCGTCGCCGACCGGGCGCTGCAACAGCGCGCGCAGGACCTGCAGAAGCCCGGGGTGCCGGTCCGCGTGTCGCGGTTCCTGGGTGTTCAGTAGCCGGGAGCCCGTTGGCCGCCGATTGCAGCGCCGGCGTCGCCCGAGGTGGCGCATTCACCGGCGTGGATCGCCCTCGACGGGCAGGCAGTCGGCTTGGCCCCGCTGTGCGACCCCGCCGACGCCACGGGGTCGCTGCCGGCGGTCACCTGACCACGGTCCCCGAGGCGGGGGTCGACGCATCCGGCACGATGTCGAGGTTGCCGAGGCCCGAGAACACGTTGCGGTTCTTGGCCTCCTTGCCTTCGAGCTTGATCGTGAGGCGCAGGTCGTTGAGCGAGTCGGCGTTGCGCAGCGCGTCCTCGTAGCTGATGAGGCCGGCCTCGTAGAGGTCGAACAGCGACTGGTCGAAGGTCTGCATGCCGAGCTCGCGGCTGCGCTTCATGATGTCCTTGATCCCGCCGACGTCGCCCTTGAAGATCAGGTCGGAGATCAGCGGCGAAGTCAGCATCACCTCGACGGCGGGCACGCGGCCCTTGCCGTCGCGCCGCGGGATCAGGCGCTGCGCGACGAACGCGCGCACGTTGAGCGACAGGTCCATCAGGAGCTGGCTGCGCCGCTCCTCGGGGAAGAAGTTGATGATGCGGTCGAGCGCCTGGTTCGTGCTGTTCGCGTGCAGCGTCGCGAGGCACAGGTGGCCGGTCTCGGCGAACGCGATCGCGTAGTCCATCGTCTCCCGCTCGCGGATCTCGCCGATCAGGATCACGTCGGGCGCCTGGCGCAGCGTGTTCTTGAGCGCGATGTGCCAGCCGTCGGTGTCCACGCCCACCTCGCGCTGCGTGATGATGCAGTTGTGGTGCATGTGGACGAACTCGATCGGGTCCTCGATCGTGATGATGTGGCCGAAGCTGTTCTCGTTGCGGTAGCCGAGCAGCGCCGCCATCGACGTCGACTTGCCGCTGCCGGTCGCGCCGACGAACAGCATGATGCCGCGCTTGCTCATGATCACGTCGCGCAGCACCGGCGGGAGCCCCAGCTCCTCGAACTTCGGGATCGAGGTGTTGATCGTCCGCAGCACCATGCCCACTCGCGCCTGCTGGACGAACGCGTTGACGCGGAAGCGGCCGATGCCCGGCGGGCTGATCGCGAAGTTGCACTCCTTGGTCGACTCGAACTCGGACGCCTGCTTGTCGTTCATCACGCTGCGCACGAGCTCGATCGTGTGCTGCGGCGTGAGCGACGACTTCGACACCGGCGTGATCTTGCCGTCGACCTTGATCGCCGGCGGGAAGTCCGCCGTGATGAACAGGTCGGAGCCCTTCTGCTTGACCAGCAGGTCGAGCAGCTCGTGGATGAACTTGGTGGCGCGTTCGCGTTCCATCGTCGTCCTCGGAGGCGGGGCGCCGGCGTCAGCCGCCGAACAGCTCCTTGTTCACCGCGCGCATGCGCGCTTCGGCGGCGCTGACCTGGTTGCGGCGGACCATCTCGACCAGGCACTGGTCGAGGGTCTGCATCCCGACCGCCTGCGACGTCTGGATCGCCGAGTACATCTGGGCGACCTTGTTCTCGCGGATCAGGTTGCGGATCGCGGGCGTGCCGACCATGATCTCGTGCGCCGCGACGCGGCCCTGGCCGTCCTTGGTCTTGAGCAGCGTCTGCGAGATCACGGCGACGATCGACTCCGACAGCATCGCCCGGACCATGTCCTTCTCGGCCGCCGGGAACACGTCGATGATGCGGTCGACGGTCTTGGCCGCCGAGCTCGTGTGCAGCGTCGCGAACACCAGGTGGCCCGTCTCCGCGGCGGTCAGCGCGAGCCGGATCGTCTCGAGGTCGCGCATCTCGCCGACCAGGATGTAGTCGGGGTCCTCGCGCAACGCGCTGCGCAGCGCGTTGCTGAACGACAGCGTGTGCGGCCCGACCTCGCGCTGGTTGATCAGGCACTTCTTCGACTCGTGCAGGAACTCGATCGGGTCCTCGATCGTCAGCACGTGGCCGTACTCGTTCTCGTTCACGTGGTTGACCATCGCGGCGAGCGTGGTCGACTTGCCCGAGCCGGTGGGGCCGGTGACGAGGATCAGGCCGCGGGGGCGCATCGTGAGCTCGGCGAACGACTTCGGCGCGTTGAGCTCCTCGAGCGACAGCACCTTCGAGGGAATCGTCCGGAACGCGGCCGACGCGCCGCGCTGCTGGTTGAACGCGTTGACGCGGAAGCGCGCGAGGTTGGGGACCGCGAAGCTGAAGTCGCACTCCAGCGTCTCCTCGTACATCTTCCGCTGCGCGTCGCTCATGATGTCGTACACCATGGCGTGCACGTCGTCGTGCTCCATCGGCGGCAGGTTGATGCGCCGGATGTCGCCGTGGACGCGGATCATCGGAGGCAGGCCCGACGACAGGTGCAGGTCGGACGCCTTGTTCTTGACCGCGAAGGCGAGGAGCTCGGTGATGTCCATGCGACGGGCCCTATAATCGCGCGGCGAAGCGGCGGGAACGCACCGCAGCAGCAACGCGCAAGCAGGAAACGTGCCGTCCGTCGGCGCGATGCCAACGTCATCCGATTATGGGCCTCGACGAGAAGGCGTGGCAAGACGCGCGCGACCGCATCGCCCGGGCGGCCCGGGCCGCCGGGCGGGCGCCGTCGTCGGTGCGGCTGGTGGCCGTGTCGAAGACCCGGCCCGCCGAGGCGGTCCGCGAGGCCTGGGCGCTGGGCCAGCGCGCGTTCGGGGAGAACTACGTGCAGGAGGCGGCGGCCAAGCGCGCGGCGCTCGCCGGCCTCGAGGGCATCGAATGGCGGCTGATCGGGCCGTTGCAGAGCAACAAGGCGGGCCTCGCCGCGGAGGTGTTCGACGCCGTGGAAACGGTCGACCGGCTGAAGATCGCCGAGCGGCTGTCCGCGGCGCGACCGGCCTCCGCGCCTCCGCTCGAGGTGCTCGTGCAGGTCAACATCAGCGGCGAGGCGTCGAAGAGCGGGGTGACGCCGGACGGCGCAGTGGCGCTGGCGCGACAGGTGGCGGCGCTTCCCCGGCTGAAGCTGGCCGGGTTCATGGGCATCGCGGCGCCGACCGGCGACATCGCGGTCCAGCGCGCTCAATTCGGGCGGCTCGCGCGCTGCCGGGACGACGCGCGGCGGGCGGGCCTCGACCTGCCGGTGCTGTCGATGGGAATGACCGCGGATCTCGAGGCCGCGATCGCCGAGGGCGCGACGGAGGTCCGGGTGGGGACGGCGTTGTTCGGCGAAAGGACTAAGGCGGCGATAGGCGATGGGCGATAGGCGATGGGCGATAGGCGATAGGCGATAGGCGATAGGCGATAGGCGATAGGATGGCGGCGCGCGGGGGCCACGCGTCTTCTTCCGCCCCGAAATGTTCTGCGCCCGCGGGTTTTCCTATCGCCTATCGCCCATCGCCTATCGCCCGTCCTCCGCCGCCCATCGCCCATCGCTGCCCCCATGTCCATCACCTTCCTCGGCGCCGGCAACATGGCCACCGCGATCGCGGGCGGGCTGATCGCGCGCGGACGCCATGCGCGGGACATCGTGTTCGTCGATCCGGTGGACGAGCAGCGCGCGCGTCTCGCATCGCTCTACTCGGGGGCTCGGACGTTCGCGGCGCCCGTCGCCGACGCGTTCGCCGGCGCGACGATCGTCGTGCTCGCCGTCAAGCCGCAGCAGATGCGCGAGGCGTGCCCGGCGCTCGCTCCGCACGTCG